>CAYOEJ010000026.1:18111-20534 GCA_964403015.1 uncultured Arcanobacterium sp.
ACCTCAAGATTGAGAAGTTCCCGATTATCGAAGACTAGTTCCCTCAAGTTCGCCATGCGCGGAGGATGCCCGGTTT
Organism: uncultured Arcanobacterium sp.; assembly: GCA_964403015.1. GTDB lineage: Bacteria > Actinomycetota > Actinomycetes > Actinomycetales > Actinomycetaceae > CAYOEJ01. The sequence goes on from CAYOEJ010000026.1 coordinate 18,188, forward strand.
TTCAGGTGTCTGACCAGCGGGCGCTGATAGCGTCGGATGTGTTGGCGGTGAGCAGCCGTCGTCGTCGATGGTAAAGCGCCATACGCACCGGCGAACTTACGAGGAGCGTAAATGTCCGAAGAGAAGACAGACCAGCTAACTTTCCAAAACCCAGTCACACGCTACGAAGCGATCTCGCCACCGAAGCAGGATCAGCCGGAACCGGGTCTCGATGCCAAGCTTGAACCGCAAACAGATCGCGGGCAGGAATCGTACCGCGGCACTGGACGTCTCAAGGGGCGTAAGGCTCTCATTACCGGCGCAGACTCAGGAATCGGTGCAGCCGTAGCCATCGCCTTCGCGCGCGAAGGTGCGGACGTGGCTATGTCCTACCTTCCCGAAGAAGAGGTCGATGCCCAGTGGGTCAAGGAGATTATCGAAAAGGAGGGGCGCAAGGCGTACCTGTTCCCCGGTGACCTCAAGGACCGCGACACCTGCATCAAGCTGGTCGAGGATGCGGTTGAGGCTCTCGGCGGTCTCGATGCTCTTGTCAATAATGCTGGCAAGCAGATCGCCGTGGATAGCTTTGAAGAGCTGAGCGACGAGCAGTGGGTAGATACGTTCGATACGAACATCCACGCGATTTTCAGGATTAGTCAGGCCGCTGTTAAGCACATGCCTCCTGGGTCGACCATCGTTAACACCACATCGGTTCAGGCTTACGATCCTTCCGAGGCGATCATTGACTATGCAGCCACGAAGGGCGCGATCAACAACTTCACCAAGGGTCTCGCTCAGGTGCTCGCACCCGAAGGAATCAGGGTGAATGCGGTGGCGCCGGGTCCGTTCTGGACCCCGCTTCAGGTTTCCGATGGCCAGCCGAAGGAGAAGCTGCCCAAGTTCGGTCAGGATACCCCGCTTGGTCGCGCAGGTCAGCCCACTGAGTGTGCGCCCGCATACGTCTTCCTCACCTCGCCCGAGTCGAGCTACGTTCTCGGTGAGACGCTCAATGTGAACGGCGGTCGCCCGACCCCGTAGCCCATGAGCATTTAGCTACAGAATAGAGCAGTCCGCTGGATACTTTCTCCGGCGGACTGCTCTATTTTGCGGGCGGGTTCTACTCTCTCAGCCCTGCATCTTTCTTGTCGAATTACGGACGATCCCAGACTCGGTGCTTCTTCATCAGCGGGGTCAGCTGTTCGACAGCGTCTACCAGCGCCTTGACCGTGACCACACCGGGTGCGGCGAGATCGAGGTGAACTTGGTCGACCCCTTCACGAACAGCAATTGCCTTCTTGTGGCGGAAGGCTTCGGCGAGAAGAACGTCAACCTCATAGCGCTGCGGAATATCCGCAATCACAATGGCGTCGAACTCGATGGACCGGGCGGTGTCGTAGGTGCGCGACACATCAATCCCGTCATCCTTACCTCCAAGCTTGCCGCCACGCTCTCCAACCACGAGCGGAATCATGCCCGCGGCGTCAATCGCGCTCATAAGCTTCGCCACGCTTGCCGCGGACGTGCTCTCGGTGGTGAGAATACCGATCTGACGGCCGTCGATTGGCCAATCCTCGCCGATCTGGGATAGTGCCGGACTCGGTGTGACGTCAGCAAGTTTGGCATTTTGCGGAACCGGCAGACCAAGGTTTGTTGCCACGGTCCGCGCAAGATCGGTGTCGATCTGTGCTAAGTTGTTCAGCTGACGCACCTTGATGTTCTCCTCAAAGCGCTTGCCGAGCTCGAATGAGTAGGCGGCTGCGACGTGCTCCTGCTCCGTTTCGGTGAGAGATAAATAGAACAATCGCGCTTGAGAGAAGTGGTCATCGAACGACGCCGGCTGCTCCCGAACGATTGTTGATTCGGGAAGCGCGACGGGCACGTCAATACGTGCTCCTTCGGTTGCCGTTGCTGGGAATGGATTACCTCCGTCGAGGGAGTTCGGGTGGTACGGAGCAACACCCGCATGGCTCGCCGACTGATGCATGCCGTCCCGGAACATATCGTTGACCGGCGCCTGCGGGCGGTTGATCGGAATCTGGTTAAAGTTCGGACCACCGAGACGGGAAATCTGGGTATCGATATACGAGAAGAGACGACCCTGGAGCAGCGGATCTGAAGTCACATCAATTCCGGGCGGCATGTGGCCTGGATGGAAGGCGACCTGTTCGGTCTGCTCGAAGTAGTTCGTAGGATTGGCCGTGAGCGTCATGGTTCCGACGATCTGCACCGGAGCCAGCTCCTCGGGAACGAGCTTCGTTGGATCGAGAAGGTCGATTTCTTCGAACATTTCATCTTCGGTATCGGGGAAGACTTGGAGGCCAAGATCCCACTGCGGGTAGGCGCCGCTTTCGATAGCGTCCGCGAGATC
>CAYOEJ010000027.1:0-5696 GCA_964403015.1 uncultured Arcanobacterium sp.
TGGAACAAGGTCCGGGTGTTATCAGGAGATAACCGCGGTGCTCCTCCGATCGATGTGGAAGCGGGAGCGCGAGTTATCGCAGCCCTTTCACAGGTTAATTCGTGGACCATTCTTGACTTTGGGCCATTGGCGGCTCGACCAGATTCAGTGGGGCATGGGTGGCTGGGTTGGTGTGACCATCTCCTTCTACTGACCCGAGCTGATCAGGTTTCTCTCATGGAGACCACCGCCAAGCTGGCGGATCTGGTCTCTGGTCCACCGCTGACGGTCGTAGCGATGGGCGTAAGTTCGAAGAACGAGGCCGCTCATGTGGCGGACATTCTCGGTATCCGAAATGTCGTCACAGTGAGACAGGCTAAGGGTAATCGTGGCGATATCGACCATGGGGTGCGGCCGGGTGACCGGCAGCGCTCTGGGGTAGCTCGCGATCTGGTTGAGCTGGCAGATTACTGCGTGAGCCAAGTTCCATGAGCAGGCTCGATGCGCATCAACTCAGCCGGATTCGACGTCGCCTCGCCTCCGGCCAGCCACTACCGCGGGCACTCGCAGACATTCCAGATCTGGTGTTTTCCGCCGACCTTGCCACCATGAATACCCAGGTCCGCCATGAACTTATCGGTGCGGGACCGACGATCGCGCCGCTGCTGGAAGACCCCAAGACCACCGACGTCGTCGTCAATGGTCCCAACTCGATCTGGGTGGACCGCGGGAGTGGAATGGAACCGGTTGCGTGTTCCGACCCGCAGCTTCAATCGGAGGAAGGTGTGCGGGCGCTCGCGGTGCGGTTGGCTGGGACGTGCGGGCAGAGACTTGATGATGCGAGCCCAATCGTTGATGGGACCTTCCCCTCGGGAGTGCGGCTTCACGCCGTCATCCCGCCGCTGTCTGCGCACGGAACCCTCCTGTCGCTACGAACGCATCGCGCTCGGGTGCTGACGTTGGCCGAATTGGCCGACGGCGGATCAGTTCCGCGAGAACTCCTTCCCATCTTGAACGCAATGGTGGCGCGGCGGGCCAACGTGATGATCTCGGGGGCGACCGGCGCCGGAAAGACCACGATTCTCAATGCGATGCTCTCGTTAGTTGCGCCAACCGAACGGCTTCTCATTATCGAAGAATCGGCAGAACTCGCGCCCTATCATCCGCACGTCGTTCACTTGCAGGTGCGTCACGCGAACGTTCAAGGTGCTGGCGAAGTGACCATGAGCGAGCTGGTTCGTGCTGCGATGCGAATGCGTCCCGATCGTATTGTTCTCGGGGAGTGCCGCGGTTCCGAAGTTCGCGACGTTCTGGGTGCCCTGAACACCGGTCACGACGGCGGGTGGGCAACTATTCACGCAAACTCGGCGGGCGATGTTCCCTCGCGCCTCGTTGCTCTTGGTGCGCTCGCTGGGATGAGCGAGGCGACGATGGCAGCCCAGGCGGCCTCGGCGTTGGATGCGGTGATCCACGTGCGACGCGATGGGGATGTCCGCCGGATTAGCGAGATAGGTACGCTGCGTCGGCACGGAGGGGAACTGGCGACTGAGCTGGCCTTCAGCGCCGAAAATGGCCTCCATCGAGGTCCGGGAGCCGCGAAACTCTTGGAGCGGATCGGGTTATGATCGCTCTCATCGTTGTGGGTATTGCAATTGTCGCTTACGTGAGTGTTCCGCGCAGTCACAGGCCAAAACGCCAACGTGCTCAGCGGGTGCGGAGAAAGCCTCGCCGCGCCCGCTCGGAGCTGGATCTTGGAATGCTCGTGACTGAAGTGGCAACGCGCCTGAGATCTGGATCGTCGGTTGAGCGTGCGTGGACGACGACGTTGGCGAACCACGGGCTTGATGCTGAGCGCGGCGGGACTGGGGAAGTGCTGGGCGACGACGGATCGCCAGTTGCCCTCGCCAAACTGAGTGCTGCGAATTGGTTTTTGCGGCGCCGGCTAGGGATCTTACCCGCGGTCCATGCCGCCCTTCCAGCGGCACTGGCTGTTTGCAGGATGAGCGCGCGCACCGGTGCTCCCATGGCAGATGTGCTTGATGCGTGCGCTGAGGGTATCACGGAAGCCGGCGAGGCTCGTTCGGCGCGAGATGTGGCGTTGGCGGGCCCAAAGTCGTCGGCGAAGATGCTGGCCTTTCTACCCGTTATCGGTCTAGCGCTCGGTTACGTGTTGGGAGCCGATCCGCTTGGGTTCTTGCTGACGACGCCGGTGGGCAACCTTGCGATCGCGGCGGGGCTCGCATTCGAGGTGGCCGGGTTGGTGTGGGTTCGAAAGCTGGTGGGCCGTGCTGAATCGGAGAATGACTAATGATTTTGATCGCTATTGCGCTTCTTGTTGGGCTGGTATGGGCCGTACCGGTACCTCGAAGGGTGAGGCCGCGGGTTGAGCGAACGCACGGCGCAGTGGATCCGGCTGTCATTCTTGATCTTGCCGCCGCAGCGCTCTCGGCTGGAATCTCTATTCCGAGTACGCTCAAAGCACTCGACGTGTCGTTGGGTGGCGGTTCGACTTTCGAAGAGCATGGTGGCCCATCGGATTCTTTGGGTCATGGACGGACATCCGACCGGATGCGTGTACCCCTGACCGAAGTATCGAATTTGCTTCTCATGGGAGCGTCTTGGGACGAAGCCTGGGAAGGCGCAGGGCACGAGCAGCTCTCGGGCGCTCTGAAGGCCGCGTGGGTGGACGGAGCTGCGCCCCTGCCGCTTCTCACACGAAGCGCCCAGACACTGCGCCTTACCCGCCAACGCAGGGCGAAAGAAGCTGCCGCTCGATTAGGATCGGCGCTCGTCCTTCCTCTTGGTCTGTGTTTCTTACCAGCCTTCGTCCTTATTGGCGTGGTGCCGGTCGTGGCGGCTGCAGCCACAGCTCTGTTCTAGAAAGTCATCCACAGCAAGGCGAATGTTCTTTCACTCCACAAAATGGCTGCCACGGAATTTAGTCTCTTTGCGCTCGCGGCATGCTTGAGCAAGCCACACAGGGTGGCATCAAAGAAAAGGAGAAATCATGAACATGGACATCAACGACGTGGCTGAAGACGGCATGGTCTCTGCAGAGTACGCGGTGGGAACCGTGGCAACCACCGGCATCGCGGGAATTCTCGTTTGGCTGGCGCAGCAAGAATGGTTCCGCAGCGGGATTGCTGACATCTTCAGGATGATCTTCAACTTCTGACGGTTGGGCGCGGGGCCCGGCCCGCGCCTTTCCTTTCACGAAAGGCAAGACTATGTCTCATGACGAAGATGGGATGGTGACCTCTGAATGGGCAATCACCGGGCCTCCAGCAATCCTTGGGCTACTTCTGGGTCTGACGGCCATTCTGGCATCCTTCAACGTGGTATCCGTGGCCAATGCCGCGAAGGAAGTGGCACGTCAGGTCGCGATTCAAGGAACCGCAGACGGCGTTGCAGAGACGGCACACCGAATCGCCGGTGAGGAGTCCTTAGTGAGCGTGAGTATCGACGGCGACTTCGCTGAGGTTCTCGTAACGAAGGAGGGGACTGGTCTATTCGGTCTGCTTGGCATCGATTTCGAAGCATCGCATCGGTCTGCCATCGAGCCAGGTGGTGACCATGGCACGTCGTAATTTCAGGGAAACTGCAGGCGTTGAATCCGGAATGGTCACGGTACTGGTCGCTGCGTTCATGCTCGTTGGAATGACGTTTGCGGTTCTCATGCTGCAGTTTGGTTGGTCAGCCCACCGAGCATCCGAGGTGCGGAACACTGCTGACCTTGCAGCAATCTCGGGAGCTCAAGTGCTGCGGGAAACCGGTTCGGCTGACCGCGCTTGCGCGGCGGTGAGAGAGCTGGCGACAGGGATGGTGGCAAGGTGTGACATCTCAGGGGATAACGTAACCGTTGAAGTGACGGCAGAAGGGCAGTTCGGATGGATAGCTAAGAATGTCTCCGCGAGCGCGATGGCAGGACCTGCTGGGCAGGTGGTGCCACTCGATTAGCAGGCGGCGTTGACGTTTACGCTGGATCGCCCGGCTGGCGGTAGTTCGGGAAATTGCGCGTCAACAGGGTTAGGAGCTTTCGAGCTCCATCCTTACTGAGTGGACTGTTGTTGTTTCCGCACTTTGGTGACTGTACGCATCGTGGGCACCCGGTATCGCACGGGCAGCTTTCGAGAGTATCGAGGGTCGCGTGGAGCCATCTGATGCCCGATGAAAAACCGCGTTCGGCGCATCCGGATCCGCCAGCGATGGCATCGTGGACGATGATGGTCGGCTTACCGGTTTGGGGATGAACTGCGGTCGACAGTCCGCCAAGATCCCAGCGGTCGCACGTGGCAAACAGGGGAAGGAGAGCGATCATGGTGTGCTCTGCTCCGTGGAGCGCGCCGGGAAGATCGGCTGTCGCGATACCCGCTTCACGAGTTGCCGACTCGTCGATGGTGAGCCACACGCCTCCGGTCTCAAATTCGCGCATCGGCATCTGAAGGGGAACCATGCCGAGATACATGCCATCCCGAACACGGCGAATGTCATACCCCACCACTCGCGAGCGCACGATGACCGATCCGCGGCACCACGAACCGTCGATAAATTCTCTTTCTTCTTCGGTATGGAGAATCTCTACGCTGGTTTCTTCACGTGGATAGGTGCGTATCTCTTCTTCGCGATGTTTGTGGACGAGCGCTATCTCATCGTCTAGGGATTCAACCTCGAAAGGGACCCCTTGATGGATATAGATCGCGCCCGGATGAACCGTGGTATCGGCGCGTCCGGCGTCCACCGTTCCCAACAGGGCCCCGTCGTCGGCATCAATGATGGAGATAGTTGTTCCGCCTCCACGAATATCCACAAGACCGTGAGGGTTCGTGCGCATGGCCGGATTCCAGAAGTATCCGGTGGGGCGCTTCTTGAGCATCTCGGCATCTGCCATCTGTTCAAAGAGCGCAGGAGATTGAAGTGAGAAGATTGCGGCGTCGCTATCAACCAACGGAAGTTCGGCGGCCGCCGCGCAGATATGCCCGGGCAGGATCCACGGATTTGCCGGGTCAAAGACGGTCACTTCCGCCGGGGTTTCGACCAAGGTGGAAGGGTTGGCCAGGATGTACTGATCCAAAGGATTATCCCGGCCGATAAAAAGAGCCAGCCCGTCAGTTCCGGCGCGCCCTGCACGTCCTACCTGCTGTTGGAACGACGCATGGGTGCCGGGCCAGCCGGTGACCACCACTGCGTCGAGACCTGCGATATCGATACCAAGCTCGAGTGCCGAGGTAGTGGCGAGCGCGCGAAGGTCTCCGCTCCGAAGCCGACGTTCGAGTTCGCGACGTTCTTCAGGGAGGTAACCTCCGCGATACGCGGCAACGGTGCCCTCCAGATGTGGCGCTGTTTGTGCCAACTTCTCGTGAGCAACTTCAGCGACTCGTTCGGTCCCCGGGCGCGATCGGACGAAGGTGAGGGCTCGGGCATCGTTGGCAACTAGCAGGGCGGTAAGTTCTCCCGCTTCCGTATTGGCGGCGCGACGTTTGACGTCAGCCGCTAGCGCATCTTCGGGAGCCGCTTCAGTGTTCCCCGCACTTATCTGTGCCTCGACTGCGGCTAGCTCACTCGCATCCGGACCGGCTTGGGCACCTGTGCCGCCGATGCTGTGAGTCGCGCCGACGTGCCACAGGTCGTCACCGGGTGCAGGCCCAGATGTCAGTACTGCCGAGTCACCGGGTGCAGGCCCAGATGTCAGTACTGCTGAGCTACCGGCGTCGTCGGGA
>CAYOEJ010000027.1:5796-20498 GCA_964403015.1 uncultured Arcanobacterium sp.
GTCACCGGGTGCAGGCCCAGATGTCAGTACTGCTGAGCTACCGGCGTCGTCGGGAATTTCCCGACACTGAAGTGTGAGGATGTCTCGCGCGCCGGAAGGTGAACCGTCGTCGGTCACGGCAATGACCGGACCGAAAGCCTCCCCTAAGAACCGCTTCGCGCTCGCGGCGGGATCGCCGCTGGTAGCGGAAAGAAACACGACCTGCGGATGAGCGCCATAGTGCCGGGCAACTCGTAGCATGCGCCGAACGATGAGTGCCACATTCGATCCAAAGATGCCGCGGTAGGAGTGAAACTCATCGATGACGATCAGGCTAAGGCCGCGCCATAGGCGGTTCCATCGTTGCTGGGAGGCCAGCATTGCGTGATGGGCGAAGTCTGGATTGGTCAAAATGATGTCAGCATAGTCGCGTGCCCATGTTCGTGTGGGGCCTTCGGCGTCGCCGTCGATCGTGGCAATACCTATGCGCGGGTTGACAAGCTTCGCTAGATCGGTCAGGTTGTGTTCCTGATCCGCAGCCAATGCCTTGGTGGGAGCTAAGTACAGCACGGTTGGGCGGTATTTCACCGATGCAAGCGAGGAGCGCGCCTCTCGTGCATTTTCAATTCTGGACAGCGCGGGCACCCATGCGGCCAGCGACTTTCCAGAGCCCGTCCCGGTCGCGACCACAACGTTCTTGCCTGCCTCGACGGCGTCAGCTGCTTGAACCTGGTGGATCCAAGGCTCGCTAGCGCCAATCTGCGCCAGAGCCGCGCGAACTGACTCGGGAACCCACTCTTTCCACGTTCCGAATCTCGCGGCTCGCGCGGGAACGGTGACGTGCCCCGTGATCTGCTCGGAGGCAGCCCGGGTAACAACGTCGATGAGTGAGGCCATGGACATAGCGTAGCCGCCCGGCATGGAAGAATGATCCCCATGGATCTGCATCACCTTCGCCAGGATCTCACCGCGTACACCCGTGAGACCATCGCCGCCCGCCTTGGGCACAGCGCCCTCGCGGCGCTCGATCGCGATATCGCAGTTCCCGCTTCTCTTGCGGCGCGTTCATCAAGCGAACCGGTCGCGCTGCTCACCAGATTGTTTTGGCTGGGCGAAACACTCACCGACGACGAACTGGCCCGCGCGCTTCCAGTCTTCCTTACCGGGCGCGTCACCATCGACGACGTTCCCATAGTGGCTGGCTGCCCTCTGCTCTCAAGGGACGACGACGGTTGGCGCGCAGGTTTTCAGATTGTTCCCTTTACTTCGGATTCCGGAGAGACTGGCGAGAACTCGGGTACTGATAACGCCGGCTCGTTCGAGTTTGGTTTGGTGGTTGACGAGTCGAGTTCCCTCGCGAATTCGACCGGGAGCGACGCCGGCACGCTCTGGTTCGCCTCGGATCTCGGATCCCTCCAAGGCGCCCGACACGGGGAACATCACGTAATGGGCGTTGGTGGAGCATCGCGCACGCTCGCCTCACTCGCTCGCTACGAGCGGGGCCAGTCGGTCTTTGATCTTGGCACCGGATGCGGGGTCCATGCCATTGTGGCAGCGAGCCGCGGTGCACAGGCAACAGCGAGTGATATTTCTCTGCGCGCGCTGGAATTCGCGAAGTTCAATGCGGAGCTCAACGGGGTCTTCGTGGACGTTCGGGAAGGATCGCTGTTCGCGCCGGTGGAAGGCGAGCAGTTCGACGTCGTCGTCTCCAACCCGCCCTTCGTCATCACGCCAGGTGCGGTACGAGACGTTCTGGGGACAATGGAGTATCGCGACGGAGGCGAGGCGGGTGACTCTCTCGCGAAGTCCGTGGTGCGCGATGTGGAACGGCACCTGCGACCCGGAGGTCGGGCATGGATGCTGAGCAACTGGGAAATTCCCGTACCCAAAGAAGCCCAGCTGGCGCCGCCATGGTTCGCGCACCCCCAGCAGTGGCTCGAGGGAACGGGGTTGGACGCAATGGTGATTCAACGCGAGCACATTGGGGCGGAGCAGTATGTGGAAATGTGGCTGCGAGATGGAGGTCTGCGCCCTGGAGACGCGGACTTCGCGCGCACATATGCCGCATGGCTTAACGACTTTCGTGCGCGGTCCGTGTCGGCAGTCGGTTTTGGATACCTGCTCCTTGGAACCGCGCGGCAGCTTAGCGAAACAGAGACCCCGCAGCGGCTGGGGGAATTACAAGCGACGCAGCAGTCGGGCGAAGCTGAAATCTCGTCACCGTTAGCTGAGCGCGCGCCCGCCCGAATGTTCCAAGAACTTCGCGGCGCAGCGCCTGAGAACTTGGCGGCCTACTTTGAACCAATCTGGGAGAGCCGATACCTCGTCGATAGTCCGGAGGCCCTGCTAGATGCGCGTCTGGTGCAAGCGGACCTCACCGAACACCGCTTTTACATGCCGGGCGAGGAAGAACCTTGGCTGATCAAGTTCACTCAGCTCACGGGATTCGGCGAAGAAGTTCAAGCCGATACCGCGCTCGCGGGTTTCGTCTCGGTGTGCGATGGGGATTTAACCGTTGGTCAGATCATCGGTGCTTTAGCCCAGTTGCTTGGAGCTGAGGACACCGAGCTGCGAGACCGCACAATCCCACGTGTGATCGAGATGATTCGGTTTGGAATGCTCACGGTTCTTGAGGACTAAGGCCGGCAAATTCTGGCTCGTAAACCGATCGAGATAATAGGCGAAACTTGTCCACGGATAGAAGACGGCTGGACACGATGACGGATGCATGCCCTATGGTGTGGAACAGAAAGTGTGCCACGTGCCGCGTTTAGCAAAAGTTTCATCGTCATGTATCGTTTGCAAACGATGGCTGCCGGCCGCGAGCCATGTGTTTCTATATATAAGGAAGTAATGTGACGAAGCTTGTCATTGTCGAGTCTCCTGCCAAGGCGCGTACGATCGCCAACTATTTGGGGCCGGAGTACGTCGTCGAGGCGAGTATCGGCCACATCCGAGACTTGCCTAAACCCTCCGATCTGCCTGCGGACATGAAGAAGGGTCCCTACGGCCAGTTCGCGGTCAACATCGAGGACGACTTCGACCCGTACTACGTGGTGAACCCGGATAAGAAAAAGAAGGTCACCGAACTCCGCTCGGCCATGAAGAGCGCCGACGAACTCTATCTCGCAACCGATGAGGACCGCGAGGGTGAGGCCATCGCATGGCACCTGCTCGAAGTGCTCAAGCCAAAGATTCCGGTCAAGCGCATGGTGTTCCACGAAATCACCAAGGAAGCTATCGCCCGCGCACTTGAGAACACTCGAGATCTCGATACCCAGCTTGTAGACGCTCAGGAATCGCGCCGAATTCTTGACCGCCTTGTTGGCTACGAAGTCTCTCCGCTGCTGTGGCGAAAGGTCGCACCGAGCCTTTCTGCCGGCCGCGTCCAATCCGTCACCACCCGTCTCGTGGTGGAACGCGAGCGCGAGCGCATGGCTTTTGTTCCGGCGTCGTACTGGGACGTTACGGTCACGCTCGCCAAGGGCAGCGACGACTTTACTGCGAAGCTGGTTTCGGTCGACGACGCGCGAATCGCCACCGGCAAGGATTTCGACGACGCCGGTCAGCTCAAGTCGAAGCCGGTCAAGGACGGTGTTCGCACGCTCACCGGAGATGATGCGAAAGCGATTGCTGACAAGCTCGGTTCGGGGGAGGCGAGCGTGGTGTCGGTCGAGACGAAACCCTACCGTCGTCGTCCCGCAGCGCCCTTCACCACGTCAACGCTGCAGCAGGAGGCGTCACGCAAGCTCCGCATGAATTCTCGTGACACGATGCGAGTGGCCCAGTCGCTGTACGAAAACGGTTTTATCACCTACATGCGTACCGACTCGGTGAACCTATCGGCGCAAGCTATTGATGCTGCTCGTAAGCAGATCAAGGAGCTCTACGGCGCTGTGAGCCTGCCGGAAAAGGCACGTATTTACTCGTCGAAGTCCAAGGGCGCTCAAGAAGCTCACGAGGCCATCCGTCCCGCCGGAGATTCCTTCCGTACGCCTCAGCAAGTTGCCTCCCAGCTGCGCGGCCGCGAATTTCAGCTGTATGAATTGATCTGGAAGCGCACGGTTGCCTCGCAGATGGCGGACGCTACGGGTTCGACTGCCTCGGTACGTCTCCACGCCGATCTTGATGGCGCTGGTGGCGCGTCGGAAGCAACTCTTGGCGCATCCGGAACGATCATTACCTTCCCCGGCTTCCTGGCCGCCTACGAAGAGGGCAAGGATAAGAAGCGCTACGAGGAGCAGGCAGAATCGCGTCTGCCCGATCTGGCAGAAGGCGAGATGGTCGATAGCCGCGAAGCCAAGGCCGAAGGGCACGAAACCGCGCCGCCGCCGCGCTATACGGAAGCCTCGCTGGTCAAGACTCTTGAGGAGAAAGGCATTGGTCGCCCCTCTACATACGCTGCCACCATCTCCACGATCAGCGATCGCGGCTACGTGGAGCGCAAGGGCCAAGCGCTTGTGCCAACATGGCTCGCTTTCTCCGTGGTGCGGCTGCTTGAGGACAATCTCCCAGATCTGGTGGACTACGACTTCACCGCCGATATGGAACAGGACCTAGACCGCATTGCCGGCGGTCAAGAGGATCGCGTGGAATACCTGTCCGATTTCTATCGCGGCACCGGCGAGAAGAAGGGCCTGCGTGAGCAGGTAGGCGGGCTCGGGGATATCGACGCCCGCGCCGTCAACACGATCGAAATCGGCGAGGGCATCAACGTTCGCGTTGGTCGCTACGGCCCCTACCTTGAAGAGACGACGACGGACGGTTCTGAAGGCAAGCGCGCGTCCGTTCCCACCGACGTCGCGCCAGACGAGCTCACGGTTGAGCGCGCTCGCGAGATTCTCAATACCGCAATGGATTCTGATCGCTCGCTGGGCAAAGACCCGCAGACCGGTTACGAACTCGTGGTCAAGGATGGCCGCTTCGGCCCATACATTTCTGAGGTTCTTCCCGACGACGCCGTGCAGCTCACGCCCACCGGCAAGGTCTCGAAGGTCAAGCCCAAGCCGCGAACCGCATCGCTTTTTAGCTCGATGGATCCTGCCACGGTTACCCTCGAGGACGCCTTGAAGTTGATGTCGCTTCCCCGTGAGGTTGGCGAATCAGGCGGCGAGATGATCACCGCCCAGAACGGTCGCTATGGTCCGTACATGAAGAAGGGGTCTGACTCGCGCTCGCTTGAGACCGAGGAGCAGATCTTTGACATCACGCTGGAGGAAGCGGAGAAGATCTTCGCCGAGCCGAAGAAGCGCGGCCAGCGTCAGGCGAAACCGCCGCTTGCGGAGCTGGGCAAGGATCCTGTTTCGGGCGGCACGATTCTCATGAAGGATGGTCGTTTCGGGCTTTATGTGACAGACGGCGAGACGAATGCCTCCCTTCCACGCAGCGAAGATCCGAACCAGATCACCCCTGAGCGCGCTCAAGATTTGCTGGTGCAGCGTCGTTTGAAGATCGCCGAGCAAGGCGGTCCGAAGAAGCGCAATTCCACCAAGCGCACAGTTAAGGCAGGCACACGGAAGACTGCGGCTAAGAAGACAACCGCCAAGAAGACAACAGCTAAGAAGACCGGGGGAACGAAAGCTTCGGCTAAGCCCTCAACCGCGAAGCCCTCAACAGCGAAGTCCGCGAGGAGCGCAGCGGAGTAATGAGCGGACTCTTCATCTCCTTTGAAGGCGGGGACGGCTCGGGCAAGTCCACTCAGGCATATGAGCTTGCTCGTTGGCTTGAGAGCCGGCGCCTTGATGTGGTGCTCACGCGCGAACCGGGTGGAACCGAGCTCGGCGCGCAGATTCGCGAGCTCCTCCTTCATGGTGATGATGTTGCGCCGCGCGCCGAGGCTCTGCTTTTTGCCGCGGACAGGGCGCATCACGTGGTCTCCAAAATCCGACCTGCTCTTGAGCGCGGAGCCGTGGTGATTGGGGATCGTTACCTCGATTCGTCGGTGGCCTATCAGGGTGCATCCCGCGATCTGGGCACCGAGGAGGTCCGGGCGTTGTCGATGTGGGCGGTGGAGGAGCTCCTTCCCGAGCTGACGATTCTTGTGGACATCCCTGCAGATGAGGCCGCGAAGCGGGTGGGCAAGGTCCAAGATCGCCTCGAATCCGAGGGGCGGACGTTCCATGAACGTGTGCGAGAGCAGTATCTCGAGATTGCCAAGAAGGATAGCGACCGATTCGTGATTGTTGACGGGAATCGCTCGATCGCCGAAATCTCCGCTGATGTTCGTACGATTGTCGAACCGTTCATCGAGCGTCTTCAGAACGCGGAGCCGACCAGCGATCGGACGAGTACGCCATGAGCATCTTCGCGGAGCTCGTTGGCCAAGACTCTGCCGTGGTTGAGCTGCAGCGGGCGGCCAATGCTGCACGCGACATGCGAGCGGGCGGGGAGAATGCCTCCGCCATGAGCCACGCGTGGCTGTTTACCGGGCCGCCGGGATCTGGCCGGTCGCTGGCCGCTAAGACTCTAGCCGGAGCGCTCCTGTGCTCGGGGCCCGTTGCGGGATGCGGTGAATGCCCCGAATGTAAGGCCGCCCTTGCGGACAACCATCCAGATATCACGTTGGTGACCACGGAACTTGTCACGATTACGGCCGATGAAGTGCGCGAGTACGTCTCGCGGTCCTACGTTGCGCCATCTTCGGGCAAGTGGCGGATCTTCATTATTGAAGACGCGGATCGCATGCAGGCCCGCACCACGAACGTTCTTCTCAAAGCTATCGAAGAGCCCGGCCCCCGTACCGTCTGGATGCTCTGTACTGCCGCGGCTGCCGATGTCCTGCCAACGATCCTTTCGCGCTGTCGCAACGTTAATCTCGTAACGCCGGACTCCGGCGTCGTCGCTGATCTTCTCGTCAATCGCGACGGCGTAGATCCTGAAGTAGCGCGCGTGGCCGCACAGGCGGCGCAGTCGCACGTGGGAGTTGCACGAGCTCTCGCCACGGATCCGGAAGCGGCGTCAATCCGCAAGAAAACCCTCGATGCGCTTGTGAGTGTGCGGGGTGTGGGCGACGCGGTCATGGCGGCGGCGCTCTTTAACGACGCGGATGCGATGAAAGGCAAGTCGGGTTCGGCGGGAAAGAAATCGAAGAAGAGTTCTGACGACGACGATCGGGCGCGCGCCGAGCAGGAACGCAGGATGGATGCGTTGGGGCTCGATTCGAGTGCGAGAATTCCGGCGTCGGTACGAAGCCAACTCAAGGATTCGACGGATGCGGCCAAGCGTCGTGAGACTCGTCAGCAACGTGACATGCTCGATCGCGAAATGATTTACATGCTCTCGTTCTTTAGGGACGTACTTGTGAGCCAAGTGGGTTCGGATGTTGAGTTCATCAATGCGGACTATGCCGGTCACATTCAGCGGATTGCCTCAGAAACGAACGTGCGCCAGACCCTCGCACGGATGGATGCAATCGCCGAGGCAAGGCAAAGGCTGAAGGGGAACGTTGCAGCTCAGCTGGTACTTGAATCGGTGCTGATCACCCTTCGCCCGTAGCCCTTGTAGTTCTCCACATTCTCGCTAGCTGGAAACCCTTCCCCAAACTTTGGCCTGTATGTGCATCTGATATATCGCATGACATACGGTGGCCTTGTGAAGAAGACAAAAGTTTCAGCCATGGTCCTTGCGCTCGGAGTTGCCCTGGCCGCCTGTGCCTCGGGTACGAACGAGGTATCTAAGGTCGGAGACGATGAGACCACCGTGTCGGTGAACCCATCCCCGAGTGGCGATCCGACGCCAAATGATCCGACCCCCGAGGATCCCGATACGGGTTCAGGCATACCGATTGACGCTCCAATGCCCGAGATCCCCGAGGGCATGGATGTCTTCTACACCCAAAGCGTTGATTGGGAAGAGTGTGGCAACAACGAGTGCGCTGAATTTGAGGTGCCGCTCGATTACAACGATCCAGACGGCAAGACCATCACGATCGCTGCGCAGAAGCACAGTGCAGATGTCGAGAAGCTCGGTAGTCTGCTCGTCAATCCTGGTGGTCCGGGTGGATCCGGCCAAGATATGGCCTCCAACGCGAACTACTACTTCAATGAAAACATCACCGCGAATTTCGACATCATTGGGTTTGACCCTCGCGGAGTCGGCGAGTCTTCACCGGTAGATTGCTTGCCAGACGAAGAGTTAGCCACCCTTCTTGAGAAGACGTATCCCGATACCGATGAGGGCGAAGCGGAATCGAAGAAGGACGTGGATGCAGTTATCGCTGGTTGCGAAGAGCGTTCGGGTGAACTTCTCCCGTACGTGGGTACCAGAGAAGCAGCTCAAGATATGGATGTCATGCGACACGTGCTTGGCGATCCCAAGCTCTATTACGTCGGTTTCTCCTACGGTACGCAGCTTGGTGGCATGTATGCGGAGCTCTTCCCGGAGAACGTCGGCCGCCTCATTCTTGATGGTGCGGTAGACATTTCGGTGTCGGACTTTGACCAGAATCTGTCCCAGCTGCAAGGCTTTGAACTTGCGACGGACAACTACCTCAAGCACTGCATCAGTTCAGACGATGACTGCCCGTTTGACGGCACGCTTGAAGAAGCGCGCGCAGAGCTCACCAAGATGTTCGAAGACGTCGAAGAGAACCCGATTCCAACCTCAGATCCAGATCGTCCGCTGACAGCCGGTGGTCTCATGTATGGATTCATTACTCCTCTGTATGACCACACCACGTGGCCGTTCCTCACCATCGCGCTCAATGGTGTGCTTGAGGAGGAGGACGGGTCTATGTTCCAGTTCCTGTTTGATACCTATACCGGGCGGACAGCTGACGGGAGCTTTGCGAACAACATGATGGAAGCTAATTGGGCCATCAACTGCGCAGATTCGGTGATCGAGGGAACTGAAGACGATTGGGAAAAGCTTTCCGATCAGATGGAAGAGGAAGCGCCGCTATTTGGCCCTTTGATGGGTTACTCCCAGTACATGTGTGCCGAATGGCCCGCAAATAACGAGGATCCAGTGAAGGCTTTCGTGGCCGAGGGTTCTGACCCCATCGTGGTCGTGGGAACTACTGGCGATCCGGCTACCCCCTATGCTTGGTCTGAAGCATTCGCCAAGCAGATGGATAACGCTGTGCTCGTAACGTGGGAAGGCGAAGGCCACACGGCATATGGCCGTGCTGGCGATTGCATTACCGATCCGCTCGATGATTACCTTCTGAACGGAACCGTCCCGCAAGACGGCCTCACGTGCGGAGCGGATGAGTAATCGGGGTTGTGATATTCGCCGGAGATAGGACTTTGCAGCGGTATCCATTTGAATTGTGCCCATGTAGTTGGATAAATTAGGGAAGCTGCAAAGCAGGCCGCCTTAGCTCAGTCGGCAGAGCGTCTCACTCGTAATGAGAAGGTCGTGGGTTCGATTCCCACAGGCGGCTCAAAAGGGAAACTCCCGCACCCACAAGTAAAAGTGGGCGCGGGAGTTTTTGTTTTCCGGACAGCCCCTCTAGGAGAAGCAGGGTCTAGACTTGCCACAACGCTCAGACTTGACCCTGACGCGACGTGAGGATGGAGGCTAGAGCTATGACAGGTACGAACGACTCTGGAAAGTCCGTGGGCGAGGTCGCACATCTCGTTGGCGTGACGGTTCGAACTCTCCATCACTGGGATTCGATAGGTCTGGTAAAGCCAAGCGAGCGCTCCTACGCGGGCTACCGACTATATTCGGATGCGGATATCGAGCAGCTTCAGCGGGTTCTCATTTATCGGGAGACTGGCATGGAGCTCGCCAAAATCCAGGAGCTTGTTTCTGGTAATGAAAACTCTGCGGAGCACCTCGAACGTCAGCGCTACCTGCTCATGCAAAGGCTAGATAGGCTCGGGCGCATGCTTGAAGCCGTAGACACTCTTTTGGAGGATGCAATGGCAGAAAACAATCTCACGCCGGAAGAAAAGTCGGCAATCTTGGGTGACTCATGGCGCCCCGAATACGAAGACGAAGCTCAACAGCGATGGGGTGGGACTGACGAATGGCGCCAGTCTCAAGAGGTCCAATCTAAGATGTCCGCCTCAGACTGGGAATCGGTGAAGTCGGAAAACGACGCCCTGAACTCAGTGCTCGCGGAGGCCATGGCACGCGGAGTCGAACCGGGCTCAGAGGAAGCCAACGCGCTTGCTGAAAAGCATCGCGCCTCGCTCTCCCAGTGGTTCGATGTGACGCATTCCAAGCACGTGCTGATTGCGATGGGTTATACCGACGACGATCGCTTCCGTTCCTATTACGACAAGCGTAGCGAGGGGCTTGCGAACTGGATTCGCAAGGTGATCGAGGAGAACGCGCGAGCAAACGGCGTCGACCCGGAAAACCCAAGCTGGGCCTGAAAGTCGCAGCCGGTGTCGCCATTGGCGAAAGACCTAGGCGTAAGTTAACCGGGGCAAGGTAAAGTGTCTATCGGTGCGCGACCAGCGCAGGACTAACCAACGAACAGGGAAGTTGATATGACTTACAAGCTAGTTCTCGTCCGCCACGGTGAGAGTGAATGGAACGCTCAAAACCTTTTCACCGGATGGGTGGATGTGCCGCTCTCGGAGAAGGGACGTGCGGAGGCAAAGCGAGCAGGCCAGCTGCTCATTGATGCCGGCGTGACACCCGATCTGCTCTACACCTCGCTCCAGCGCCGCGCGATTTCCACAGCGAACATTGCGCTCGATGCGGCCGATCTCCACTGGATTCCAGTGAAGCGCAACTGGCGACTCAACGAGCGTCACTACGGCGCTCTCCAGGGCAAGAACAAGAAGGAAATCCGCGAGGAGTACGGCGAGGAGCAGTTCATGCAGTGGCGTCGTTCCTACGATGTTCCGCCGCCGCCGATCGAGCCCGGTTCTGAGTTCTCCCAGGATCAGGATCCGCGTTACGCAGGCGAGCCGATCCCATCCACCGAGTGCCTCAAGGACGTTCTGATCCGTCTGCTTCCCTACTGGGAAGAGCAGATTGTTCCAGACCTTAAGTCGGGCAAGACCATCATGATCGCCGCTCACGGTAACTCCCTGCGCGCTATCGTGAAGCACCTCGATGGAATTTCCGACGACGAGATCTCCGGTCTTAACATCCCCACCGGCATCCCGCTCTACTACGAGCTCGATGAGGATCTCAAGCCCCTCACCAAGGGCGGCACCTACCTCGATCCAGAGGCTGCGAAGGCCGCAATCGAGGCCGTCGCCAACCAGGGTAAGTAAGCACCGTGAGGTAGCCTCACTCTGACATAGCAAAGAAATCCGGACCTAGCCGTATTGGCTGGGTCCGGATTTCTATGTGCTGGTCTCGGCGTAAAGAGTTCGGTCAGCCGCCCTCGGGCCGGTTAGCTGGTTCCGCTGGGTCGGGCGGGTTCCGCTGCCTTGGGCGAGTAAGCCGCGCTCGGGCCGGTTAGCTGGTTCCGCTGCTTCGGGCCGATCAGCCGCCCCAGTTCTCGATGTGAACGCCGTCGGGAGCCATACCCGTGACGAGGAAGCGCATGCGGTGTGCCACGGAGACGCCATGATCGCCGAAGCGCTCAAGGTAGCGACCGAGCAAGACCGTATCTACGATCTCTTGGCGCGTCATGTCCAGTTCGGCGTCGAGGACGTACTCGAAGGACTTGCGGTGGAGATCGTCAAGGATGTCGTCCTCGGCAAGGATCTTGTCTGCAATCGACAGGTCCTGAGTCTTTACAAGATCGGCCACGTTCGACCCAACCTGGACCGCGTGCTCGGCCATCTCGATGAGGAGATCGTAAACCTTGCCGGAGGCAGCGGTGGAGGGGTAGCGGCCGCGAGCGACGTAGGCGACGTGACGGGCAAGGTCACCCATGCGCTCGAGCGTTGCCGAAAGACGCAGTGCGGAAACGACAGTTCGGAGGTCGGAGGCAACGGGAGCCTGACGAGCGAGGAGTGAGACGCCCATTTCGTCAACGTTGCGCTCAAGAAGGTCGATGGAAGAATCGGAATCGATCACCTGCTCTGCCAGAGCAAGGTTGGCATCCTTGAGAGATGCGGCCGCACTTTTGATGGCCTTGGCAGCAGCCTGTGCCTCAATTTCGAGGGTTTCAGTAAGCTGTTTCATTTCCTGACGGAATTGTTCGCGCACGTAATGCTCCTTGTTTGTTGCTCGAGCGGAATCTCTATGTATTGATTCTAGTCATCGCCGAGCATGATCCATGGCAACTACACCAAACGAAAGTGAACACCGTGCGCACCGAAAGTTAACAGACGGAAACGAAACCAGCAGGGCTATCAAAGTCCGGGCGGAAGCGTCTAATCTGGAGACATGCCTGAAGGTTTGACGTTTGTGTTGGGGACGATGCTTGGCCTGCTCGTCGGAATTGTGGCGAGCCTTGCCTTCTACTATTCGGAACAAACCCGCAAGCGTCCGGTCGAAAAGAAGGATCCGGCGTCGTCGGGTAATGCGTCCACCGTGCTCGCAGCGGTTCCCCAAGCGCACATCATCCTCGATGCGTTCGACGCCGTCGTCACCGCTTCCTCGCGCGCCTATGCTTATGGGCTGATCAGGGACGGCAAGCTGCGTTCGGAAATTCTCGAAAAGGTTGAGGAAGTTCGCGAGGACGGCGACATCGTGGACGTCGAGCTGAAGCTCCCGCGCCAAGGTGTGGACGACGTCGTCGAACGCCGACTCTGGGTGCGCGCCGCTCCCATGAAGGGCGAGCGGGTACTCGTACTTTTTGAGGACAACACCGAAAAGCGGCGGCTCGAGGAGACCCGGCGTGACTTCGTGGCGAATGTTTCCCACGAACTGAAGACGCCGGTGGGTGCCATCGGTCTGCTTTCTGAAACTCTCCAGCAGGTCTCGGACGAGCCCGAACACGTCCGCAACTTCTCCGCCAAGCTTGTGGTGGAAGCCCGCCGACTCGCCGATCTCGTGCAGGAAATCATCCAACTTTCGCGACTCCAAGACGCCGACGTACTCGCGGCGTCCGAGGTTGTGGATATCGACGACGTCGTGGTCGAGGCTCTCGATCGCATTCGCGTTGAAGCCGAGTCCCGGAACGTCCATTTGGTTTCGGGTGGTCAGAACGGCCTGAAAGTCTACGGAGATCGCGGCTTGCTGACGACGGCGGTGCGCAACCTTCTCGACAACGCTGTGCGTTACTCGCGTCCGCAGTCGCGGGTGTCGGTTGGTGTGAACTCTCACGATGGCGAGGTGATGATCGCCGTGGTTGATCAGGGTGAAGGCATTCCCGAACCAATGCGCGAGCGCATCTTCGAGCGCTTTTATCGCGGCGACAAGGCGCGATCGCGTGAAACGGGCGGCTCCGGGTTGGGATTGAGTATCGTCAAGCACGTGGCCGCGCATCACGGCGGCCGCATCAAACTGTGGAGCGAGCGCGGTCAAGGATCCACGTTCACCATGATTCTTCCCGAGGCCTACACGCCTGCTGCCGACGCCGCGGAACGCAGCTCGCTCGCAAAGACTCCCGTTAAGGAGGAGAACAAAGCATGACACGCATCTTGGTTGTTGAAGATGAACCGACCTACCGCGAGATGCTCAAATTCAACTTCGAGCGCGACGGCTTCGATGTTGTGACGGTAGATGATGGCCCATCGGGTCTCGCCGAATTTGAGTCCAACGGAGCCGATGTCATCATCTTGGACCTCATGCTTCCCGGGATGTCGGGCAACGAGGTCTGCCGCCAGGTTCGCACCACGTCAAACGTTCCGATCATCATGCTCACCGCCAAGGACTCGGAGATCGACAAGGTTGTTGGCCTCGAAATAGGCGCAGATGACTACGTGACCAAACCGTATTCATACCGCGAACTCGTCGCCCGTGTGCGAGCCGTGCTGCGAAGGGCGGGTGAGCCACCGGCGTCGTCGGAAGAAAGTGACGTTCTGCGAGTTGGTCGAATCGAAATGGACACCGACGCTCACGAAGTCCGCGTGGGTGGCGAGCTGATTACGATGCCGCTGCGCGAGTTTGAGCTGCTCGAACTGCTCATGCGCAACCCGGATCGCGTGCTCACCCGCGGGCAGATTCTGGATCGCATTTGGGGAATGGACTACGTGGGGGACTCGAAAACGCTCGACGTCCATGTCAAGCGCATCCGCGCAAAGATCGAGGAGAATCCGGTGAAGCCCGAAGCGCTGCTGACCGTGCGAGGGCTCGGATACAAGCTCGTCAACCCCTGAAATTCCGCACCCGGCGAATTATTGGTCCGGCTTAGCGTGCTGCCCATTTGGTAAGATAGGTAACTGACATCACCGGGCAGAAAGAGTTGATTCCGTTATGACCTTCAAAGTTGGCGAGACAGTTGTCTACCCTCACCATGGAGCCGCATACATCGAGGACATTTCGGAAAAGACGATGCGCGGTGAAAAGCGCATGTACCTCACCCTCCGAATTATTCAGGGTGACCTCGTTATCCAGGTACCTGCAGATTCGATCGAGCAGGTAGGCTTGCGAGACGTTTCCAATGATGAACAGCTTGAGCACGTCTTTGGCGTCCTGCGTGAAGAGAATGTCGAAGAGCCGTCGAACTGGTCGCGTCGCTACAAGGCCAATGGTGAAAAGCTCACGTCTGGCGACGTCAACAAGGTTGCAGAGGTCGTTCGCGATCTAACGCGCAGGAATGCTGATCGCGGCCTTTCAGCCGGTGAGAAGCGGATGCTTTCACAGGCCCGCACGATCCTCGGGTCCGAGGTTGCGCTCGCGCGTGACATCACCGATGAGGAAGCTGGCGAGCTCCTGAACGACATCCTCGGAGAATTCACGCCAAGCCCGGATTCGGC
>CAYOEJ010000028.1:0-19540 GCA_964403015.1 uncultured Arcanobacterium sp.
TAGCCACCGTGCTCGGTTCGCTCTAAAGCTCGGACGGTTCCTTCGCAGGAATGTTGCTGCGAACCGCAGGAATGCGACGGTTGCTTATCCCGCCGCTTCATTAGCGTCGCCGCGCCAATTTCTTAGTCGTGGCGCCTCATTCGGATTCCATTCGGTGAGAGCGTGATCCACCATGTGAGATTTTCCCTCAGGGTGTTTGGTGATCCAACGCACCTCGGATAATCTATAGCCATGACAATCCAGCTAGTAGTAGTTATTCAGCGCACGTGTGGGTGAGCTGACCTGCTAGCGTGCGCCCCTCGGAATCTAAGTCGAGGGGTTTTTTAATGCCTTGAAAGATGGGGCATACGCACGAGGAGAGTCAGAGGAAGAAAGGGAGGCAGACATGGCCAAAGCGCCAACTCCGTCCGAGCTCGCCGCAGCTCGATCGGTGCCCAAGGAAGAACAGAGCGGCAAGGTGATTCGAGAACAATCGACTGGTGCCCGCTCCGTCATTCGGGCTTTAGAAGAGATGGGCGTCCGTGACGTCTTCGGCCTCCCGGGTGGCGCAGCGCTCCCAATCTACGACGCGCTGTTTGCTTCCGAGAAGCTCAATCACATTCTTGTGCGCCACGAGCAAGGTGCCGGACATGCGGCGGAAGGCTTTGCGGTCTCCACCGGCAAGGTGGGCGTCTGCCTCGCAACCTCCGGCCCAGGCGCCACCAACCTCGTCACGGCCTTGATGGACGCGGCGATGGACTCGGTCCCGATCGTTGCCATTACCGGACAGGTCGGAGCATCCCTCATCGGTACGGATGCGTTCCAGGAAGCTGACATCATCGGTGCCACGATGCCCATGGTCAAGCATTCGTTCCTCATTACGGACGCCAGCGAGATCCCGGCACGCATCGCCGAGGCCTTCTACATCGCTTCGTCCGGCCGCCCCGGCCCAGTGCTTATCGATGTCACGAAGTCCGCGCAAAATGACGAATGCGAATTCGTCTGGCCACCCACGCAAGACCTACCGGGATACTCCCCACAGTCCAAGCCAAACGCTCGCCAGATTCGCGAGGCGGCTCGAGTCATTGCCGGTGCCGCACAGCCAGTTTTCTACGTGGGCGGTGGCGTCATTCGGGCCGGAGCATCCGAAGCTCTCGCCGCACTGGTGGAGAAGACGGGGATCCCCGTCGTCACCACCTTGAACGCGCGCGGAGCGTTCCCAGATGCCGACGAGCATCACCTAGGCATGCCTGGCATGCACGGTACCGTTCCAGCTGTTGCAGCTCTGCAGCGCTCCGACCTGATGATTACGCTCGGCGCACGGTTCGACGACCGCGTGACGGGTAAGCTCGACGAGTTTGCGCCCAACGCCAAGGTCATCCACGCCGATATCGATCCTGCTGAAATCTCGAAGAACCGATTTGCTGATGTGCCGATCGTCGGTGACGTACGCGAAACGATCGAAGCTCTCACATCTGAGATGGACAGTGCTTACGACAAGTATGGGCAGCGGGATATCTCCAAGTGGTGGAAGTTTCTCAACCGCCTTCGCGAGACATATCCGGCGGGGTATGAAGAGCCCGACGACGGCCTTATGAGCCCGCAGTATGTGATCTCCCGCCTTGGCGAGATTGCTCCCGACGCCATCTTTACGGCGGGTGTTGGACAGCACCAGATGTGGGCTCAGCAGTTCATCTCCTGGAAGTATCCCCGCCAGTTCGTGAACTCCTGTGGCGCGGGAACGATGGGATTTGGAGTTCCGTCGGCCATGGGTGCGAAGGTCGGCAATCCCGACCGCGCCGTGTGGTGTATCGACGGCGATGGCTCGTTCCAGATGACCAATCAGGAACTCGCCACGTGTACCTTGAACAACATCCCGATCAAGGTTGCGCTGATCAACAACTCGTCCCTAGGCATGGTGCGCCAGTGGCAGAACCTGTTTTATGACGGCCGGTATTCCCACACGGATCTCAATACCGGTGCCGGAACCGTGCACATCCCTGACTTCGTCAAGCTCGCTGACGCATACGGCTGTGAAGCTATTCGCGTCACTAAGCCGGAAGAAGTTGACAACGCGATCAAGCGGGCGATGGAAGTGAACGATCGCCCCGTCGTCGTCGAATTTGTTGTCTCACCCGATTCGATGGTGTGGCCCATGGTCCCCGCCGGCGTTTCAAACGACGACATCCTATACGCGCGCGATCTGCGCCCGACCCACGATGAGGAAGAAGCATAATGAGCACTCGTCATACACTTTCCGTTCTCGTAGAGAACAAGCCGGGCGTCCTTACCCGAGTTGCGGGGCTCTTCGCCCGTCGCGCATTCAACATCCACTCGCTGGCCGTGGGACCCACGGAGAACCCGGAACTGTCGCGAATCACGATCGTTGCCGACGCCGCTGAGATTCCACTCGAACAGATCACCAAGCAGCTCAACAAACTCATCAACGTGATCAAGATTGTGGAACTTGAGCCGGAAACGTCGGTGCAGCGCGAGCTTCTCATGGTGAAGGTCAATGCCACCGATGAATCACGGACAAGCGTTCTGCAGGTCGTCGAGCTTTTCCGAGCACACGTCGTCGACGTCGTGCCGGACGCCGTGACTATCGAAGCTACTGGCTCCACGAACAAGATCAAGGCGCTGCTCACGGCTCTCGAGCCTTACGGTGTCAAGGAAATCGTGAAGTCGGGCGCTGTGGCAATCGGCCGTGGCTCGCGGTCCATGAGTGAAAAAGTATCGGCTGAGCTTCAGCTTCGCCGAGCATAGAATATAACCAACCCATACTTTAAGGAG
Source organism: uncultured Arcanobacterium sp. (assembly GCA_964403015.1). GTDB lineage: Bacteria > Actinomycetota > Actinomycetes > Actinomycetales > Actinomycetaceae > CAYOEJ01. The sequence continues at coordinate 2,773 of CAYOEJ010000028.1, forward strand.
AATATCGTGGCAGAAATCTTCTACGATTCAGACGCAGATCTTTCACTAATCCAGTCCAGGAAGGTAGCTGTTATTGGCTACGGTTCCCAGGGCCATGCCCATGCGCTTAACCTGCGCGACTCGGGCGTCGACGTGGTTGTGGGCCTGCGTGAGGGCTCCGCCTCCATTGAGAAGGCACAGGAGCAGGGTCTAGCGGTGGCATCGGTTGGCGACGCCGTTTCTCAGGCTGACGTCATCATGATTTTGGCTCCGGACCAGCACCAGCGCAAGATTTACTCCGAGGAGATTGAACCGAACCTCAAGGACGACGCCGCACTCTTCTTTGCGCACGGCTTCAACATTCGTTTTGGTTACATTAAGCCGGGGGAGGGGCACGACATCTGCATGGTTGCCCCCAAGGGGCCCGGCCACACGGTTCGTCGCCAGTTCGAGGACGGCCGCGGTGTGCCAGACATCGTTGCGGTAGAGCAAGACGCGTCCGGGCAGGCATGGGATCTAGCTCTGTCCTACGCTAAGGCTATTGGTGGTACGCGCGCGGGTGCGATCAAGACGACCTTCACCGAAGAAACAGAGACGGATCTGTTCGGCGAGCAGGCTGTTTTGTGCGGTGGCGTGTCCCAGCTGATCCAGTATGGTTTCGAGACACTCACCGAGGCCGGATACCAGCCGGAAATTGCCTACTTTGAGGTTCTCCACGAACTCAAGCTTATTGTTGATCTCATCAATGAGGGCGGCCTCGCCAAGCAGCGTTGGTCGATCTCGGATACCGCCGAGTATGGCGACTACGTCTCAGGCCCACGCGTGATCTCCCCGGAGGTCAAGGAGAACATGAAGGGCGTGCTTGATGACATCCAGTCGGGCGCGTTTGCTCAGCGCTTCATCGACGACCAGGATGCGGGTGGCCCGGAGTTCAAGGAGCTTCGCCAAGCTGGCGAGGATCACCCGATCGAGAAGGTTGGTGTAGAGCTTCGCAAGATGTTTGCGTGGAAGTCCACCGATGAGGACTACACCGACGGATCGGCTGCGCGTTAAGAGCGTGCTCGAGCAAGACTGGTTGAGAGTGCAGGCTTGAGAACTAAGCTGCACTCTCGACCTCAACTCGATAATCGGCATAAAGAGAAACCTTCCCCGCACGGGGGAGGTTTTTCTTTGTGTTTTCACCGTTTTAGTGTGTAATCTAGATCACGTGACCAAATGGGGCGTCGCCCTGCTTTCGGATCAGGTCAGAGCCGACCTGATGATCTACGAATTGGAGAATCTGTGTCAAACACCCGCGTCGAAGAAGACCTTCTTGGTGCCCGCGAACTGCCGAACGATGCCTACTACGGAGTGCACACGCTTCGTGCCATTGAGAACTTTCAGATTTCAGGAGTCACCGTCAATGACGTCCCGGAGTTCATTCGCGGGATGGTGCAGGTTAAAAAGGCGGAGGCGCTCGCGAACCGTGATGAGCGGGTGATGTCGAGCGAGGTGAGCAAGGCAATCGTCGCTGCATGTGACCTCATTCTTGACGAGGGCCGGTGCATGGATCAGTTCCCGATCGATGTCTTCCAAGGCGGAGCAGGTACCTCAACCAACATGAACACGAACGAGGTGGTCGCAAATCTCGCGCTCGAAACGATGGGGAAGGAGAAGGGCGACTACGGCGTCGTCAACCCCAACGACCACGTCAACAAATCTCAGTCCACGAACGATGCCTACCCCACCGGATTCCGGCTGGCGCTGTACCGGATGGTCGAGGATCTCGTCAACGAGGTATGCAACCTTGCCGGTTCGTTTGGAAAGATTGAAAAGAAGAATGAGCGCGTTCTCAAGATGGGCCGCACCCAGCTCCAAGATGCTGTGCCGATGACCATGGGTCAGGAGTTCGGCGCCTTCCGTGTTCTCATGGAAGAAGAGATGAACCACCTCATGCGTGAGGCCGAGCTGCTGCTCGAGGTGAACCTGGGTGCCACGGCGATTGGTACCAAGCTGAACACGCCTGACGGATTCCAAGAAACCGTGATTGGGCGTCTTGCTGAGGTTTCTGGCCTCGATGTGAAGGCAGCGACGAACCTTGTGGAAGCGACATCTGATACGGGCGCTTATGTCTCGCTGTCTGCCGCACTCAAGCGGTTGGCCACCAAGATGTCGATGATCTGCAACGACCTCCGTCTTCTGTCCTCGGGTCCGCGCGCGGGCCTCAATGAAATCAATCTCCCCGAGATGCAGGCTGGCTCGTCGATTATGCCGGCAAAGGTCAACCCCGTGATTCCAGAGGTGGTTAACCAGGTGTGCTTTAAGGTCATCGGAAATGACATGACGGTGACGATGGCGTCCGAGGCCGGGCAGCTTCAGCTCAATGTGATGGAGCCCGTGATCGGTCAAGCCCTATTTGAGTCGATCAAGCTGCTCAAGAATGCGTCGATCACACTTCGTGAGCGTTGCATCGATGGCATCACGGTGAACGAGGACGTGTGCATGTCCTACGTCATGAACTCGATTGGAATCATCACTTACCTCAACGACATCATTGGTCATCACGAGGGCGACCTCATTGGCAAGGAAGCGGCACGCACCGGTAAGGGGGTTCGCGAACTTGTCCTCGAGCGAGGACTTCTCACGGAGGAGGAACTCGATCAGGCGCTCTCTGTCGAGAACCTCATGACGCCGGCATACATGGGCAAGGTCTACGAGGATTAAGTCTCGAATATTCAAGGTCGATGCGCGGGTGCCAGTACGGTACTCGCGCATCGTCGCGATAGGGTAGGAGTATGACTTCACACGAGAATCGACCTACCGAGCTTCAGCATTATGACGATACTGAAATCCGCCGTAACGGTCCGCGTACCGGTACGCGTGTGATTGCCTTTATCATCGCGGCAGTCATGGTGCTCAGTGCTATCTCTGTGGCGGTAGGGATCGCGTTTACGTCCCGCGGAAACGATCGCCCGACGATCGATACTGCGCCGGCGCAGCACACGATATTCGATGTCAATGAGCGATAGTTTCCGTCTCGCCCAGTGAGCGCGCGCTGTCTCACAAGCGCTGCGAAACTACACTCATCACATGACTCAAACAGTTGAACTCGCAGTAATTCCCGGAGACGGAATTGGCCCCGAAGTGGTGGCCGAAGGGTTGAAAATCCTCGACGCCGTCGTTACTGGTACGGATCTGACGATTAACAAGACTGACTATGATCTCGGAGCCGCTCGTTACCACCGCACGGGGGAGGTCCTCACCGAAGAGGACCTGCAGAGTATCCGTGAGAAGGACGTTATCCTCCTCGGCGCCGTTGGCGATCCGTCGATGCCATCTGGCGTGCTCGAACGCGGCCTGCTCCTCAAGCTCCGTTTCGACTTCGACCAGTACGTCAATCTTCGCCCCTCGAAATACTACGAAGGTGTGCCAACGCCACTGGCTAATCCGGGAGACGTGGATTTCGTCGTCGTCCGTGAGGGAACTGAGGGACTTTACGCCGGAAACGGCGGAATTATCCGCGAAAATACGCCCCATGAAATTGCTACGGAAGTTTCGATAAATACAGCGCACGGCGTGGAGCGCGTGGTGCGGTTTGCGTTTGAGCAGGCGGCGTCACGACGGAACAAGCTCACCCTCGTCCACAAGCACAACGTGCTCGTCAATGCCGGGCACTTGTGGCGACGAACGGTTGATCGCGTTGCGCAGGAGTTCCCGGGTGTCGAAACGGATTATCTTCACGTCGATGCAGCAACAATCTTCCTCGTCACTGACCCTGCGCGTTTCGATGTGATCGTAACGGACAACCTGTTCGGAGACATCCTCACTGACGAAGCCGGGGCAATCACGGGTGGAATTGGGCTTGCGGCGTCGGGAAACATCAACCCCGACCGCACATTCCCTTCGATGTTCGAGCCCGTCCACGGATCCGCGCCAGATATCGCTGGCCAGGGCAAGGCCGATCCCATCGCAACCATCTCGTCCGTGGCGCTGATGCTCGACTTCCTTGATTATCCCGAGCTTGCTGCGAAGATTAAAGGTGCGGTTGACGAGGATATGGAGGCTCGGGCCCAAGCGGCGGCGAGCGGTACTCCGTTGGTTCGCACAACGTCAGAGATCGGCGACGCCATCGTGGCACGCTTGAACTCATAGCCGCGATACGATCGCACTAGGAAGAAGAAAGGTACCTCATGGCATCACAGCATTCGCGCTCACCTTTGGAAACTGAAGCGGCGGAGCATATCGCCGGCGCCGATGAGTTGGCTGGAACCTTTGCGATCCAGCCGCATGAGAACCTCAAGTCCGACGACGATCACGAACGCATTTTCGCGAGACTCGGCTTTGGCGTTGACTTCTCCGACTACATGGCGCATTCGACCTGGACGGCCGAGAATGGCTGGCACAACAGGGTGATCGAGCCCTACGGTCCGCTCACCCTCGACCCGGCTGGAGCCGTGTTGCACTACGGGCAAGAGGTGTTTGAAGGGCTCAAGGCGTATCGGCACGACGACGGGTCCATTTGGACATTCCGACCCACCTACAACGCCGCACGTTTGAACATGTCCAACCGCAGGCTTGCGATTCCCGAGCTGCCGCGTGAGGACTTCATCGCCTCCCTCGTGGATTTGGTGCGAGCAGATGCCCGCTGGGTTCCGTCAGTTCCGGGATCATCTCTCTACCTGCGCCCGTTCATTTTCGCATCCGAGGCTTTCCTAGGAGTGCGAGCTGCGGCGCGCTACGAGTACATGGTGATTGCCTCGCCGTCCGGGCCCTACTTCCGGCACGGGTTCCAGCCGATCAACGTGTGGGTGGATCGCGAGTACCACCGGGCCGGACCGGGTGGGATGGGAAACGTGAAGACGGGCGGAAACTACGCGTCGTCGCTACTACCCAAGGTCCGTGCGCACGACGACGGTTTTGACGAAGTCCTTTTCCTTGATGCTTCAACCAGCACCAACGTGGACGAACTTGGCGGGATGAACGTGTTCGTGGTGATGACCGACGGCTCGGTCAAGACCCCGGCGCTCACTGGCAACATTCTGCCCGGCGGTACGCGGGCATCGATCATCGAAATGCTCGCATCTCAGGGCGTCCAAGTATCCGAAGAGACAATCTCGCTGGACTGGCTGATCAAAGGACTCGAGTCTGGCGAGGTGGCCGAGATGTTTGCCTGTGGCACGGCAGCGGTAGTGACCGCAATCGGCCGGCTGGCCGCTGCAGATTTCGACGTGCAAGTGCCGGTAGGCGACGTCACCAAGCGTATTTACGACGACCTCACCGCGATCCAGCTCGGACACGCGGAGGACAAGTTCGGCTGGTTGTACAAGATCGCCGATCCGGAATGATGCGAGGTGTCTGATGAAGGTTTACGTCTACGACACCACGCTGCGCGACGGCGCCCAGCAAGAAGGTATCAATCTTTCGGTTGCAGACAAGGTGGCGCTCCTACCGCTCCTTGAGGCCATGGGCGCAGATTATATTGAGGGCGGCTGGCCCGGTGCCATCCCACGGGATACCGAGTTCTTCAATCGCCTCAAGTCCGATAATCCCTTGACTACGGCCAAGCTGGTCGCGTTCGGTTCCACCTGCAAGGCGGGTGCGCGAGCCGAGGATGATGAGCAGGTCGCCGCGCTCGTTGAGTCACAAGCACCCATCCTCACGCTCGTTGCCAAGTCCGATATCCGGCACGTCGAGCAAGCGCTTCGCACCACTGGCGAAGAGAACCTGCGGATGATCCGCGATACCGTGCACTACCTTCGCGGCCACGGCCGTGAAGTGATGATTGACGTGGAGCACTTCTTTGACGGATTCAACTTCGATCCGGATTACACCACCTCGGTTGTCTCAGAAGCCTTCAACGCTGGTGCAACATGGGTAATCCTGTGTGATACGAACGGTGGCTCCCTACCCAGTACCATCGCCTCCGTCGTCGTCGATCTTCGTGAACGGCTCGTGGGCATGGGAATCGACGCTCCGCAGCTGGGTATCCATACCCACGACGACGGCGGCTGTGCCGTTGCGAACGCGCTTGCGGCCGTGGATGCGGGCTGCCGTCAGATCCAGGGAACCGTCAACGGTTACGGTGAGCGCACCGGTAACGCCAACCTATTAACGTGCGTAGCCAATCTTGCCTTGAAGACGGACTATGAGACAGTTACCGCCGAGCAGCTCGCAGGGTTTTCAGCGGTCTCGTATGCCGTCTCTGAGCTGACGAACATTTCTCCAGCGACTCGCCAGCCCTATGTTGGGGTGAGCGCGTTCGCACACAAGGCGGGCCTTCACGCCTCCGCGATTCGAGTCAATCCGGACCTCTACCAGCACATTGATCCGCTGGCTGTAGGGAACGATATGAGGATGCTTGTTTCTGATATGGCCGGCCGTGCCTCGATCGAACTCAAGGCGCGGGAGTTCGGCATCGAACTTGCAGGACAGTCGGAGCAACTTGGCGAGATCACCAGGAGGGTGAAGGAAGCCGAAGCCTGCGGCTACACCTATGACGCCGCTGATGCTTCCTTCGAACTGCTCACTCGCGAAGTCGTGAGCGGTGGGCGAGTGCGCTACTTTGACATCGAATCATGGGCCACGGATATCGTTTCTCGTCCGGGTCAACCGGGGCAGACGTCGTCGGAGGCCAAGGTCAAGGTTCACGCGGGTGGCAGACGCATCATGCGTATCGGAGAAGGTGTGGGACCAGTCGACGCGCTGAGCTCCGCACTTCGTACCGCTCTGAAGAACGTCTATCCGCTGCTGAACGGGTTTGAACTCATCGACTTCAAGGTACGGATTCTTGATCCTCACCAAGGAACCGGTGCCACGACTCGCGTGCTCATCACGATGAAGGATGCGCGGCAGACGTGGACAACCGTGGGTGTGGGAGTGGACGTTATCGAAGCGTCATTTGAAGCGCTCACCGATGGTTTTGTTTACGGCCTGATCCATAACGGAATCGAGCCGTCGCTCTAAGACGAGGACGTGATTCAGCCGCAGGTGAAATGCGGTGGCGAGCGAGAATCGGGCTAAAAACGCCGGTCTTGTGGCACACGTCAAGTTAATTGTTAACAATTTCGGGACCCCAGTCCCAAGTGGGGGTCTGGCGCATATGGAAAACCTCGACTTGCGTCCGGTATATCCGATAAATGAAAGTGTGATGTGCGTCAGCACCCTGTTGGATGTCGGACCAAATTCCTAGAATGGATGGTGACAGCGAAGTCGACACCCGACGTCGCCAAACGCCACGATGGCGAGACTGAAACTCACGAGGAGAGTCTGTGACTACAACAATCGAACCGACCACCAGCGCGAAGAGCGAATGGGAAGGCTTCGAGGGGGGCTGCTGGCAGGACACCATCAATGTCCGCGATTTCATCCAGCGCAACTACACTCCTTACGACGGCGATGAGTCGTTCCTTTCTGGACCTACGGAGAAAACTCTCCGCACATGGGACACACTCGAGAAGGATTACCTTTCGGTAGAGCGCAAGCAGCGCGTTTACGACGTGGATACGGAAACTCCGGCCGACGTCGACGCCTTCGGTCCCGGCTACATTTCTGACGACGACGACGTCGTGGTTGGTCTTCAGACCGACACCCCGCTCAAGCGTGCCATGATGCCGAACGGCGGTTGGCGCATGGTGGAGACCGCGATCAAGGAAGCGGGTAAGGAAGTTGATCCTCATGTGAAGGAGATCTTCACCAAGTACCGCAAGACGCACAACGAGGGTGTGTTCGACATGTACACCCCGCGCATTCGTGCGGCTCGTTCTTCGCACATCATCACCGGACTTCCCGATGCATACGGCCGCGGCCGCATCATTGGTGACTACCGCCGCGTCGCTCTCTACGGCGTGGATCGCCTCATCGAAGAGAAGATGAAGGATAAGGACGCCAAGGCAGACCAGCCATTCTCTGAGGATTGGGCCCGTGATCGCGAGGAAATCGCCGAGCAGATCAAGGCTCTGAAGAAGCTCAAGACCATGGCTGAGAGCTACGGCTTCGATATCTCCAAGCCTGCAACTACCGCTCAGGAAGCTGTGCAGTGGACCTACTTCGCCTACCTTGGTTCGGTGAAGTCCCAGGACGGCGCCGCCATGTCGTTCGGTCGTCTCTCCGGCTTCTTCGATATCTACTTCGAGCGCGACTTCGCTGAAGGCCGCTTGGACGAAGAAGGCGCACAGGAAATCATTGATGCTCTTGTGATCAAGCTGCGCATTGTGCGATTCTTGCGCACCACCAGCTACGACGAGATTTTCTCAGGCGACCCCTACTGGGCAACCTGGACCGACGGTGGCTTCTCCGAAGACGGCCGTTCACTGGTTACGAAGACCTCCTTCCGTCTTCTGCAGACCCTCATGAACCTCGGTGCTGCACCGGAACCGAACATCACGATCTTCTGGTCCGATCAGCTCCCCGAGGGTTACAAGCGCTTCTGCGCACGCGTGTCGATTGAAACCTCTTCTCTCCAGTACGAAGCCGACGATCAGATTCGCTCCTACTGGGGCGACGACGCCGCTATCGCTTGCTGCGTTTCGCCAATGAGGCTCGGCAAGCAGATGCAGTTCTTTGGTGCTCGCGTTAACGCTGCAAAGGCGTTCCTGTACGCAATTAACGGTGGTCGCGACGAGATCTCCGGTAAGCAGATCGTTGAAGGCTATGACCCGATCGAGGGCGACGGCCCGCTCGACTTTGAAGAAGTTTGGCAGAAGTATGAGGACATGCTCGACTGGGTGGTTGGCACCTACGTTGAGGCCCTCAACATCATTCACTACAGCCACGACAAGTACGCCTACGAGGCCATGGAGATGGCTCTTCACGATACGGATATCATCCGCACGATGGGCTGCGGCATCGCGGGCCTCTCGATCGTTGCCGACTCCCTTGCTGCGATCAAGTACGCGAAGGTTACGCCGGTGCGTGACGAGACCGGTCTCGTAGTCGACTACGTCACCGAAGGTGACTTCCCGGCTTACGGTAACGACGACGATCGCGCTGACGACATCGCTGCCACCATCGTTCACACGGTGATGGAGAAGATCAAGGCCATCCCGATGTACCGCAACGCAGTTCCGACCCAGTCCGTTCTGACCATCACCTCGAACGTGGTGTACGGCAAGAACACCGGCAACTTCCCGTCGGGTCATAGGGAAGGAACCCCGTTCGCACCTGGTGCAAACCCGGAGAACGGTATGGACACCCACGGTATGCTCGCGTCGATGCTGTCGGTTGGCAAGCTCGACTACGCCGATGCACTCGACGGCATTTCGCTGACGAACACCATCGTGCCGTCCTCGCTCGGACGCAACCAGGATGAGCAGATCACCAACCTGGTTGGCATCATGGACGCAGGATTCATCAAGAAGGGCTGACGCTCTCGAAACCGGCGTCCCCGGCGTCGACAATCAAAGTTTGATTTTCTAGTAAAGGATAGAGACTAATGGAAACCAAGACCTACGCAGAGCGCCTCGCCTCCATGAAGGCTGCCCGCGAATCCCGCGGCGGCGTTCAGGGCCTGTACCACGCCAACATCAACGTTCTTAACCGCGATACCCTCGAGGACGCCATGGAGAACCCCGACAAGTACCCGCAGCTCACAGTTCGCGTGTCGGGCTACGCGGTGAACTTCGTTCGCCTCACCCGCGAGCAGCAGCTCGACGTCCTTGCACGTACCTTCCACGAGGGCATGTGACATTGACTCAAGAGTTTGACGCCTCACGCTATTGGGCATCTGAGGGGTCAACCGGTGAGTACCGTCCGGAACCGCTCGAAGAGCAGGTTCCGCGGCTCACCGGAGCCGGACTCGCTGGCATTGCGCTAGCGGGTCCGCTCTCGCACTCCGAGCAGGTTGCCGGCGTTCGAGCCGGCGAGATTGGCTCGGTTCACTCGTGGGAGCTCGTCACGGCCGTTGATGGCCCTGGCACGCGGCTCACCACGTTTTTGGCTGGCTGCCCGCTGCGCTGCCTGTACTGTCATAACCCTGACACGATGAAAATGCGTGAGGGCACGGCCGTGCGTGCAGAAGATTTGCTGGACAAGGTTCGCCGCTATCAGGCCGTCTTTAAGGCGACTAAGGGTGGCGTAACGTTTTCCGGTGGAGAGCCCGCAATGCAGCCCGCCTTCCTTGGCAAGCTCCTTCGAGGTGCTAAGGAGATGGGGATTCATACCGCGATCGATACGTCCGGCTTCCTTGGAACCTCACTGAGTGATGAGTTGCTTGACGACGTCGATCTTGTTCTGCTCGATGTCAAGAGCGGCATCCCTGAGATTTATAATCGAACGACGGGCCGTGATCTTCAACCGACCCTCGACTTTGGCGACCGCCTCAATGCCCGCGGTAACAAAATTTGGATTCGCTTCGTTCTCGTTCCGGGCCTGTCGGATTCGAAGGAAAACATCGAGGCTGTGGCGGACATTGTTGAGCGCTGGTCCGATTCGGTTGAACGAGTAGAAGTACTCCCGTTCCACCAGATGGCCCGCGACAAGTGGGAAAATCTGGGCATGGAATACCAGCTCGCCGACGTCGAGCCGCCTTCGGCAGAGGACACCGAAGCTGCCCGCGAGATCTTCCGCCAGCGGGGGCTCGAAGTCTACTAAGGCCGCGGACCCGCGGCCTACTGAAGTCGCGGACTCGCGGCTTGCTAAAGCAGCGCACTCTGTGCTTACTGAAGCGGCGCACTCGCGATATATAGCTTGCGCGGGGGATTCTTACCCCGGCGCACCTAGGCCTGGGAGCGCGGCCCAAAAACGGCCGAGCCCACCCGCACCAGTGTTGAGCCCTCTTCTACCGCAATTTCCAAATCGCCCGTCATACCCATCGATAGCTCGGTGGCATTTTCTAGTCCGGGAATTTCCCGCATGCTCTCGCTAAGCGCGCGCGTGATGCAGAAGCTCTCACGAACTGTGGCTTCGTCGCCCTGAGCCCCGATCGTCATGAGCCCATCGATGCGAACGGATTCCAATTCACTGACCTGTTGCGATAGTTCTATGAGCTCGCCCGGCTCACATCCAAACTGCGTGGGTGCCCCAGACGAATTGACCTGCAGCAGGATGGGGTAGGGGCCCACCGCTAGGCCCTCATCGAGACGTACCTGTTGCCGCCGCGCGATTTGGCGCGCAGTCCGGATGGAATCGACGGTGTCGATTCGCTGGGCGTACTGCATCGCCTGAGAGAGCTTGTTGGATTGGACGTGCCCGATGACGGTCGTCAAGATCTCGGGATTCTGGTTCCCGAGGTGGCCATCGGGGGAGCCTTCTCCCAGCGTGCCAAGGTCATCGACCATGGCCACCAACTGCTGAACTTGATTGTGCCCGAATAAAGTCGCGCCCGCGTCGATTGCCGCGCGAATATTCTCGATGGGCTGGTGTTTGGCCGCAAGCATGAGCTTGGTTCGCGGCTTTTGGTCGCCCCACGCGCCGGTCTGGGAAGCGGTCGCTTCTGCCCTAGCGATGCGCTCACGGACGAGCGCGATGTTACCTGCAATGTCGATCATCTATCGCTCTCCTAGGCGAACCATATGAAGTATTACATCATCAGCCTCGTCGCTTGCATCCAGATCAACCACGGCCCACATGCCCCACGACGCGGAGTCATCGCCGGAATCCAAGACCTGCAGCACAAGCCAGAGGCGTCCGGTTGCGTGCGATTCGAGCCATTCACTAGCCAGATCCTCATCGACGCCGGCCTGAAGTAAATCGGCATACGACGGGTCTTCGAGAATCGAAAAATACTGTTCCGAACGTGCGGCTGTATCTGTGCCGAGGAAGTCATACTCGGCCCAGTAAGGATCCATGGCATCGGCCCAACGGTCGGCATCCCACACGTCCCCGTTCACGCGATCGCCCCGATTCCCGGCAGGAGAACTCAGGCGTTCGAGCAGGTCGTAGTCATCGCGGTCAAGGGCTTCGACCCTTCGGAACATGGCGTTTCGGACGGCCTTGCGCAGTGCGTGTTTGTTGCGGGTGAAAGCAACTGTTCCATCGGCGTCGGCGCCGAAGGCTGCTTCTTCGCCAACCACCGCATCGTCGTCCTCCCCACGGAGTTCATCAAGGGTAATGCGACCGTCGGCGAGAGCCTCCCACTCGTCAAGGAGCGAAGAGTCAATGGAGCGAACGAGCCGACCGAGCCACTCGATGATGTCCTTGACCTCGTCCGTGCGGGCATCGAGGGGAACGGACTGGCGCAGCGCTCGGTACGTATCCGTGAGGTAGCGAAGCAACACGCCCTCGGAACGAGCGAGATCATAGCGGGAGACGAACTCGGAGAACGTCATAGCCTCCTCGATCATGTGCCGGACGATCGACTTGGGGGACAGCTCGTGTTCGGCCACCCACGGGTTGGTTTGGGCATAGGTAGCGAGAGCAGGTTCAAGGAGATCGGCAAGGGGACGCGGCCACGTGACCTCGTCGGCCTCGGCCATGCGCTCGTTGTAATCAACCCCCTGAGCCTTGAGCTTTCCGATAACTTCGCCGCGCAGCGCCTTTCGCTGAGCAACCAGGACAGGGGTGGGATCCTCTTGGACAGCCTCCATCACCGAAACGACATCCAGTGCATACGTTGGCGACTCAGGGTCGAGCAGATCAATAGCTGCCAGCGCGAAGGGCGACAGTGGCGAATTCAGCGCGAAATCGAATGGTACGTCTTTGGCAAAATGAATTGCTTGGTCCTGCGGGTGAGCCTCGCGCCATTCGCGATCCTCGTGGGTGATGACCTCGGCTTTGCGGAGCGACAGGTAGATGTCGATAGCACGCCTGATGAGCGGATTGCGATCACGAGCTGGCTCGTGGTTGTTCGTCAGAAGATCGGCTGCGGCTTCCACGGGCTGGGGGCGCTGCAGCAAATTGAGAATCATGGAGTGATCCACGCGGAGGTTGGAAGTCAACGACTCCGGCTCGGCTTCCTTCAAGAAATTAAAGGTTTTCTCGGACCAGTTAACGGTGCCTTCGGCTGGCTTTACCCGCTGGACTCGCTTGAGTTTGACGGGGTCGTCACCCGCCTTGCGTACGCGGCGCGCATTTTCGATTTCGTGCTCGGGCGCTTGGACGACGACGTACCCAATCGTGTCGTACCCGGCACGGCCCGCACGGCCGGCCACTTGGTGGAATTCGCGTGCCGTCAGGTGGCGCATCTTCGTGCCGTCGAACTTTACGAGCGAGGTGATGAGTACAGTGCGGATGGGAACGTTGATGCCCACACCGAGGGTGTCGGTGCCGCAGATGACCGACAGCAGGCCTTGCTGGGTGAGTCTTTCGACGAGGCGGCGGTAGCGGGGCAGAAGTCCGGCGTGATGGACCCCAATGCCGGCACGCAGTAACTTGGATAAGGTTTGCCCGAAGCCGGTAGAAAACTTGAAGTTGCCAAGGGCTTTTGCGACCCTCTCTTTTTGTTCCTTCGAGATGAGGCTCATCGACATCAGACCTTGAGCCTGCGCAACTGCCTCACGCTGCGAAAAGTGCACAACATAGACGGGTGCCATATGCGTGGCGACAAGTTCTTGAATCGTCTCACCGATTGGTTCGGTGGACCAGGTGAAGTGCAGGGGAACGGGACGAACGGCGTCGTCGACAACCGAGACTGGCCGGCCCGTGCGCTCCTCGAGGTCCTTCACGAAGTGTTCGGTCTCGCCGAGGGTGGCGGACAAAAGAACCTGTTGTGCCTGGGGAAGTTGGAGGAGGGGAACCTGCCATGCCCACCCCCGCTGCGGATCGGCGTAGAAATGGAACTCGTCCATGACCACCACGCCGACGTCGGCCGCATCGCCCTCCCGCAGGGCAATGTTTGCGAGAATTTCCGATGTGGCGCAGATTATTGGTGCGCCGGCGTTGATTGAGGAATCTCCGGTGACCATGCCCACGTTGTGTGCACCAAATTTGTCGATGAGATCGAAGAACTTTTCGCTAACAAGCGCCTTCAGCGGTGCCGTGTAGTACGCGGTACGGCCCGTGGCAAGTGCCGTGAAAAGCGCCTGCATGGCGATCAGCGACTTGCCGGAGCCGGTGGGGGTGGAGACGATCACGTGGTCGCCGGACACGATATTTAGCAGCGCCTCGGCCTGGTGCGGATACATCGCCTTTCCAGTGGTGGCCACCCAGCCCTCAAAAGCATCATGGATTGCCTCGGGGGAGGGCGTGAGCCCGAAGTCATCCTCGAGACGATCGAGGGCGACGTTCAGGGCCGGTTCGCCAAGGATGGCATCAATCTGGCTGGAGTCAGTCACTCTCGTTCATATCCTTCGTTGTCGATCGGTCGGGGAGGTCCTTCTCGACCTCTTCTAGAGCGACGTCGGCCATCGCTGTCCATCCCTCGATGGTTGGATGCATATATCCCCGCACATCAAAGCTACCCAAGGGCGGCACAATCCACGAATGGTCTTGATTCGCGAACAGACCCAAATCGATGCCATGGCCGTCGAATGCAGGCTTGACGTCGACGAAAGTGAAACGGTCCGACCGGGCGGCTATCGCTTCGCGCTGCACGTCGTCGTACTCCGATTGCAGCTGGTTCGTCATTGCGGCCACGTCATACCATCCGCCGGGCGGAATAATATAGCTCTCCGAGTTGATCAGATCTGGGTAATTCAACAGGTACACCTGTGCATTCGGATTTGCCTGTTCGATGGCATCGAGGGCGGAGTCGAGCTTCGCGCGTGCCTCAGTTGCCACGATTTCGCGAGCGATGTCCATCTCCTCATCGCAGGTAAACGGATTTCGTAGCACGAAGCAATTGCTCACCAGTTCGCCGTAGTTGGTCTCGTTTCCGCCGATCGTGAGGAGGACGACGTCGGTCTTGGGCGTTATTGCGGTGGTCTGGACATCATTGAAGAGTTGGCAATCGATGGTTCCCGAGTAGACGGACCCCATCTGCGTGGAAGTTGCCTCGGAGTACTGCCAATACTGATTGGTGCCGGGTAAAGGTTCACGCGTTGATGCCCGTGAGGGGGTGGTTCGCGGCTGGGTCTCGCATACGCGATTGTCCTCAGCACGCCGCAGCCACTCGGCTCGTTGGTCCGGGTAAACGCTCTGGGGGAGGTAGTAGCCGATCTCGACTCGGGATGTGGCGCGAACTTCTTGGACGGCGTCGACAAGGTTGGCGATCCGTGCTCCGCCGCAGGATGCGTCGATGAACGTGACCTCGTATCCGTCGGTTTCCAAAGCATCGGCGACCTGCGAGCCGTAGTTTTGCTCGGACCGCTGGCAGGGGATGTTGTAATAATTGCCAGTGCCGTTGCCGGATGAAAATGAATCTCCTAGCTGCACGATCTCAAGCTCGTCGTTGGTCTTTTCAAAATCGTCATGCGCAGTCTCGAGGGCATCCTGCGCGATACTCGGCTCGTCGTCGGACACGCCGAACGTATCGGACACGCCGAGTGCTCCTGACATGCTGAGCGCTGCGAAGACACCGAGTGCGGCCGCGCTAAGAGCTTTCACTGCGCCCTCCTGACCTCACTCTTTTAGTGTGTGTTTATGGCGCTCTACCAGCGATACGCGAAAGGCCCCGATTTCTCGAGGCCTTTTGCTTTTTCGTACACCGCCTGGGACTTGAACCCAGAACCCTCTGATTAAGAGTCAGATGCTCTGCCAGTTGAGCTAGCGGTGCGCAACATCGAACAACTTTAGTCGCGGCCAAGGCAGCGGCGCAAGTTTCCTCGGGCCCAACTGCCTGTGAGGTCACGCACAAGCATTTCGGTGCGATATCGCGTCAGACGGAACGAATGAGTTCGTCGCCAGACGGCTTGAATCCCTGCTTCTTAAAGTAGGCCGGATCGGTGGTGTGTCCAGCGTTGAGGTGCAGGGTCTCCACGTCGATCGTGTCGAAAAGCGTGGAGTTGGCGTACAGGAAGTTACCCGGCGTGAAGTCGCGGAACCGCTCGGTCACGTAGTCAAGAACGATCTCTGCGGATCCCTCACCGCGGTCGCGTACCGAGAATAGTCCGATGACCTCCTCTTCATGCAGGAGCATGAAGGTGCGGTTACCTTCGAGGCTTTCCTCGGTGAAAGCGGGATAGGACTCGGAGATTGTCTTTTCGTTGCGTGCGAGGAATCGCTTAACCACAGGATCGGTCTCACGAGCTTCCACAACGCTGTATCCGCGGTCGGCGGTCTTGCCCTCTTGGCTGAGTCGCCAGAGCCAGTAGATGTTGATGATGCAGATCGCGCCATTCATGGCGGCGTATGGCCAGATCTCGAAATATGCGTTGTAGACGGTAGCAATGGCTGAACCGGTGAGGTTGAGGATGCGAAAGCGGCGCACGCTCGGAACCATGAGCGACACAACCACCAGCACCGAGCCGGCCCAACCAATAATTTCCCACCAGGGCATGAGATCTCCATTCTTCGGGGCGAGTCCCCGCGTGTGCTCGCGGAATCAAACTGGCGCCCCATCGCGCGAGTCTTTCCGGGGCAAAAGCATACACGTAGGTTCAGGCGAAACCTAACTTTCGTCCGATTACACGGCGATTGCTAAGGCCGCACGGGTCCACTATCGCAGCTGGGAAAACAACATGTGCCATCCTCGTTCTCTCGTGCGTACGTCGCTTCGATACCAGTTACACTAGGCAGAGGCCACGTTGCGGTGGCATAAGCGAAACAAACCAAAGGTGGAATGCGTGACTGCGCCAATCGTTACTCTTGCTACTTCGGAGGCTCTCCCTAATCTTGATCAGGATGAGCAGCACCTGCCAGACGCGCTTCGTGAGCGTGGCATTGAACCGCGCATCGCGGTGTGGAACGATCCGTCGGTCAATTGGGACGACGCCGGTGTGGTAGTTGTCCGTTCAGTACGCGACTATGCGCAGGATCGCGATGCATTCGTGAAGTGGGC
>CAYOEJ010000029.1:0-1961 GCA_964403015.1 uncultured Arcanobacterium sp.
GACATCTACGCACACATCTCCCATCGAGATCGCATGCACGACGTGATCAAGGGTATCGATGCGGCTCTTGAAGCTGGCCTTTCACCCGTGAAAGTCAACGCGGTTGCCATGCGAGGCGTCAATGAAGAAGGTCTGCGTGATCTCCTTCGTTTCTGCCTCCAGCGCGGCCTCCAGCTTCGCATCATCGAGCACATGCCCCTTGGGCCACGTGAAACATGGACCCGCGAGCGAATGGTGCCAGCCGATGAGGTTCTCGAGATTCTCGGCAGCGAATTCTCCCTCACACCAACTGTGAACAAAGATACGCACGCACCTGCCAAGCTCTGGGAGGTTGCCGAGGGCGTGGATCACCCGGCAGGGTCCGTTGGCATCATCGCTTCGGTCAGCAAGCCGTTCTGCGCGGACTGTGACCGCACACGCCTTACAGCCGACGGCCAGATTCGCAGCTGTCTTTTTGCCAATGAGGAGACTGACCTGCGCGCCGCCCTGCGCTCGGATGCCACCGATGCCGCTATCGCACGCATCTGGGCAGACGCCATGTCAAAGAAGAAGGCCGGCCATGGAATCGACGATCCGTCGTTTGTCCAGCCCGATCGCTACATGAGCGAAATCGGCGGTTAAGCCGCGAAGCACCGCGGAACTCGCCAGTGACGTTGCCGCGTACCCTCTAGGCCGAGCCCACCCACTCGTCGGTACCGTCTGTAAATACTTGGCGCTTCCACACGGGAAGCTTGTCCTTGACCGTGTCAACAACATCCTGAATTGCCGCGAACGATTCGGCGCGGTGTGCGCTTGAGACCGCTGCCACCATGGCCAGATCACCGATGTCCAAGACTCCCACGCGGTGAATCACTGACACTCGGCAATCTGGGTGACGCTCGGCAATTTCTAAAGCAACCTCGGCAACCACGTCTGCCGCAGACGGATGGCAACTGTATTCAATACCGGTGACTCCGCGACCGTCGTCGTGATTGCGAACAATTCCCTCAAAAACTACAAGCGCACCAGCGGTATCCACCCGCACCGAATCAGCGATTTCTTGCGTGTTTAGTGCGGTGTCTTGTACTCCGGTCAGAATTACTCGATCGAGTGCTGTCACGACGTCTCCTCGGTGTTGGGAACTACGAAAACACACTAGCATGGCTGGTAGGAGGTCCCGATGACTGATATTAAACTCCCGCACCTCAATGCCGACGGCAAGGTGTGGATGGTCGATGTAACCGAGAAGGTACCAACGGTTCGAGCCGCGAGCGCCCAGGCGAAAGTGACGTGCTCGCCCGAAATTATGGTGGCCCTGCGTGAAGGCCGAGTGCCGAAGGGCGACGTTCTCGCGGTTGCACGCGTGGCAGGTATCGCTGCTGCGAAGAAGGTTCCCGATCTGCTCCCGCTCGCGCACACCATTGGCGTTCACGGCGCTGAGGTCGAAGTAACGCTTGCCTCAGACCACGTCCTCATCGAGACCACCGTTCGTACCGCCGATCGCACCGGCGTGGAAATGGAGGCTCTCACCGCGGCGACCGTTGCTGGACTAACCGTGGTTGACATGGTGAAGGGTGTTGATCGCTCTGCAGCTATCACTGAATGCTTGATAACGCGCAAGTCAGGCGGGCGTTCCGGTGATTGGGTTCGCCCTGGGTTCGAGGCCACGTCCAATGCGACATCTGGGGCTGTTTCTTTTGACACCACGACTGCGGAGGCCACCAAATGACGCCCGAAGAGTATCGCGACCTCATCTTCAGTCACCTCAATCCATCGCGCCTTCGCACCGAAATTGTCTCACTTTCGGACGCGCACGGACGTACGCTGGCCACCGACGTCGTCGCCAAGTTTGCAGTCCCACCCTTTAACAACTCAAGCATGGACGGCTTCGCGGTTCGGACCGATGATTTCGCGGGCGACGGGCCTTGGACTTTCGATGTGAGTAGCGACATCGCCGCGGGCACCGCACCGGACGACGACGG
>CAYOEJ010000029.1:2061-5894 GCA_964403015.1 uncultured Arcanobacterium sp.
GCCTCGGCCGCGCCAGCTACGGTGACCATCAACGTCTCTCCGGAGCGTGGGCAAAACGTCCGGCACGCGGGCGAAGACATTAAGGCTGGCGAACCCGCCATTGCCGCAGGAAAGCAGCTCAACGCTCGCACGCTCTCTTCACTGGCATCGCTGGGTTATGGCGAGGTCGAGGTCTCAAAGCGCCCTCGTGTGGCGGTTCTTGCCACCGGCGAGGAACTGGTAGCGCCCGGCGAAGAGCTCTCGCCCGGTCAGATTCCCGATTCCAACTCAACACTGCTCGCCGGGCTCGTGAACGAGGCGGGCGGCGAGGCCATCATCGCTCGCACGGTCGCGGATACCGCCGAAGCATTTGGCGAAGCCATCGCGGCAGTTGCTCGGGAAGTCGATCTCATCGTGACCTCCGGCGGAGTCTCGATGGGAGCCTTCGATCCGGTCAAAGAGCACGGCCTTGAGCACGGGTGGACATTCGAGACGGTTGCCATGCAGCCGGGCAAGCCTCAGGGGCACGGCACGGTTGACGACGACGGTCGGTCCGTTGGCGTCATCTGCCTACCAGGAAACCCGGTGTCCGTAGCCGTATCGTTCATGCTCTTCGTCCGGCCAGTCATCGAAGCAATGCTGGGTGCACACCGTGAATGGCGGGTGACCACTGCTCGGGCGGGCGCATCATGGACCTCACCTGGAGGGCGCCGCCAGCACATTGCTGCCAAAATCGTATCGACTGGAGACGGGGTCGAAGTCGTTCCTATCCACACCCTAGGTTCGGGCTCCCACCTCGTTGCCGCGCTCCACGCGGCTGACGTGTTCGCCGTCGTTGGAGAGGACGTTACCGAGGTACACCCAGGCGACGTCGTGGGGGTACTCGAGCTCTAGGGGTTTTTCGCCAAGGATCGGAAGGACGCGGGCGCCACGGGCAACGGCCTACTATTTCGGCAGGTCGTGGTCGCCACCCTTCATCTGGTCGATGGCGTGCTCAAGAAGTGGGATGACAACGTTGAGCGCGTCCTTGACGCCGTTGACCGAGCCCGGCGCATTGACAATGAGGGTGCGATTCTTTCCTGAGACGAGCACGCCTGCCCGTCCACGCGACAACATCGCGCCCGGGATTCCCTTCTTGATGCCTTCAAAACGAATAGCTTCAGCGATGCCGGGAATGTCAAAACGGAGCAGGGGATCCATCGCGCGAGCCGTGTAATCGCGCGGAGAAATGCCGGTGCCGCCCGTGGTGAGAACGAAATCAATGCCGTCATAGGAGAGGGTCTGAACGGTCTCCGCGATGTCGCGGACATCGTCAGCAACAACCGCGGTTTCGAGTACCTTGACGCCCGCTTCCTCCAAGATTTTCTTGGCGGTGGGACCCGACAGGTCTTCATATTCACCGCGGGACGCACGGTCGGAAATGGTGATGACGCTTGCTGTGATATCCATGTTTCGATCCTACTTGTTCGCTGCAATAAGTCACGAACTGACCAGAAAGTGGTAAGCGTATAGCCACGCTTGACGTAAAGCTACCGAATCTCCGATACGGCGCTCATTACCTATCGGCAGGGTGTTGCCCACTGTCCCCGCAGGCGGCGGTCTGTTCCCGCGCTGGTAATATCGAGGCATGTTCAGGCGCAAGATTGCCACTCTCACCGTAGGCGCATCGCTTTTATTTGGCGTTGCAAGCTGCGCATCGCAAACCTCCGACGACTCAGACTCCTCCGCAGAGCTCACAGTCTTCGCGGCGGCCTCACTTTCCCTCGCGTTTGAAGATATCGGCGAACAGTTCGCCAAACAGCATCCAGACGCGAGTGTTAACTTTTCTTACGCCGGATCCTCATCGCTGGTGTCTCAGATAGATGCGGGCGCCCCCGCCGACGTTTTCGCTTCCGCTGACGAACAGAACATGGCCAAGGCTGCCGACCACGTCCCCGATCCGGTCGTCTTCACAGAAAATACGCTGCGTCTCGTCGTACCGACTGGCAATCCCGCCGGTATCGAATCCCTTTCTGACCTTGACGGCGCCAAACTGGTCGTGTGCGCACCACAAGTGCCTTGCGGCCGCGTCACGGGCGAACTCGAGGCTGCGCTCGACTTAAATTTGGATCCGGTATCCGAAGAGCAATCCGTTACCGACGTACGTACCAAAGTTGAGATTGGCGAAGCCGACGCCGGATTCGTTTACGTGACTGACGCGGTTGCCGCCTCAGACAAGCTGGAGGTCATCGACATCGACGGCGTGGACTCCGTTTCCACCAAATACATGATTGGAATGGTTTCCAGCGCACAGAACAAGGAACTCGCGCAGGCTTTTATCGACATTGTCATGTCCGAGGAGGGGCAGGATATTCTTGCCGAGTACGGCTTCGATAGCGGTGTTGCACATTGAGGAACCAGCTTCAGGCGATCCCGCGATGGTTTTGGCTGCCGGCTCTCCTTGGAGTCGTCTTCCTGGTGTTGCCGCTTCTCGGAATGGCCTCAAGGGTTCCTTGGACCGATCTGGGCGGCATTCTCACATCCGAAGCCGCTATCGACGCCGTGTGGCTATCTCTTCGAACATGCGTCATTTCTACAATCATCTGCGCAGTTCTCGGAACGCCGCTAGCCCTCATTCTCGCGCGAGCCTCCGAAGCCTCTTGTCGTCCCCGCTGGCTCACACCGCTGCGGTCATTTGTACTCGTCCCACTGGTCATGCCGCCGGTCGTTGCAGGTCTTGCCCTGCTTACCACCTTCGGACGCCAAGGGCTGCTCGGCTCGAGCTTCGACGCTCTAGGCCTCACGATTCCCTTTACAACCATCGCGGTGGTGCTGGCGCAAGTCTTCGTGTCGCTGCCCTACCTCGTCATGACGGTCGAAACAGCAGCAAAAGCCGCGGGCTCCGAACTCGAACACGCAGCCCAATCACTCGGGGCGAATAGATGGGTTCAGTTCTCCCGCATTACGCTCCCACTCTTGGGTCCGTCGCTGGCCTCGGGAGCAGCCCTCTCCTTCGCACGATCACTCGGCGAGTTTGGCGCCACCATCACCTTCGCCGGCTCACTTCAGGGAACAACACGCACCCTCCCCCTTGAGGTCTACCTCCAACGTGAGCAGGACACTGATACCGCGCTTGCTTTAAGCCTTGTTCTCATCGTGATCGCCCTCCTCTTGACGGCGTTGACCACAGTGTTGGAATACCGGAATCAACGTCGGTTTAGACTTCCGGACAATCATGCGGATGCAGAACCGTCCAGCGTCTCTTCTCTGCCCGTTCCGGCTACCATCTCCAGCGATCGCCCCGAGGCCCCCGCTACCGAGGGAACTCACTGGCAGGTCAGTGCACGGGTACCCGAACGCGGGGTCGATCTCGGCCTCACCGGAGATCCTGGAGAAACTCTCGCGATTATCGGGCCGAACGGCGCCGGCAAGTCGACGGTGCTGCGGCTCCTCGCAGGCGACCTCGTCAGCTCCGAATCGACAGTGACAACCCCGTCTCCGATCGGCTTCCTCGACCAGTCACCCTCGCTCTTTCCGCACATGTCAGTGCTCGAGAATGTCGCGTTTGGTCCGCGCTGCCACGGCGCAACACCGGAGGAAGCCAAGGCTCGGGCGGAGCAAGAACTCGTGGCCGTCGGACTTAGTGATCTCAAGAATGAGGCTCCCTGGCGCCTGTCGGGTGGTCAAGCGCAACGCGTAGCGCTTGCACGCCTGCTTGCCGTGGATCCCCAGCTCCTTCTCCTCGACGAACCTTTTGCAGCCCTCGACAAAGCCGCCGCCTCCCACCTGCGGAACATCGTTGCCGGTAGAACCGCCGGAAAAGTAAGTACCGTTGTCGTCACACACGACTTGACCGACATCGTGGTTCTCGCCGA
>CAYOEJ010000029.1:5994-18785 GCA_964403015.1 uncultured Arcanobacterium sp.
ACCGACCTTTGGGCCGAGGTAAAAGCGATGCAGGTATACCTCATCGCGGCACGCCGGGGCTAGGACCTAAAACACTCTCAAAGCGTAATCGTTGCAAGATTGTTGATTTCTCAACGAAAATTGGCCATCCCACCGGCTGGCCCACATTAGAAAAGACACGGTTTAGCGCCAAATATTAGGCTCTAGCAGGTAATTGTCGGTATTGTTATAGCGTTCAGGTTTTGGGACAGCTCACCGCACTGTTGGGCGGCCACATGCCTGAGGATAGGAACTCAACATGGTAAACATTATCGGAACAATTATCTTCGGTGCCGTCATCGGCGTTCTTGCTCGCTTCTTCAAGCGTGGCGGAGAGAACATCTCGGTTCTCTGGACCGTCATTCTTGGTGTTGTTGGCGTTCTCGTCGGTAACGCACTTCTCGCACTCTTCGGCTACCCGTCAGATACCGCTGGCATTGACTGGATCCGCTGGCTCGTCTGCACCGTCTGTGCAATCGTTGCCATTGGCATCTTCATGGCGATGACTGGTCGTCGTGGCGGCCGTGGCCGCATCTGATCCTAGCGATCAGGAATCGTGAGGCCCTAGAGGTCTAACACGATCAAAACTAAATCACGCAGGAAGGGCCGGTGCGAAAGCACCGGTCCTTTCACGTCTACGTCATCTCGGTGCAGGTAATCGCGTTGTCGGTGCAGGTAATCGCGGCATAACGGCTTAAGGCTGGACTAAAGGCCAAGAACAACTGCTCCTGCGCACACACCATCTGCGGGCAAAATTAAGAGGTGGGCGGCCATCCACGCATTTGGCCGCCCACCTCGGGCAGACAGTCAGAGCTTTATCGGTTAGAGATTGCACAAATTTCTCACAACCACTACTAACTGTCACTTATTTAATTTTCCGCAATCACACATCTAGGAGTTTCCAGCGAATCGGAATGTCCTTCAGTGGTTACTATCCTGACACCGCAGTCTTAGGTTTCCATGCACCCTAACTGGGAATTGTCTGGAAGTTTTGTTTACCCTCCCGCTTTCCTATGTCCGCGCCAAAAGCCCCATGTTAAAAATTCTGCGTGACGTAGGCTACAGGCATGGTTTCATCGAATGAGCCTCGCGACTCAGAGAAGTCCGCACACGAGGCCACGCACAGTTCCGCGCATGAGGTCACGCAGACCCCCAACTCGCGCGCAAAGGTAACCCGTCCGCGTATCAAGGTGCCACGCCGTCGTGCATCGGGAGTCGCGCCTCACGGCAACATCGCAAGCACAAAGCGAAAGTCGCTAGGGAAGAAAGAAACGATCGGCCTCATCTTGGGCGCCATCGTCTTCCTCATTCCTCTTCTTGTGGACATCCCGAACCTTGCCGAACCGGGCGAGCGCATGCTTTCGATCTTCCTCCTTGCGATCGTTTTCTGGATTACGGAGCCGGTGCCGCTCACGGCCACGGCAGTGCTCGTGATCTTGCTAGAAGTTCTGATGGTGTCGCAGGGCGCGATATTCGACCCAACGCAGGGCGACGCGGCACTTGCCGAGAATATCGTTCCAGCCGCGGACTACTTCGCCGCCCTAGCGAACCCCGTGATCATCCTGTTCCTTGGCGGCTTCATGATCGCCGACGGCGCCGAAAAGTATGGCCTCGATCGAAACCTCGCCGCATTCATGCTCAAGCCCTTCTCTGAGAAGGCCCGCATGACCACGCTCGGCCTCATGCTGATCACGGCACTCCTTTCGATGTTCATGTCGAACACGGCAACCACCGCCACGATGTTTGCCGTCGTCGCCCCCATTCTTAAATCTTTTCCGGCGGGTCGCGCCCGCACCGGCGTCGCTCTCGCTATCCCGCTCGCAGCAAACGTGGGAGGCATCGGCACCCCGGTCGGA
This sequence comes from uncultured Arcanobacterium sp., assembly GCA_964403015.1. GTDB lineage: Bacteria > Actinomycetota > Actinomycetes > Actinomycetales > Actinomycetaceae > CAYOEJ01. The sequence goes on from CAYOEJ010000029.1 coordinate 7,869, forward strand.
ACCCCTCCCAACGCCATCGCTCTCGGCGCGCTCGCCGAACGCGGCATCACTATTTCGTTTGTCGAATGGATGATGATGGCGGTTCCGTTTATGCTCGTCATTCTTGCTTTCTCTTGGCTCTTCCTCTCCTGGGTGTTCATTCCAAAGGACGCCATCATTCGCGTAGAGATGGACTCGAAGTGGAACACCGGGCGCGATGCCAAGATCTTCTACTTCATTGCCGGCCTGACGATCGCATTGTGGATGTCCGAGCCACTCCATGGCGTTTCTTCGAACACGGTAGGCTTCTTCCCGGTCGTGGCGCTGCTATGCCTCAAGGTCATGGACGGCTCTGACGTCCGAAAGCTCGACTGGCCGGTTCTATGGCTGGTTTCCGGCGGTATCGCGCTCGGAACCGGTGTGGGCGCGACAGGTCTAGACGAATGGCTAGTAGGCTCCGTGCCGTGGGAGACCCTTGGCGGGATCGCCATCATTGGACTCCTTGGCCTTATCGGCTTCCTCATGGCTAACGTCATCTCGCACTCGGCCGCGGCTAACCTCCTAGTACCACTCGCCGTATCACTGGCGGTATCGCTCAGCAGCGTTAACACCATCACGGTGGCCGTTGTTGTGGCGATCGCCTGTTCACTTGGCATGTCGATGCCCATCTCCACACCTCCGAACGCCATTGCCTACGCGACCGGCGAGATCAAGGTCAAGGACATGGCATTGCTCGGCATGGTCGTTGGCACGCTAGCGACCGCCCTGCTTATCTTCGCTCTCCCACCGATCTGGGACATGATGGGCATGTTGCAATGACGTCGCGCGACGATTCCGCTTGGTTCGACGACGGCTGGATTCCCCGCTCTCGTCGATCCGCCGACGCCGGTACGAATGCCGACGACGGCACCAAGAGGCACATTGTGACTCCCGACCCCCACGGGTACCGGATGAGTGCCGTGGTGGTTGGTCACGACGACGCATCCAACACGGTTGCTGAGCTACTACGCCCTCACGTGAACGTGGACTGCGATGTGTATCAGGTGGATTCCTTCTTGGAGGTTTTTGCGGATCGCAAGGCCGGAATTGATGGAGCCAAGGGAAAAGACGGTTCACTCGGCCGATTTCCCAACCTTGCCCTGATCACCGTGCTTCTCGACGAGCATACGAACATGGCGGAGCTGGTTGACTTCTTCAAGGACCCCACAAACAGTGCCGTACGATTGGTGTGCTTGACGACCCAGCGAGAGTTGGATGGCATCGGCGATATTACGAGCATGGGACTGCCCGACCTCATATGCTACGTCCCAGACTTCGTGGCTCACCGCTGGCTGAGTAATATCGATGACCAGCTCCGGCGTCATCAGCAACTGTCTGGAAACACTGTCACGAGATCAACCGCCTTATCCAATCGCTTCATCCTCGACTCCGACCTCACGGATGTCGAGATCGTCGAAAAGATCATCCAGTCCGCAGATGAGATTTTGGGTTACCAGCCACGCGTCCACTATCCGCCTGGCGTCAAGCTCACGGTAGAGGGCAAGCCGGTCGAGGAGATCTACATCGCGCTGTCTGGACGCGTTCTGCTTGAGAGATCCTCGGACGCGGGTAGCATCACGATGCACCATGCCTCCACTGGCAGGATCATCGGCTTGCTCGCACTCACTCGCGGGAAGGAAGCCTATTTCACCTCGCGAACGACCACGGACGTTACGGCGGTCCAGTTAACCTTTGAGCAGCTGAACCAGCTCATGGAACTCGACCGCCAAATCGCTCCCATGCTCGCGTCGTTATTCATTCGTTCTCTCCACCGTCGTCTGCGCAGATCTGAGGACATCCAAGTTGAGAAGGTCGAGCTAGCAAGCGAACTCGAACATGAGCGCGCCGCACTTGCAAAGGCGCTGCGCAACCTCGAAGCCGCTCGCGAGGAACTCACCATCCAAGCAAGGTTCGCCTCACTCGGTGAGCTTGCTGCCGGCGTCGCCCACGAACTCAACAACCCCATGGCGGCCATCGAGAGGACAGCCGAGCACCTCGGCGAGGACGTTCACAACCTCATCGAGTCCTCAGGAGATCGCAAGTGGATGCGACGGACTACGGCGGCACTAGACGCGGCAGGCGAGGCGTCGGCGATGACCACCAAGGACGCACGCCGCCTAAGAAACGAACTTGCAGAGGTGACCAAGGATCAGTCGCTGGCACAGCGCCTCGTGCTCGCAGGCGTCCGCGATCGCAAGCTTGCCAAGGAAATCATGCGTTCGCGCAGCACCTCATTCGAAACGATCGAGACTGCTGCCTCAATCGGCTCAGGGCTGCGAAATCTGCGAACGGCATCGAAAAGAATCACGGAACTGGTGGCCTCCCTGCGCGCATACGCACGGCCCGATGGCGATCCGATCACGGATATCGACATCCACGAAACGATTGAAGATACTTTGCGTCTGCTCGCCTACCGGCTTCGGCAAATTGAGATCAGCAGAAACTTCAAGAAGATTCCGCGGATCGCAGGGCACCCGGGCCAGCTCTCACAGGTGTGGACAAACCTCATCACCAATGCGGCCGAGGCACTTCTCGAAGAGAACCCCGACGAAAAGATTGCGGGAACCATCTGCATCGAGACACGCAGCGATGAGGACTGGGTCCAAGTGCGCGTCATTGACGACGGCCCCGGTATCCCCGACGACATGATCGGCCGTCTTTTCGAACCCAGATTCACCACCAAGAACGGCCAAGTCCGATTCGGTATGGGCATCGGGCTCGGCGTCTGCCGCTCGATTGTCCAAAAGCACTCCGGAACGCTCACCATAGACTCGTCGCCAGAAGGCACGACCGTAACAGTCAGACTCCCAACGGATGGTCCGTTGGCCCCGCAGGAGGAAATCTCATGAAACTCGCTATTCTCATCCTCGAAGATGAACCCGAGGTGCGCGCAGCCCTAGAGCGCGACCTCATCGATTTCTCCAGTTCGGTTCGTCTCGAACCCGCCGAAGACGTGGAGGATGCTTGGGAGGTCGTGGACGAAGTTGACGCCTCCGGCGATGTCCTTGCCCTCGCGCTGTGCGACCACCGCATGCCGGGAACAACCGGCGTGGAGTTTCTCGTGCAGATGATGGAAGACGAGCGGACTGCCTACACGCGCAAAGTACTCGTGACGGGCCAGGCCGACCTCGAAGACACCGTTCGCGCGGTGAATGAAGCCGACCTCGATCACTACATCGCTAAGCCGTGGAAGGCCGACGAACTGCGCGAGACAGTTCGCCGCCTTCTCACCGACTACGTCGAAATCAGCGGCATCAACCCGATGGAGCACCTCGGAGCACTCGACCACGAGCGGGCCATGTACCTCGTGCGCGACTACTCGCGAGCGGACTAGGACCTGCCATCCGCTAGCGCGCGTAGGGAATCTCGTAGGTCTTCGCGTTCCAGATGTCGATCATCATGACGCGTCCAACCAGCGGGTGTCCTGTGCCAGTGATCAGCTTGACGGCCTCCGCTGCCATAATCGTTCCGGCTTGTCCGGGTACGATGCCCATCAGGCCTATGTCGGCAGTCTTGGGAATAGCGGAATCATCGGGCTCTACGGGGAAGACGTCTCGCATACGCAAACCATCGGGCCCGGGGAATCCGGCTTCAACAGCGCGCGGTCCGGTCCAAAAGACCGAGATCTGAGCATTCCACCCGAGTACGGTGGCCCATACCTCCGGCATGTTCAAACGCGTCGCGGCGTCGGACACCACATAGCGGGTGCGGATATTGTCGGTCCCATCGAGAACGAGGTCGTACTGGCTGAGGATCTCATCAATGTTGTCGTCAGTCAGTCGCGTGGGATACGTGGTCACGTTGATAGACGGATCCAGCTCGCGCACGCGACGCGCTGCGCTTTCAACCTTAAGCTCGCCAATCGCAGCGTTCGAATGGATGACTTGCCGCTGAAGATTGGTGAGGTCAACGACGTCCGCATCCACGATTCCAATCGTGCCCACACCCGAGGCAGCCAGATAAAGTAGCGCCGGCGATCCTAGTCCTCCCGCACCCACCATCAAGACCTTGGCATTGCGCAACCTGCGCTGTCCGGCCTCGCTGATTTCCTTACGAGCGAGATGGCGCGCGAATCTCTCACGGTCAGACTCGCTGAGTTCCGGCAGGGAAAGGTTTCGGGCGTCATAACCGGCCTCTGGTTCAATCAGAGGCGCAATCTTTGGGTACTCCACATCAGCCTCCCGCAAATGGAGGAAGAACGTCTACCTCGGAATCGGCAGGAAGTTCGGAGTCGACATCGGCTCGTCGTCCATTGACGAGGAACGAGCTAATCGACAGCACCTTTTCCAGCTGCGCCGCGGAGGAGGAGTCCACATGTTTTCGGTTGATCTCGGAGATAAGATCCGCGACGGTTGCACCTTCGGGGGCCTCGATCGTTTCAGAGTCGGTACCGGCTGCCGCACCTGCAGCAGCGAAATAACGCAGCTTGACCTGCATAAGTCCTCCTTCGTAGACCGTTCCAGTCTAGTCGGACTCCGCTGTGGAACGCATTCGCACACCGGCGTCCGCGCCGCCTCGCACGCGAGCTTCCCGTCACCCACGAGCCAATTGCAGGCGGGCTAGTCGCGCGACATCACCTCGGTTACGGGCTCCTAGTCCCTAGCGAAGATCGGCTCGTTCCTCCAGAAGATCGTCGGTTGACCGCTCCGCTTCTTCTGGATCCACCACAGGGCCTCAACCAGCACAGCTCCGATCAATCCAATGATCGATGCCTGCACCATCATCGTCGTGTTCGACGAATCCAAAATGAACAGATCCTGGGTCACGTTCCAGTTAAAGATGATCGAATACCCAATCAGCGGCAGAATCACCAGAGCAATCTTCCATGGATTCCACGGCCGAGCCACGCATGCCAATACCCACGATGACGGAATGATAAGCGCAAGTAGTGCAGCTGTGGACTGTTGGACGTGCTCATCGGGCACGTTACCGCCGGAGACGAACAGATAGGCCGCGAATGCTGAGGCACCCACGATAATTCCCGCGGGGAACGCGAATCCGAGTACGCGACGTACAAAACCAGTTCGCGCGCGGTTATTGTTTGGCGGAAGCGAAAGCAAGAATGCGGGGATCCCGATCGTGAACCAACCGGTGATGGTCACGTGAATCGGCTGGAACGGGAACGGCACCTGGGAAACGATCACGAGAATGGCAAGCATCGCCGAGTAGATCGTTTTGGTGAGGAAGAGGTTTGCTACGCGCTCGATGTTTCCGATGACACGGCGCCCCTCGGCAACCACGTAAGGCAGCGTCGCGAAGCGGTCATCAAGCAGTACGATCTTCGCTACCGAGCGCGTTGCCGACGAGCCAGAACCCATGGCCACGCCAATGTCGGCATCCTTGAGTGCAAGCACGTCGTTGACTCCATCGCCGGTCATCGCAACCGTGTGCCCGTTCGCCTGCAGAGCCTGGACCATGGCGCGCTTCTGGTCGGGACGAACGCGGCCAAAGACTCGGTTGGTTTCCACAGTCGACGCAAACTCCGCCGTCTCGGCATCCATACTCCGCGCATCGATCGGAGCACCCGAATCGATGCCGAGCCTGTGAGTGACCGCGCCAACGGAAGCGGCGTTATCACCCGAAATAACTTTGACCTCAACGTTTTGCTCTTCAAAGTACTCGAGCGTGTCACCGGCGTCGGGCCGGATCTTCTGTTCGAAAACCAGCAGCGCAACCGGGGTGACGACTCCGGGTGCGGACTCGTCGTCCACCACCATGTCGCACTTGGCAAGAAGCAGGACGCGCAATCCTTCGCTCGAGATTCGCTCGGCGCGCTCGGCAATCTCGCCGGGTGAGAGCACGTCTGGCGCTCCAAGAATCCAGTTGCCGTGGCCATCGAAGGTGATACCCGACCACTTATTGGCGGATGTGAAAGGCTGTCTGCCCGTGATCTTCCATCCGTCGCCGCCGAGCGGGAAGGCCTCGACGATTGCCTGCATCGTTGAGTTGGGATCATTATCCGCAGCAGCAAGCTGCGCCATGACGTTTTCGCATTCGGTCTGCGAAAGATCTGCCACGCATTCGGTGCGGCCGAACTCAAGTCGGTTCTCCGTGAGCGTTCCCGTCTTGTCCGCACACACGATGTCCACGCGTGCAAGGCCTTCAATCGCCGGCAACTCTTGAACTAGGCACTTACGCTTACCAAGTCGAATCACACCGAGCGCGAAAGCCGTGGATGTGATGAGCACAAGACCTTCGGGGACCATCGGGACCAGTGCGCCCGTGATTTCTAGAATCACATCCCGCCAATCATCATTGCCCGAGGTCACTTGGGAAAAGACGGTGAGAAGCGCAACTGGGATCAGGACCCACGTGATGTACTTGAGAATCGTATTGATGCCGGCCTGCAACTGGGATTTTGCAAGCGTGAACTTCGACGCCTCCGCAGTCAGCCGCGCCGCATATGATTCTGCGCCAACCTTTGCCACCCTGAAAGTTCCGGTACCCGATACCACAAACGATCCCGATAGAATCTCGTCTCCCGGTTGCTTGCGAACGGCATCCGACTCACCGGTGAGCATCGATTCGTCTACGGATAGGTAGTCGGTGGTCAATACTTCGCCATCAACCACAATCTGGTTACCGGCGCCAAGTTGGACGACGTCGTCGAGAACCAACTCTTCCTGCGTCAAGGTGTGCAGAACCGAGTCGCGCCAGACCCGCGGACGCTCCTCCCCCAGCAACGACAGCGACTCAAGGGTGCGCTTGGCTCGAAACTCCTGAATCATGCCGATCCCGGAATTCACAACGATAAGCAGACCGAAGGCGGTGTTAATCCACGAGCCTGTGGACAACACCATCACGAGCAGCACAAAAAGAATCGCGTTGATACGCGTAAAGACATTCGAGCGAATGATGTCCGCTACGGATTTGCCAGTACGTGGAGGAAGAGTATTTACTCGTCCGTCAGCTTGACGCTGCGCAACTTCCTCGCTGGAAAGTCCACGGGTTCGAATTTCGCTCATGTCACCTCATTTTTCGTCGTGCCCAAGCATATTATGGCTCGCCGCAAAACCCTCGTCAGGCGATGGGTAGCCGGCACCGGTCTACCTAGCTTCGGTCTGGTCCACCGACCCGATCGCAGGTACTTGATCTCTCTAGCGCTTGCGGTACAGCGACTTACGCTGGAACTGCGGCTCGGATGTCACCAAAATGCCAAGGTTCCTAAAAATCGTTTCGTCAACCGAACCCAGAATCGTTGTGGTGTGAACATCGCAGCCTGCGAGATTCTTGATCTGCGCCAGCGCATTTCGTGCATCCTGGGATGTGCTCGCGGAAACGGACAGCGCGATGAGCACCTCATCCGTGTGCAAACGGGGGTTGCGCGAACCTAGGTGCTCGGTCTTGAGCGATTGAATCGGTTCAATCGAGTACGGAGACAGAAGATGCACCTCCGAATCAATCCCAGCCAAGTGCTTGAGCGCGTTGAGGAGCATCGCCGCAGAACAGCCGAGCAGTTCCGTGGTTTTGCCCGTGATGATAGTTCCGTCCGCAAGTTCGATCGCCGACGCCGGTCCCTGCGTTTTCTCCGCCAGCTCCAGCGCGGGTTGGACCACGGTTCGATCCTCTACCGACGTGCCAGCCTTCTGCATAATCATCGCGATGCGGCCGGAGACCGAATCGTCGAGGCCGTCCCGGCGCTCCTCGGCGCGAGCCTTGTAGTATCGCCGAATAATCTCTTGCCGGGAAGCGTCACGGCAAGCTTCGTCGTCGTCAATACAGTAACCGACCATGTTCACGCCCATGTCTGTCGGGGACTTATAGGGCGATTCCCCGCCGATCCTCTCGAGGAGCGTCCGAAGAAGTGGGAAAACGTCAACATCTCGGTTGTAACTCGTCACCTGCTCGCCGTATGCGGACAGGTGGTAGGGATCGATCAGGTTGATGTCGTCCAAGTCTGCGGTCGCTGACTCATAGGCCAAGTTAATCGGATGATCGAGTGGAAGGTTCCAGATCGGGAAGGTCTCAAACTTTGCATAACCCGCGCGAATTCCGCGTTTGTGCTCGTGGTAGACCTGCGACAAACATGTGGCGAGCTTGCCCGATCCAGGCCCGGGGGCGGTGACGACCACGAGGTCCCTCGTTGTCTCCACGTAATCGTTGATGCCCAAGCCCTCTTCGGACACGATGAGGCTCGTGTTCGTCGGATAGCCGGGAATCACGCGGTGGCGGGCGACCTTAATCCCAAGCCGTTCCAAGCGCGCCAAGAATGCGTGAGCAATCTCGTTCTCGTCATCCAACTGAGTCATCACCACGTTTTCAACGAGGAAACCACGCTCACGGAAGATGTCGATGAGCCGCAGGACGTCGTCGTCGTAAGGAATACCCACGTCCGAACGGACCTTTTGCCGCTGGAGATCCTTGGCGTTAATGCAGACGATAATCTCGATCTCGCTCTGCAGCTGCTCGAGCATCGCGATCTTGTTATCCGGCGTGAAGCCCGGGAGTACGCGGGATGCGTGGTGGTCGTCGAAAAGTTTGCCGCCCATTTCGAGGTAGAGCTTGCCGCCGAGGCGCTCGCGGCGTTCTTTGATGTGTTCGGACTGAAGTTCGATGTACTTTTCGCGGTTAAAACCAACGCGGCGCGGCATAAAAATCCCTTCGGAAAGTTCGGTTCTCAGGGAGAGCTCAACAGGCCGGCTGGTCGATAGAGCCCGAACACGAGTCTACGTCGGCCCGCCGACTCTTGTCCGCACCGTGCCAGCAAATGAATTGCGCGTCTCAGTTCTAGCGGGTTCGCCGCTGGAGATTAAACTTCCGATGGGACCGGACTACTCATCTATTGCCGTGCTCGCGATAGTGCTCCACAAACGAACTCACCAACTGTGCAGCGATGGTCATATCGCGGCCCTCACCCTGAGCAATAATCACTTTGTCGTGACCGATGGGGAAGTATCGACCCGCGTACAAGTCAAGGCGGTACTGGAGCGTCTCCATCGTAATTTCGGGATGGAACTGGAAGCCGTATGCGTTGTCCCGGTAGCGAATCGCTTGGATCGGGCACTTTGCGGAATGGGCGAGCAAAACGGCTTCGTCCGGCACGCGCGCGAGTGAGTCCTCGTGGCCAAGGATCGTGTGGAAGGTATCCGGAAGCATCTGGAATACCGGGTCTTGACGGGCGGCTTCAGTAAGCGTGATCTCTACGATGGACAGCTGCTCAGCGGTCTCCTGCGTCAGCTCGTCCCCAAGTGCAACCGCGATCGCCTGCATTCCATAGCAGACGCCAAGGAAGGGCAGATTCTTTTCAAGGATCTGTTTTAGAAGAATGTCGAGATTCGACTCTGTGGCCAGATGCTCTTCCGGCTTGTCTTCCTGGGCGTAGCTATATGAATAAGGGGAACCCGTACAGATAAAGCCGCGGTAATCCTCAACGTTGAGACTTTTTGCGTCCATTTCTGAGAGCTGGAAACGCTCGAGTTCGTGCGGTTCTAACCCGCCCATGCTCAGGTACGCCTCGTATTCGCTGTCGGCAAGGAGCGACGGCGGTCGGGCTGCAAGGAGGGCGAATGGCTTCATCTTCCTAACCATAATATGAGCAGCTGGAATCCGCGCGCTAGCACGCATTTCAGACATGTTCGCTCAATGAAACTCGACTTAACGAATGTGGACAACTCGAGGCTATGGATATCTTTCGGACGGTCTTTAGGCTATTTGACATGCTTCCGGCATGGAACGTTACAACTTCGAAAACCTTGATAGCTCTCTACCCATCACCGCGCCCGGCCAAGCCGGATGCCTCGTGGATTTGGTTGTGCGGGAGCGCGATCGTGCCCAGAACTGCCTCTATATCGGCGGTGTCGACGAGGACGGCTACTCCCTGCCCGAGTGGCAGATCACCATTGCTGATATCCCATGGTCGTTGTCCGCTACCGAGGTAGAGGAACTCTTCTCCACGTTTGCCGACCTACCGTTTCCCCAGGTTGTCGTTGCTCTAGGCACGAGGTTTCGGCCGCCTATGAACGACCTCCGCAAGTGGGCATCTGCTGCGGCCCGCGCCTTCAGTCCGGATAACAACAAGAATCTCATTGGAGTATTCTCCGCGTACGTGGGTCGGGTGATCGATGTGCCGTTAAATCCCGTGCCCACAGACGGCCAGAAAGGGTCAGCTTTCTACGCGAAGAGCGACGACGCCGCGTGAATCCGGTAACTACGAACCCCACATAACCGCCAAACCGTTATGATCATTGCATGAAAAGGTCTCTTGCCATTGTTGCCGCGTTGTCGATTGCATTCAGCCTCTCCGCGTGTGGCGACTCGGCGTCCGAAGGTTCAACGGACTCCACAGCGAATTCTTCTGCCTCAAACTCGGCGTCTGGCGCTCCAACAGAGGGCCTCTCGGGCGCATACGGATCACCCGTGGAATGGGAAGACGGAACCACCGTCGAAATTAGCGAACCCGAGTCCTTCATCATCGCTAGTGACTCTGCCAAGGAGCGCTACCCCGGCGAAACCATACACGCAGTTGTGACGATACATAACGGAGCAGATGAACCACTCGACCTTTCAGTGGTTTCCATCAGCGCAACCTCGAGTGGCAAAGGTGCTAAGCGCATTGACACGCAAATGATGGGGCAGCCTGTAGATGAGATCGCAGCTGGCGAAGACATCACTTTTGATGTTGGCTTTGAGGTTCAGGATCCCGAAAGCGTTGTCATTCGAGTCGATCGAAACACCGGCTCGGATGAAGCAGCATACTTCCGGAAGTAGACGCCACTTCTCGCTTATCAATCTTGCGCGTCGTGGTTGCTCAGGGTTTGTCCTGATCTCAATCTCCCCAAAATCTCCCCACGGGGCCCACCGCGGTTCACCTCTGCCCGATGTTCCACGTGTATTCCATGGTCATGCGTTCGCTACGCAATGGGTAGCCGAAGTTCAAAAACGCGATTCCCCCGAAACACC
>CAYOEJ010000030.1:0-16952 GCA_964403015.1 uncultured Arcanobacterium sp.
CGATCAGCTGGGCAGCTTCATCCCAAGAGATTTCTTCCCACTCGCCATCTCCACGTCGCGTTCCAGCTTTACGTCTAAGTGGCTTCTTCAGACGATCAGGATTATAGACACGCCTGCGGAGCGATCGCCCTCGAACGCATGGGCGAAGTTGGGGCTCAACTAGTTCGTTTGTGCCCGTGCTGTCCGGGAGCTCTCGAACGATTGCTCCATCCTTCACTTGGAACTTCAGGGCGCAGCGAGAGCCACAATTCACGAGACATGAGTTCCAGACTGTGAAATCAACGTCGGACATGCCATCTGCTATCTGTGCGACGGCTGCGCTTGGCATGCCAAGGTTCTGGGTTGTGGCAACAAGCCCCGCCGCACCTGCTGCGACGCCCGACCATTTCAGGAAGGTTCTACGTGAAGGGCCCGTAGTCCCTTCCGTTTTCGTCATCATTTGTGTCATAGGGGATTCCTAAGGGTGAGAGTTTTGGAAACTTAGGATCACCATAAGTTCAACGACACGTGTCGTTTTGCCAGAAAGTCCTACTCTGACAATCTAGCTCGCAAAATGCGGTATTTGTGCAGGTCAGAATAACGAACGGGCTTCGTTGTCTTATGAAATTAGGCTTGACTAACCGAAACGACGGGGCCGGGATTTCTCGCTTTTTGGCTTGCTTGGAACGTAGGAAACGGAAAAGTACTTAGATCTCCCGCAGCTGCGTCCGCATCACTACCGACGACGGCCGGCGCCCGTCGTCGTCAAGTGCTCCGAGGATCGCTCCAGCATAATCATCGTAATCAACCCCGAAAGTGGCGACCTTCGGGCGGACGTGGTCGAGCACGTCGGTGCGCTCGAGGCACACGACGTCGACGTCGTCGATCATTCCGGCATCCTCGAGAGCGCTCATGATCCCCATGGTGTCGAACGTTGTGGTGGTGATGAATGCGTCTGGTGGGCGACTCTTGGCAAGAAGTGGCTTAACTTCTGCTCTAACAGCGTCGGATCGGAAGGAGCCGTTGATGATGAGGTCATCTGACACGGTCAATGCTGGGGAGCTGGGATCTTCGGTCGCATCCTTGTCCTCGGCAAGGGCTGCCCGGTATCCACGAACGATCTTGGTGATATGCGGGGCATCCGAGGGTCCTGACACCAAAGCAATCCGTTCGCGCCCACGGCTGCGCAGATGGCGGACGGCGCGGTAGGCGGACTCTGCGTGGTCGACCGTCACCGATGGGATCGACGTGTATTCAAGATGCTGGGTGGCGGTAACTACGTGGACGCCATCCTTGGTGAACTGTTCGAGCTCCTTGCGTATCCGCGCCGTGTCAATGTCGCGGCCTATAGCGATGATGATTCCGCTTAGTGGAAGGGAGCGTAGGTCGTCGAGAACGCTCGTGAGGATTTCTAGATCTCGCTCTACATCAAACAGGATGAGGCCCCGGCCAGAATCGCGGGCCGCGTGCGATAGTGCACGAGCCATGGAGGCAAAATAGGGCTGACGAATGTCGCCAACGATCAGGGCCACGGTGTTCGACCTGCCTGAGCGCAAACTGCGTGCCGCCTGGGAGGGCTGGTAGCGCAATTCGCGCACAGCTCGCTCCACGGCAGATCTCGTGGCGCTGGGAGCTCCGTGAGGGTCGTTCAGAACGCGGGACACAGTTGATCGCGAGACGCCGGCATGTGCCGCGACATCGTGGATTGTTGGAGCTTTAGGTCTCTGCTTCTTCACCGCTGTGTCCTTGGGTTGGTGTAGGAGTATTTCTATCATGTCAGCCGATCTAGGGTGTGCTTTAGGTGGGCGGGAACGTTCCCGCTCCAGCGTCGAAGCCTTGCCAGAAGAGTCTCCTGAATATCCCCGCGAGATAGGGTTTACAAACATGGGAACGTTCCCATAAGATTCTCGCATTGGCAATGGAGCCTCGAAAGGATTGCTATGTCTCACCCCAATGGATCTTCAGCAGGATCAGGAACTTCCCAGATGTCGCCGTGGAAAGCCGCCGGCGCGGCCATGATCGGTTCGGTCATGGAGTACTACGACTTCTTCATTTACGGCCCCCTCGCTGCTCTCGTGTTTGGCGAGATCTTCTTCTCTGAAGACCTCTCCTCGAGTGCTGCCACTCTTCTCGCGCTTCTCACCTTCGCGGTTGGCTTCCTCTCGCGGCCTTTCGGTGGCGTGGTGATTGGCCACTTCGGCGACAAGGTTGGCAGGAAGTCGATGCTTCTCCTGTCCTTCATGCTCATGGGCTTCATTACCGTTGCCATGGGCCTTCTGCCGACGTATGCACAAATCGGCGTCGCAGCGCCGATCCTCCTTGCTATCATGCGCTTCATCCAAGGTTTTGGCATTGGCGGCGAATGGGGTGGCGCGGCACTGCTCGCAGTCGAATCGGCCCCAGAAGGCAAGAAACACTTCTTCGGTTCGCTAGTTCAGGCAGCAGCCCCTATCGGCGTTGCACTCTCGTCCGGCACCATCGCCATCATCACAGCGGTGCTTGATCGTGAGCAGCTCATCGCTTACGGCTGGAGAATCCCATTCCTCCTTTCCGCAGTTCTCGTCATCTTTGGCCTCTGGCTTCGCGTGTCGATCACCGAAACTCCAGAGTTCGCCGACGCGCAGGCACGGGTCGAGGAAGAGGAAAAGAAGGCCGAGAAGGAACGCCTCCCCGTCATCGAAGCGATCACTCGCTTCCCGAAGCAGATTCTCGCCATGATCGGCACCCACGTTTCCGATACCACCCTCGGCTTCATCAACGGCGTCTTCGTGATTGGCTTTGCAACCAGCGTGCTTGGCTTCGAGCCGAGCTACGTGCTCGCAGCCAACCTTGCTAGCGCGGTCACAAACTTTACGTTCGCACTGCTTGCGGGTCGCATTTCGGATAAATACGGGCCGCAAGCGGTACTCATCCCGGCCACCATTGGCCTAGCGCTATGGGCATTCCCTGCATTCTGGCTGCTCGATCAGAGATCGGTTGGACTGCTGTTCCTCGTCATGATCGTGGGCGGCGCACTCGTCGGCTCGCTCTTCTCCCCGCAGGCATCGCTCTTTAGCCAGGTTCTGCCCACCAAGGTCCGCTACTCGGGCATGTCCGTTGGCTTCCAGGTGGCAACCGTGATCGGCGGCGGTCTTGGTCCGATCATCGCGCAGTGGCTCGAGGGAGAGACCGGTGGAACCACCGCAGTCTCCGCCTATGTGCTCGTGATTGCCCTGATCGCACTTGTTTCCGTGATCTACTTGACCCGTGCAGAGCACAAGATCGAAGAAGGAGTCCACGATGTCGACGACCTCTGAGTTCGGCGGCAAGATCGGCCGTACCTTCGAAGAGTCGACTCCATGGTGGCCGGAAACCCCGCAGTACCAACAGGATGCGCCGAACATCGTCGTCGTCATTTACGATGACACGGGCTGGTCTGACTTCGGGTGTTTCGGCTCCGAAATTGCCACACCGACGTTCGACAAGATCGCCCGCGGCGGCGTGCGGTACACCAATTTCCACGTCACCCCGCTGTGTTCACCGACGCGAGCGTCCCTGCTGACGGGACGCGATCCGCACCGCGTGGGCATGCGCTTTCTCGCCGACGCCGATACCGGATTTCCGAACACACGCGGCTACATTCGGCACGACATTCCTACGCTTCCGCAGGTGCTGCGCCAACATGGTTACGGCACGTATCTCGTGGGCAAGTGGCATCTTGCGCCACTGCACGAGATCACGCCGGTCGGGCCAACGGAGAACTGGCCGCTCGCCCGTGGCTTCGAGAAGTACTACGGCTTCCTTGACGGTTGCACGGACCAGTATTCGCCGGAGTTATACCAAGACAATCACCAGATCGATCCCCCAGACACCGAGGGTTACATTCTGAGTGAGGACTTGGCGGACAGGTCGATCTCCTACATTCGTGACCACGTCACGTACCGTAAGGGCTCACCGTTCTTCTTGCAGTTCGCGCCCGGAGCCACGCACGCCCCGTTCCAAGCGCCCAAGGAATACATCGAGAAGTACGTCGAAGTTTTCCGCAAAGGCTGGGACCAGACGCGCATCGATAGGCTCGCCCGCCAGATCGAGTACGGACTCGTTCCGGAGGGTACCGAGCTGACGGAACGTAATCCTGACGTGGTTCCGTGGGATTCGCTCGACGACGACGAAAAGGAAGTTTTCGCGCACCTTCAGGCCGCATTTGCGGGCTTCCTCGAGCACACGGACGCTCAGCTAGGCCGCATCGTCGATGAGATCGAGCGTTTAGGTATAGCGGAAAACACGATTATCCTGGCGTTCTCCGACAACGGCGCCAGCCGCGAGGGGTATGGCGGTGATATCGATACAAACGTGGCCTACACGTGGATGTCGCGTCCCGCCTCCGAGCAGCTGCCGCTCCTTGACAGGATCGGCACCATCAAGGGTGGTGCACACTATCCGGCTGGTTGGGCGATGGCAGGCAATACTCCATTCCGGCTCTACAAGCAGTTCGTCGATCTTGGCGGAATCCGGTCGCCGCTGGTGATGAGCTGGCCGGGTCACGTTGATGAGGTCAATCGCGTTTCACAGACGTTTGCCCACGCCATGGATCTCGCTCCCACGCTGCTCGACCTTGCGGGACTACCGCCGCTCGAGGACGTGGACGGCGAGTCGATGGGCGAGACATTGACGACGACGAAGGAAGTTCCCGGTCGTCATCGCCAAGGTTTTGAAATGCTCGGTCATCGCGCCATCAAGGTGGACAAGTGGATGGCCGTCACCGAGCACACCAAGGGTGTTCCCTACGACGAGGACACGTGGCGCCTTTACAACCTTGACGACGACTTCGCCCAAGTCAACGACCTTTCAGAGCAGTTCCCCGACAAGCTTGCCGAACTTCAAGAAGCGTGGTGGGCAGGTGCGGAGAAGAACGAGGTTCTGCCGCTCGATGATCGCACACTCACCGACCTCCTCTACCACCGAAACCCGAAGGGGCTCGTGGCAAGGGACAAGGTGACCTTCTTGCGCGGTCAGGGGCACGTGCCCTTCTCGAGTGCCATCTGCGGTTCTAACCGCTCGATGATTGTGCGAGCACGGCTCGAGGACTACGTTCCCGGAACCGATGGCGCTCTCATCGCGAGCGGAAACGAGAACTCGGGATACACGCTCTATATCCTTGATGGCTATGTGAACTTCGAGCATCACTTCATGGATCATCGCGTTCACCTGCGTTCGCCGCATCCTCTGGCTGCCGGCGATCAGAATGCGGGGTTCAGTCTCAAGGTGCACGAAGACAACACGGCCACGGTCATCCTTGCCGCCGCCGGGCACGCACTGGGAACGGATACGATCCCGCGCGTTTCCGGTCACCTGTCCTTCTTCGGGCTCGATATTGGCAAGGACCCGGTAAGTACCGTATCCCCCTCCTACGAGGCTCCATTCGCTTTCCCCGAGAACCAGCTCACCCACGTCGAGATCGAATTCACCGAGGACGTGGACAAGGTTGAGTTGGCACGAACAATGGAGGCAACAGAGTAGCGATGGATCTAATCTTTGACGTCGACACCGGAATCGATGACGCACTGGCACTCATCTACGCCGCCTTGCACCCTGACCTGCGCATTCTTGCAGTGACGTGCGTGGCGGGCAATGCTGGTCTTGATTCGGTTGTGGACAACACTCGCGGGGTCCTTGACCTCATGGGACTCGACGAGGTTCCGCTGGCTGCAGGTGCCCGCGGGCCGCTGTTGGGACAGCCCCATGCTGCCACCTGGGTACATGGCAAGAACGGTATCGGTGATATCGACCTAGCCGAGTACGGGGTTGCGCCGCGACCGGCGTCGTCGTCAAAAACTTCTCTTCACGCGGTTGAACTCATCCGAAAAACGGTGGCGGAAGCGGAGAACCCGGTGACCGTCGTCGTCCTTGGACCCATGACGAATCTCGCGCTCGCGCTGCGGATGTACCCCGAAATATCGGAAGGAATCGAACGCGTGGCAGTGATGGGAGGGGCGTACGAGGTCGGTAACGCCACCCCCATGGCGGAATTCAATACGTGGCACGATCCGGAAGCGGCGCAGATCTGTTTCGAATCTGGAATTCCCACTGTGCTATACGGGCTCGAGGTGTTCTATTCTGCACGTATGACCGCTTCGGATCTTCATGCGCTTCGCCGCCACGGCTCCGCACCTGCACGCCTTGCTGCCGAGCTTGGCGATGCACTCGCGAAGCCATACAAGGACGAACCGCGCGTCAATACCGGCGATTACGTCAGTTGTCTCGGCGACGCCGGGCTCGTGGTTGCGCTCGCGGAACCAGATGTATTGACGACGACGGTCTACCCGGTCAGCGTCTCGCTTCACGATCCGCTCACGCGCGGTCAAACCGTTGTTGATCGCCGTTACCGAGAAGAAGAGCCGATGTTCCTGCCGAAGGGAATCGATGCTCCGCTGCTAAATGTTGGCACCAAGCTCGATGGCGATCGTTGCGTGCGCGCATTTGTGGATGTGGTGACAGCTAAGTGAGTCCGTCGCTTCCCAAACTTCTCCTGTCCATGCTCAAAGTGGGCACGATTGGATTTGGAGGGGGCAGCGCCCTCATCCCCGTCATGGAAAAAGAATTCGTGACGGACAAGAAGTGGTTGGACGAACCCACGTTTACTACCCACACCATCGTTGCGAACATTACGCCCGGTGCTTTGCCCGTTAAGCTGGCCGCGCTCGCGGGCGCTCGACTTCGCGGGCCGCTAGCATCTGTGCTCTGTGCGCTGGTGGTGGCACTCCCTGGGGCAGCGCTTACCGTGGGGCTCATGGCTGCGATTGCTTCCGCCGCAGGGCTATCGACGTATATCGAGTACGCGGCCGTTGGTATCACGGCATTTATTATCGTGCTGCTCTTTGCCTACATCGTGAAGGTGCTCGGCACTCCGGGTCAGCGCCGCATTTATGCACTGATCTTTCTCGTAGCTTTTCTCGCAACGGGTTTGAACCACACGCTTGAATTGATAGGTCTGCTGTTTGGGCAGACGTGGGATATCAATGCTCCGCAGTTGAACGCGCTTCAGTTAATACTCGCCACCATTGTGTGCGTGGCGATTTATACGCTTATTCCCAACAAGAGCTTTAAGTTGGACTCGGATGCGGCCGAGCTTCCAGATTCATCGGCCAACAACAAAGCTGCCCTGCTGTTTCTCGCGGTTTTTGCGGTCGGAATCGGTGGCGCCCTGCTAGCGCTCGGTGTGGATTCGTGGGACTTCTTGAGCCTCATTGGTCTGTCCACGGTCACGTCGTTTGGTGGCGGTGAGGCCTACGTGGCCGTAGCAGATGGCTTCTTCGTTCAAACGGGCATGGTGGAGCGAGCCGACTACTTTGGGCAGCTCGTGCCGGTGGCCAATGCACTTCCTGGGCCAATCTTGGTCAAGATCGCCTCCGGGTTGGGGTTCATGATTAGTGCGGCCCAATCCAGTGTGCTGGCCGGACTGATGATGGCGTTTGCTGCCTTCGTTCTTTCGGTTTCCGCCTGTAGCGCCCTTGCTGTTGCCTTCATGGCGGCGTTCGATCGCGCGGCACGGTGGCCGTTTGTGATCGCCCTTCGCCGCTTTATCCTGCCTGTTATCTGCGGGTTACTCGCGTCAACGGCAGCGTCGATGGTGGTAGCCAATATCCATATCGGTGAGCGCGCCGACGTCGCGGCTCCATGGGTGGGTTGGGCGACGATCCTTCTTGTGGCGCTCATGTGGATTATCCACCGCAAGGTGCATATCAACGATCTGCTCCTGCTTGGCATTGGCGGCCTTGGGTCGCTGGCGGTCTTCTTGGCTGTGGTCTAGAGATCCATGATCTCGGCGGGCGCGCGCCCCTGATCTAGCAACTGTGCCATCGCGGTGATGGCAGGGCTCGCATGGCTAAAGAATTCAAAGTAGCCCTCGCACAGGTAGTTGAGTCCGTCCTCTCCTGCAGTGGTGGTGGCAAAACGATCCTTGGGACACCCGCCGTGGCACGCCCAGCGAACGGGGCACTCGATGCACTGGGTGGGCAGGGATGTTCTCTTTGATTTGCCAAAATCGCGTTGGAACGGGCTGCTAAGCATCTCCGAGAAACCGCTTGTTGCAATGTTTCCTAAAAGGTAGTCCTCCTCAACGAAGTGGTCGCACGAGTAAACATCGCCGTTGTGTTCTACAGCAATGGCTCGGCCACACTCGGGGGAGTGGACGCACAGCGTATGGATGTCGAAGTGGTTGCCGAGCATCACGTCGAAGTGCTGGACGTAGACCTTTCCGACGTCGTTGCTCACCCACTCGTCGAAGATTGAACTCAGGAACGCGCCCCACGCTTTTGGTTTAACGGATCGCGAGGTGACGAGATCGCCCGTGACTCGGTAGAGGATGCGCTTTCCACGCCCAACAGACCAACCGTCCTCCGCGATCGGCAAGGTGGCTGGCGTGGCGCGCTCCACGATCGGAATGAACTGCATGAACTGGGCCCCGAGCTCGTCGCGGAAGTGGCGATAGATCTCTACACCGGCGTCCTGATTGGCGTCATGGACCGTGCACAAAATATTGAGTTCGACCCCGGCTTCTTGGAGCCTCCGGTAGCCGCGAATAACCTGGTCATAGCTGCCGCGACCACCTCGGTTCACGCGGTAGGCGTCGTGAATGCGTTGCGGGCCATCAATCGAGACGCCCACAAGGAAGTTGTTTGCCGCGAAAAACTCCGCCCACTCCTCGGTGATGAGCGTGGCGTTGGTCTGGATGGTGTGGCGAACGGTTTGTGAAGGCTGGGCGAGCCGATTAGCCACCTCCACCGCCAGGCGGAAGAAATCCAGCCCTCTCATCGTGGGCTCGCCGCCCTGCCACGCGACCGTCACTTCACCATCGGGATGGCTCCCGAGGAAATTGCTCAAGTAGTTCTCGAGGGCGGCCTCGGACATGAGCGGATCGGAACCAGGATAGAGCTGATCCTTGGACAGAAAAAAGCAGTAGGAGCAGTTGAGATTGCAAATGGCGCCGGTCGGTTTAACGATGCTTGAAAAGGGGAAATTCTCCCTGGTGAGAGACATGGTGAGAACCTTCAGTAGACGCCGTTGTTCTGTTTCAATTCTAGTGCTCGCGGTATGCAGGGAACATTGCTGGGCGGCACTATGATCGAGACCTCATCGCCCGATTTCGTCGATTCTGTTTCCGATTGGCACCCTTTTTCGGTAGTTTGTGAGCAGTTGGTGCAGCGCTGCCCGACTAGATCGTTAAGATTCACCGTGACAGGAGAGGGGGAGCCATGGCTGTGAACGACGACCCGAGGTACTTACGGGTGCGCCAGCAGCTCACTGACGCCATTTTGAAGCTGTCCGCTGAGAAGCCTGCAGATCAAATCACCGTTTCTGAGCTCACTCGCGAGGCGGGTGTTTCCCGCACCACCTTCTACAAGCACGGAGCCTCGCCGGTCGAATATCTCGCAGATGTCCTCATCTGCCAGATCGAGCCCTACCTAGCGGAATTTAATGAAGTGCTGGCATCGGCAGACGAAGACTATCTGCTTCGTTGGCGGGGCGTGTATATCGCCATGCTGTGTAGGATCCGCGAGGATCGAGCCCTTCTTTCTGCTCTTATGCAGGGTGAGGAACAGAGCGTTCTTTTTGGGCTACTCACATCCAAACTCAACGCAATCTTTACCGATTACGTCCAAGAATTCCGTAATCACCTGGTGCATGGCGCAGTCTCAGATCTCTGGGTTGAAATGGCGGTTTCTCAGCAGGTCTACAACCTCATTTCAGTGCTCGAGGCGTGGCTTCGTACGGGAATGGACTCCACCCCCGAGCAGGTGGTCAACACCTACCTTTCGCTGGCTCCGCCTTGGCAGCTGGCCCGCTTTAGTTCCGATGGGCTGACGTCACTGAGGCGTACGCGCGCGGTTGCCAACATGGTCTCGACAGGGATGAAGAGCGCGACCAATTAGCTCACGTGAGTTTCTGGCGTGCGTGAGTTTTGAATTTCTGGCGCACGTTAGCTTTCTGACACGCGTCAGTTTTCTGGTGCGGGTGATGCAGATCACCCGCATTTATTTTGCCTGCCGGAATAATATAAACCCGTAGCAAGTTGAGTTAATCAGACTCAAGTTTTAATCAGTCGATTAGACACAAGTTTTCCGATTGAGGC
Source organism: uncultured Arcanobacterium sp. (assembly GCA_964403015.1). Classification (GTDB taxonomy): domain Bacteria; phylum Actinomycetota; class Actinomycetes; order Actinomycetales; family Actinomycetaceae; genus CAYOEJ01. Next base: position 10,091 of record CAYOEJ010000030.1, read on the forward strand.
AAACTTGAGGCAGCAGATTTTTCAAACATGGACGCAAGTCCAGAAGGAGTAAAGAACATGGCACGTGCAGTAGGCATTGACCTTGGTACAACCAACTCCGTCGTAACCGTCCTCGAAGGCGGAGAGCCGACGGTTATCGCAAACGCTGAAGGCCAGCGCACCACCCCATCCGTCGTCGGCTTTTCCAAGACCGGCGAGATTCTGGTTGGTGAGATCGCAAAGCGCCAGGCAGTAACAAACGTTGACCGCACCATTTCGTCGGTGAAGCGTCATATGGGTGAGGACTGGAGCGTCAATATTGACGACAAGACCTACAACCCCCAGCAGATTTCTGCTTTCATCCTCCAGAAGCTGAAGAAGGACGCCGAGTCCTATCTTGGCGAGTCGGTAACCGACGCCGTCATCACCGTTCCGGCATACTTCAACGACGCTCAGCGTCAGGCAACCAAGGATGCGGGCCAGATTGCAGGCTTGAACGTCCAGCGCATCATCAACGAGCCCACCGCCGCAGCACTCGCTTACGGCCTTGAAAAGGGCAAGGAAGACGAGCTCATCCTCGTATTCGACCTCGGAGGCGGTACGTTCGACGTCTCCCTCCTCGAGGTTGGTAAGGATGACGACGATTTCTCCACCATCCAGGTCCGCGCGACTTCGGGTGACAACAAGCTCGGTGGTGACGACTGGGATCAGCGCATCGTCAACTGGCTCGTTACCCAGGTGAAGAACAACTACGGAGCAGATCTGTCCAAGGACAAGATTGCGCTTCAGCGCCTGAAGGAAGCTGCGGAGCAGGCCAAGAAGGAACTGTCCTCGGCAACTTCGACCAACATCACCCTTCAGTACCTTTCGATGTCCGAGAACGGTCCGATCCACCTCGATGAGAAGCTCACCCGAGCTCACTTTGAGGATATGACCAAGGATCTTCTCGAGCGCACGAAGGCTCCGTTTAAGAAGGTTGTGGAAGACGCCGAAATCAAGCTTTCCGAGATTGACCACGTGGTACTGGTTGGCGGTTCTACCCGTATGCCGGCAGTGACCGAGGTCGTCAAGGAGCTCACCGGTGGCCGCGAACCCAACAAGGGTGTTAACCCGGACGAGGTCGTTGCCGTCGGTGCAGCTCTCCAGGCGGGTGTTATCACCGGTGACCGCACCGACGTTCTCCTGATCGACGTCACCCCGCTCTCCCTCGGTATCGAAACCAAGGGTGGCGTGATGACCAAGCTCATCGAGCGCAACACCGCTATCCCGACCAAGCGTTCCGAGGTGTTCTCGACCGCTGAGGACAACCAGCCGTCGGTACTCATTCAGGTCTACCAGGGTGAGCGTTCGTTCGCTCGCGACAACAAGCTGCTTGGTACGTTCGAGCTGTCCGGTATCGCTCCGGCTCCTCGTGGCATGCCGCAGATTGAGGTCACCTTCGACATTGACGCAAACGGTATCGTCCACGTTTCCGCCAAGGACCGCGGAACCGGCAAGGAGCAGTCCGTCACCATCACCGGTGGATCGGCGCTCTCGAAGGAAGATATCGAGCGGATGGTTAAGGAAGCCGAGGAGCACGCAGCTGAGGACGAGAAGCGCCGCGAAGAGGCCGAGGTACGTAACCTTGCCGAGCAGCAGGTCTACTCGATCGAGAAGTTGCTTGCCGACAACGCTGACAAGCTTGATGACTCCGTGACCACCGAGGTCAAGGAGGCCAACGACAAGCTTCGCAGCGCACTCGAAGGCGATGACATCGAGGCGATTAAGTCCGCTCAGGAGGAGCTCAACACCAAGTCTCAGAAGATTGGTGAGGCGCTCTACGCCCAGTCGCAGGCTGAGCAGCCCGGTGGGTTCCCGACCGACGGTTTCCCGACCGACGGCGCGCAGGGCCAGTCAGCTGGTGCTAACGCGGATGACGACGTCGTAGACGCAGAGATCGTTGACGACGAAGACGACACCAACAAGTGATCTCGCTGAGGGCCGCGATCGCGTATCGCGGCCCTCACTAGAGCAATAGGAAGGATAAGGCCATGGTGAATCAGCCACACGATTCCGTTCCAGAGCCAGAAGATCAACACGGTGCCGAGGGCCAGCCCGAAGAAGTTCATGGTCAGCCCGAGGAAGTACACGCGGAACCCGGCGTCGGTGACGAAATTGCAGCCGACCAAGCCGAAGCCGCAGGAAACCCCGAAGCCGACGATTTTTCAGAACTTGATAAGGCACTGCTTCGCAACGCGGAACTCGAAGAGCAGCTAGCACGCCGCAACGCCGACGTCTACAACCTCCAGCAGGAGTACAACGGTTTCGTTAAGCGGTCTAAGGCGGAGGGTCTTGCTCAGCGAGATCTCGGCATTGCCAAGGTTCTCGAAACGCTGCTGTCCGTGCTCGACGACGCCTATCTGGCGCGTCAGCACAACGACCTCAGCGGCGCAGCAGGAACCATCGTTGAGAAGCTCGAGCAAACGCTTGCGACGAACTTCAAGCTCGAACGATACGGAGAAGAGGGCGAGCCCTTTGATCCCAACATTCATGAAGCGCTCATGAGCCAGACGTCAGCGGATGTGGACAGCGAGCAGATTGCTCAGTTGATCCAGCCCGGATACCGTCTCGGCGAGAAGGTGCTTCGTCCAGCTCGCGTAGGTGTTGTTACACCGGAGTGAGAAACGAATTTACACAGTGGACACACTGCATAACAGGAGGTGAGGCGTGATGGCCAGCCAAGATTGGATGTCCAAAGATTTCTACGCCGCACTAGGTGTGTCGAAGAATGCCACTCAGGACGAGATCAAGAAGGCTTACCGAAAGCTTGCCCGCACCTATCATCCGGATAAAAATCCGGGCGACAAGGCGGCAGAGGAAAAGTTCAAGGAAGTTTCCGAGGCTTACCAGGTACTCTCCGACGAACAGGATCGCAAGCAGTACGACGCCATCCGGTCTATGACCGGGGGAGGAGCCCGATTCTCGCCCGGTGCTGGTGGCGCCGGATTTGAGGATATTTTCTCCTCCATGTTCGGCGGTGGTAACGGCGGGGGAGCTCGCTACAGCACCACGGGCCAAGCCCCTCCGGGATTCGAGGACATTCTCAGCGGCATGTTTGGTGGAGGTGCTCCCCAGCAAAACGGCGGCGGCGGTTTCGGTCCGTTCGGGGGCTTTGGTTCCCGACGCCGCCCGGAGCGTGGCGCAGATATTCCGGCGAGCGTTTCGCTACCGTTGCGTCAAGCTGTAGATGGAACAACCGTCACGGTAAGTAACGGTGATACCCAAGTGACAGCACGCATCCCTGCGGGTGTTACGGACGGCCAGAAGATTCGCATCGCTGGTAAGGGTAAGCCGGGGATGAACGGCGGCGAGGCCGGAGACATCCTTGTGACCGTTTCAGTTGAACCGCATCCGGTGTATGAGGTGAAGGGCCGCGACGTTTACGTCAACGTTCCGATCACGTTTGCTGAAGCGTCATTGGGCGCAACCGTTGAGGTTCCTTCGATCCATGGCGAACTCGTGCGTGTGAAGGTTCCGGCAGGTTCATCCACGGATCGCACCCTTCGTGTGCGAAACAAGGGTATCGACAACAAGCGGGGCGGTACCGGCGACATGTACGTCCGCATGAAGGTCGTGGTTCCCAAGAAGCTGTCCGAGGAAGCTCGGGCTGCTGTGGAAGCGTTCCGCGATGCCACATCGGATGCCGATCCGCGTTCCGAATTCAGGGACATGGCGAGGATTTAACCGAGGAGGAAGCCATGGCTAAGGTATCTCGCACCGCGCCAATTTTGACGGTCTCAGTCGCCGCGGAGCTCGCGGGCATGCACGCCCAGACGGTTCGCCAATACGACCGCCTAGGACTAGTCGTGGCGAAGCGAACCCGCGGTGGCGGGCGTCGCTACTCACTCAATGATGTAGACAAGCTTGCCGAGATTCAGCGTCTTTCCCAAGAAGAGGGCATTAATCTCGCGGGTATTTCGCGGATCTTCGAACTCCAAAACGAGGTTGAGACGCTGCAGAAATCCCGCGACCGGCTCGACCGTGAACTCAGCCGCATGAAGGCACTAGCGGAACTCATGCGCGACGAACTCGTGGACCGTACCTCGCGAGAGAATCGCGTCTTTGCTGCGGATGCCTCCGGAGACGTGACGATGGCTGAGCGTTTAGACCTCCTCCGTGCCGCACTTCGCCGCCGAGCCGAGAGTGTACGCAGTGATGTTGTGCTCTGGAGGCCACGCCAGCTCACCGTCCGCCCTCACGAGGATCGGTCGTGACCAGACCTTCGGATCGCTTTTCACAACTTCACGACTCCCTTACTCACGCCGCACCTATCCGAGACGCTCGCCACCCCGAGCCGACCGAGGGGATGCGGCGTGCGGCGGTTTTGATACTTCTTACCGACGACGACGATCCAGCCATTCTCTTCACCGAGCGCGCCTCTCACCTGCGCAAGCACGCGGGTCAGATAAGTTTTCCCGGCGGTTCTCGTGATGGTGATGAAACGCCGGAGCAGACCGCGATTCGCGAGGCCGTTGAGGAAGTCTCAGCAGAGCCAGCCGCGCTTTCGGTCATCGGGAGGCTACCGGCGTCGTCGCTTCCCGTGACTTCTTTTGCCGTGACTCCGGTGGTGGCCATCCTCGATAATCCATCTGACGCGATGGAGCAATTTGAGGCCGATGAGTCAGAGGTTGCCGATATCCACTGGATTAGGGTCTCTGAGCTAGTAGCCGAGTCCAATCGGGGTACCTGGTCGTTTGGGTCGGAACATTCGGGACCAGCCTTCGTCTGTGGCGAGGTGGTCATCTGGGGCTTCACTGCAATGCTCGTTGATGGCCTGCTTGAACTCGCGGGCTGGTCTCAGCCGTGGAATGCCGATAAGCACGTAGAAATTCCGTTACGATTTCTCGGGTGCTAGTGGAAGAATTTATTTGAGGTCGCGTTCTGCGCGCGCCACTGACCGCGCAATAATGCGTGTCATTTCTTTGGCGGTGCGCCAGCCGCCTTTGAAGATTTCTGTGCCCGGGCCAAAGTAGCGCCCGTTCGCTAGCGGCCCGGCATCAACCGGATCGAAACCCAAGCGATTGACAAAGTCGGCGACGACGGCGCGCGCCCCGTCGTCGTCCGTAGCGATACCTTGCGCTCGCCGATAGGGGTCTGAAGCGTCCCGGGCGTCGAACGAGATATCGACGTGGGCCATGTGGTTGAGAGTTTTGACCACCGTTGAGTCGGAGAAGTGCTGGGCAACGAGCAGACTCGAGTCGCGGGGTGCCGCGGCAAATGCGCTTGCCGAATCCAGTCGGGGCCAGTAGTTGCCAACATCAATGATGACGCGGTTGGCGAGGGCTTCCGGCGGGATTGTATGAACTGCGGACAGCGGAACCGCCAGGATGACGACGTACGACGCCGGGAGCGTCGGGATCTCTGCTAGCTCCGTGGCAATCGCGCCCGGCACCACCGACTGCAGCTCAGCTTGTAGCTCGCTCTTTCCTTTGCGGGTGGCAATATAGGTGGGTAATCCAATCGTGACGCAATGCTCGCCGAGTGCGGCGCCTTCCAGTCCGGCTCCGACGATGATGATGCCGTCGACGGGACGAAAGTGCTGGTCATTTGCGTTCATATCTCAACCTTAACTAATTGTTTGCTTGACATAGGTCTGAGCGATAGACGTAGTTACTTAAGCCTGATAGTTTCGTAATGCTTCTGTGATTTTCCGCTCACAGAAATCCCTAAGGAGGATTACCAACTTTGAAGGTAAAGAAATCGCACAAGGTTGCTGCGCTACTGTCAGCGCCCTTGCTGGCCCTACCGCTGGCTTCAATCCCAGCTTCGGCCGCCCCAGAAGGCGACAACGTCGTCATCAACGAAGTGTATGTTCGTGGTGGCAGCGGCGGTAACGAATACCGCGACTACGTCGAGCTCTATAACCCAACGCCTGCACCCATCGCACTTGATGGAATGTCTATTCAGTATTTCGCTGCTAGTGGTAGCGATGCTGCCAACGTAACCCTGCTAACGGGCAGCATTGCGCCCGGGGGTTACTACCTAGTGACTGGTGGCAAACCGGCAGATGACGCCACTGAGCTTAAGGCAGATGCCGAAGGCGGCTTTTCTGCTTCAGGCTCGAGCGGTTCGCTCATTCTATTCAACACAACTACCGCGGTAACAGGGCTTGGAGCCGGCGATCTATCGGCCGATGAGCGCGTAGTTGATGCACTCGGCTATGGCGGATCCAACAAGTATGAAGGTGCCGCGCGCACTGGATCCACTACTAACCCCACGTCGTACCATCGCGCAGAACTTGGCGTAGACACGGATAACAACTTCGCAGATTTCATCATCGCAGATGCGACTCCGATGAACTCTACGGGCGATCCGATCCCCACCGATCCAGACCCGACAGATCCACCGGCTGAGCCAGTGGAAGTGACTCCCGTAGTGCCGACCACCGATGATACGGATACCGAACGAGCTGTCGGCACCTACACGATCCCGGCAATAACTGGTGTCGTCTATTCTGTCGACGGTAAGGTAGTTGCGGCAGGCGAACACCCCGTAACTGAAGCAGGAACCGTCATCGTGACTGCTGCGCCTGCGGAAGGCTACTTCTTCCCCGAAGGGGCAGAGCAGTCCTTCGAACTCACGTTTACGGGCGAACTTCTCCCTCCCACCATTACCCCGATTGCTGACATCCAGGGAACCGGTCTCACCACGCCGCTGAACGGCGATACTGTGACCACGACCGGCGTCGTAACCGCCGTCTACCCCGATGGCGGTTTTAACGGTATTTACCTTCAGACCCCGGGCACCGGCGGCGATGTTTACGGCGATGCCTCGCACGGCATCTTCGTCTACGGCAACTACATTTCCTCCGACGTTGTCAAGGGCGATTACATCGAGGTAACTG
>CAYOEJ010000030.1:17052-18712 GCA_964403015.1 uncultured Arcanobacterium sp.
TACGGCAACTACATTTCCTCCGACGTTGTCAAGGGCGATTACATCGAGGTAACTGGTCGTGCCACGGAGTACAACCAGATGACGCAGATCGATCGGCCAACGTGGACGAAGCTGGAAAAGCCAGCAGACCTCGTTGATCCAACCCCCGTCGTTCTCAAATACGTACCGACTGGTGATGCCGAACGCGAGAAGCTCGAAGGCATGCTTGTTGATGTGACCGGTATTCACACGGTTACCAACAACTACGCGACAAACCGCTACGGACAAGTAGGGCTCGCGCCGGGCATGGAGCCATTCAAGCAGCCTTCTGATGTCTACAGCCCCACCACGCAACTTGCCGACGTTAAGGCACTAGATGCCTACAACCAGGCAAACCTCATCACGCTCGATGATGGTATTTCGCGTGATTACACCCGTTTTGACCAAGGTAACGACGTCATTCCAGTTGCGTGGCTCAACGTGAATGATCCGCTTGTTGTTGGTGCGCAGATTGATCTTCTGCAGCCAATGATCTTGGACTACCGCTTCCAGTGGAACCTTCAGCCCACCGAGCCGGTAAACCTGCCGGGCGCTGATGATCCAGCAAACTACGTGGATAATTCCGATAAGTGGATCGACATCCTGAACAACGAGCGTCCTGCTGCACCGGGTGATCTCGGCGGCAACATCACGGTTTCGTCGTTCAACGTGCTGAACTACTTCATCTCACTCGGTGAGGATTACAACTGCAGTGGATACGCCGACCGCGATGGCAACCTTGTAACCGCTAACGGTTGCGACGTTCGCGGCGCCTATGGTGCGGACGATCTCGAGCGCCAGCAGGCCAAGATTGTTGATGCTATTAACAAGCTTGATTCCTCCGTGATTGGCCTCGAGGAGATCGAAGCCTCGCATCACTTTGGCAAGGACCGCGACGCTGCGGTGCACACCTTGGTCGAGGCAGCTAACGCTGCTGCTGGCCACGCGAAGTGGGCATACGTTCCGTCTCCGGCTGACCTTCCCGCTAACGAGGACGTCATTCGTCTCGCCTACATCTACCAGCCTGCAGAGGTTGCACCTGTAGGCGATTCGGAAATCCTCATCGGCAACGAACAGTTCACCGGCCTCGCCCGTGAACCGCTTGCTCAGAAGTTCAGTGCAGTCGATGCTGAAGGAGCTCCGGTAGGCGAGGACTTCGTCGTCGTCGTCAACCACTTCAAGTCGAAGGGTTCGCTTTCGTTCCCCGGTGACGAGGACGTGTACCAGGGCAACAACAACGAGCTACGCGTTCGTCAAGCAACCGCGATGAACGAGTGGATTGAGGCAACCTTCCCGGATGAGGCTGTGTTTGTGATCGGCGATCTCAACTCGTACTCGAAGGAAGACCCGATTCTTTACCTCGAGTCGCAGGGTTACACCAATATCGCCGAGCATTTCGGTGTCACCAACAGCTCCTACCAGTTTAGTGGTCTTGTTGGATCCCTCGATCACGCGCTCGCAAATGAGGCCGGTCTTGAACTCTTGACTGGCGCCGACGTGTGGCGCGTAAACGCGATGGAGCCGCTCGCCTTTGAGTACTCGCGTTACAACTACAACGTCAAGGTCAACGACCTGTTTGATCTGACGGCCTTCCGTTCCTCCGATCACGATCCGATCAAGTTTGGTCTGACGACGATGACGG
>CAYOEJ010000031.1:0-1135 GCA_964403015.1 uncultured Arcanobacterium sp.
CCTGCTAAACGTTGGCAGGACGGGGGAATCTCTGGCGGTAGCGGTGGGATTTGAACCCACGGTACGGGGTTACCGTACACAGCATTTCGAGTGCTGCACCTTCGGCCGCTCGGACACGCTACCTCGGTGTGCAATCTTATCCGTTGAGCGGTTTTATCACCAATTCACCCACTGCATATGACGCTCACATCACAGGCACGCCCTACATACCGACCAAGCTAAATACCGCTAACCGCCCGACCTTGCCAATGAGTACTTGCAACCGCACGTTTTAGTAGTTAATCTTTGCTGTATAAGCGTTCAACGCTACGACTTTCGGTTGATAACCGAATTATGGGAGCGTCCCCTAGCAAGGTAGTGAGCGACCTTGCCAGCTCCTCGAAGCGACCGGCTGCGTGACCGGTCCTTCTCTAGGTGTGGAGGGTGCGATTCGTGCCCTCCACACCTTTTCCTATGATTGCAATCCCTCCCGATGCATACCGAACCACGCCAGAAGAATCTCGCGATTTTCATCCTCGAGCACTCCACCCACCACTTCGACTGTGTGGTTTAGGCGCGGATCGCGAAGAACATCCCGAACAGATCCTGCAGCGCCCGCCTTTTCGTCCCAGGCACCGAAGACAACCCGGCTAATTCGTGAATTGACGATCGCCCCAGCACACATTGTGCACGGCTCCAGTGTCACGTAAAGAGTGCAACCCGTGAGGTTCCAGTGACCAAAAGCAGCGCCAGCCGCGCGCAACGCGTTGACTTCAGCGTGACCGGCGGGATCGGCGTCGGTCTCGCGTGTATTCACCCCGCTACCCAGAATGTCGCCGTCCGGACCAACAACAATCGCGCCCACCGGGATCTCGCCCAGATCCCCCGCGCCAGTAGCGAGATCCATGGCCGATCTCATGGTCACCATTTCCTTTTCAAACATGCACCCATGCTATTAGCTGCTGGTTACGCAGAGAAACGGGTACATTTAAAGCATGAAACTTCAGGTGATTGATCATCCACTCGTCGCACATAAACTCACCGTCCTCCGTGACAAGAACACACCAAGCCCCGTCTTTCGCCAGTTGGTAGAGGAGCTCATCATGCTCCTGAGCTACGAATCGACCCGCGAGGTCAAGCTGGAGTCGAAGGATAT
>CAYOEJ010000031.1:1235-17919 GCA_964403015.1 uncultured Arcanobacterium sp.
TTCCACTCGTTGGCCTCGACTTCCGCCGCAGCGGCCGGGCGATCCGCAACCCGCGTTTTCCTGACGACATTCGGGACTTCTTCATCCGTGAGGAAGAAGTGGCCAACGCCGTGCACTATCTGCGTGAACTTGGTGCGCGCTCGATTGTGCTCATGGGCCATTCGACCGGAGGGCTCCAAGCCGCCCTCTACGCTCACAACCATCCCGGTTCCGTGGACGCCGTCATTTTGAATTCTCCTTGGTTGGACCACAATGGACCCGCCATCGAAAAGAACCAGCTTACCGAACTCGTGAAACGGATCGGGACAAAGGTTCCTCGATTGAGGATCTCCTCCCTCAACGTGGCCTACGCGCGAAATCTACACGAGGACTTTGGCGGCGAGTTCCGTTTCGATCGCAATCACAAGCCGACCGACGACGCTCCCGTGTTTGCCGGCTTCTTCCGTGCAGCAAGAGTCGCCCAAGAGCACTTATCCGGTGGACTTACCATCCAAGAACCGGTACTTGTCGCTCATTCGGATGCCTCTGGGGACGTCAAGAATCCCACCGAAGAGGAGTTGGACTCGAGCGACGTCGTCCTCAATGTTGACGACATGCGCAGGCTCGGACCAACGCTGGGCGCAAAGGTGACCATGCTCGAAATCCCCGGTGGGCGTCACGATCTTGCACTGTCGAAAAAGCCCGTGCGGGAGCGGTTTGCACGCGAAACTCTCGAGTGGATTCGTGCTCTGTTCGCTGACGAAACGGTCTACTAGAACCTAGGCAAGAAGGTCGGTTGACTGGCGAAACTCTCTGGCTCAATCCGGCCCCCGCGCGAACACGCGCCCTCGCGAGGCACCAGCAGTCACTTACGGTTGGTCCACCACCGCGCGGCGATGATAACCAGCCCGACCACCACGGCTGCAATGCCCACCCAGCGGATAATGCTGACCGCGGTTGGGTCTGGGGTAGTTGCCGCCAGAATCTGAGAATGAAGAATTAGATTCACGTTGATAGTCTAACCGCTCCTCTGGGTTAGGCTTATAGCCGCGGGGGCATGAATTCGCCCCAAAAGAAGTCGCTGCACACGAATGGAGAAATTGATGGGCAAGAAGAGCCGTCGCAATAAGGAAGATAAGCCGAAGAAGGTTCGGATTAAGTTCGTAGACCGCCCATTTGAGGGTCTGCCCTTTGAGCGCGAACTCGTTGCGATGCGTGAGATTATCCCCGCGGCCACTCTTCCCGTGAAGACCACGGAGGAATACGGTGCCGAGGAAATTCTTATCGTCACTCTCCTTCCAGGAATGGCAGCCGCTACCCGGCGCACGGACGGAAAGCTGCTGGTCGCAGCCCAGACAATCACCTCCTCCGGAGACGTGTCCCTCGATCTCGCAGACCGCATCATCAAGGCCCAAAAGCTCGAGAACGGCGAGACAACCGCTCAGGCAGATCAGCCCGAACCCGGCGCGCGCCTCCAAGACATCCTTGATCTCGATTTCGACACCGAGATGGAATTGCACGAGAACTTTGGCTTCTGGGTTGGCGAAGATCAGGCAGACGATCCCGAGGTAAAGGCAGCCATCGAGCAGTCTCGTGAGCAAATGATCCCCACGGAAGAGGTCCCGGGAGCCAAGGGTGCCTACTGGTGCCGCATGCAGCGAGAATTCGTCCGCTGGGTCCGCCCCGAAGAGGAATCCAAGGTGCTCGACGGCCTTGCACGCATGCACTTCAAGCGCGAGCTCACGTTCGACGACGCCCGCTTTGTTGGAGCCTTCCGCGCCCTTGGTCTGCTGATTCCCGTTTTCGAACTCCAGCCCGGCACTGAGGCCGATGAACTCAAGAAGCCGCTCGCTGACTTCGAGCCTAAGTTCATCGAAGCCATCAACTCCGATGAGCCACTGAGCCCGGAGGAGCGTCGTACTCGCGCGGGAATCATTTCCCGCCAAGTGACACTGCGCTAAATATTCACATCCGAGAGGTTGGGCCAGTGGTTCAACTGGCCTAACACCGTGTGAACATTCGTACAAAAGCTTGGTTCAAAGCGGGTAACTTCCTTACCGATTATTGTAGGAATCGTTATAGGCTTAGATGGTGACTGAAAAGAGCTCGCGGGTGGCAGTAGTCATTCCCGCAAAGGATGAGGCCGAACGAATCGCCGCCACCGTGAGAGCCGCACGGTCGATTCCGCGCGTGGACTTGGTCGTGGTTGTGGACGACGGTTCATCGGACGACACGCAGAACGTAGCCCGCGCAGCTGGCGCCACCGTCGTGCGCCACTCAATCAACCGCGGAAAGGCTTCCGCGATGGAGACGGGCGCCTCGGTCGTCGGTATGCGTGACGTTGGCGGAAAGCCTCCGCGCGCCGTGCTCTTTCTCGACGCCGATTTGGGCGAGTCCGCGGTTGAGTGCGCTCCGCTAGTCACAACGGTTCTTGAGAACGACGTCGACTGCGCGATTGCGTATTTGCCACCACAGGAAGGCGCGGGCGGGCACGGTCTGGTGACAGGCCTAGGTCGCCGTGCTATTGAAAAGCTCACGGGCTGGTCACCCCAGCAACCCCTGTCCGGCCAGCGGTGCCTAACCCGCGAAGCGCTGGAGGCCGCCATGCCGCTTGCGCGCGGTTGGGGCGTTGAAGTTGGCATGACCATCGATCTTCTGGTCGAAGGGTTTACCGTTCAGGAAGTGCCCTGCGACCTGCGCCATCGGGCTACATCGAATGACTGGTCCGGGCAGCTCCATCGCGCAGACCAGTACAAGGATGTTGCCTTGGCAGCTTCATCGCGCCGGCTTCGCCGAGTCAAGGTGCCACGCACCTCACGGACAGTTCCAAGCCAGCCTGGCATGCCGTATAACGCTTACGCAGACCAGCGTTAGCGTGAATCGGCCGCGGCGAGCCACAACGGCACGCCATAGACGATGCCAATCAATGGCAGTACAAGCCCTGAATCGTTGATAAAGAACCCGGCGACCACCAACACGGTCGCCGTGATGGCACCCCATCGCAGCTCCTCGAGGTTGCGGCCAGTGAGGCCGAGTCGTTGTTGCAGACTCACATAGTTCTCGCTGTTGCGATCCTGACTGCGCCACCACGCAAAGCCGCCGATTGCCATTGCGCCAGCTACTATCCAGACCGGCCTCGGCACACTTGTAGCAAACAGTTCAATCTTCCGCGCCAGCACAACGAATGCGTTGCCATCGACCAGCGATTGGAAGAAGTCGCCTAGGTGGGTACGGCTATCGGCGGGACGCAGGAAATCTAGGAACGAAATCCCCAGAGTCAGCGCAAGCGCTGCAATAGCAACGATGATGAGCGCCTTTGGCGTCAGGCTCTTGCCCAGCACGAGGAACAAGAGAACGACGAACGCGATGCCCAAGGCTGGCGGTCCGCCAAAGTCGGCGCCTATCCGCGGCGAACCGTCAATAATGATGGCAATCGCGGCCATGATGACCACGGCAGCTGGGGCCGCAAAGCGCGCATTCCAAGTCTTCAGGACGCGAATTGCTAAGACAGTCAGGAAGATCATCGACACCGCGAAGAGCACGAATGGCGCATTCGATAAACCATAGAAGCGCCCGCCGGACTGCGGCTGATCACCAAGCACGGAGGACGCGTGCAACGCCGAACCAAAAATCGCGTCTAGAGCGAGTACACCCGCAGTTACTAGGGCGATCATTCCGGCCGGTGCCAGCGGGGAGAATCTCCGTAACGACATGGCCGCCAGTGCCAGCCCTGTCGCGATAACTAGGCACAGGACAAGGAATGCCACCGTACTGAGGTCAACCCGCCACCAGGGAAGAAGATTGGCAAGTAGCGATGCTACCGGGAGGCCCGCAATCGCGAGCGCCATCATCTGTCCACGACTACCAAGCGCAGCACTGGGCCTTCGCAGCCGAACGAGCGACACAATGATGAATGCAACCGACATCAGGACGAGCATGATGTAGAACGGCCCAACAGCCGGCCGCACTGAAGCCGCCCTCTCCTCAGCATCCACGAGGCCCGCGATGCGATCAGCACCCTGCTCGTGGTCGTCCGCAGCCCAGATGAGAGAGCCTGGGGTCGCTGGCTCAGTCGGTGGCACACCGAGGATCGAGAGAAGTGTGGTGTGAACATCTGTGAGTTGTACGAGGCCCGGTTGGCGCGTGGAATGAGTATTCGCGAGCGCACCTGACTCCACGTTTCCGACGCCGGGGCCGGACATAGCGAACAGTTGGAGTCTGGCGGAATCGTCACCGGCATCTGCCAGTGACAGCAAGATGACGCTCGTGTTGGAATCTATAGCGGCGAGGAGATCAGCCAGTTCAGAGTCGAGTTCCGTAATCTGGTCCAGTTGCTCCTGTGGTGCCGGATCCGGTGCGGAGAAAGCCGCACCGATGGCGCTTACTCCCTCCGCTGCGTCACCCTCTTCACCCAAAGGCCAGTCGGGGTGACGCACGGATCCGAGGTCGACGACGACGAGCGGCGTGTCCGCTACCTGCTCGTATGCGGTTGCGACGTCAGTGGCTAGACCGTCAGCCATGGTGATTTCTACGTGCTCGCCCACCGGCTTACCCGCGGAGTCTGCTAGTGCGATCGCACCTCCGGGTCCAACAGAGGCGACTGATACCCCCTGCTCCGCAAGATAGTCACCGAGCAAACCTAGTTCGGGCGCGTACCTATTGGACTCGTTGGCCTCCAGCCACGTATCCCACTGAGCAATTCCGTCGTCGTCCACAAGCGCAGGGTTCCCACAGCCGGTGCCGCCGCGGTCGGTGGTTCGCGAGCCAGAGCTGATCGTGAGCCAGCCGGCATTAGGGCAGGTGGAAACGCCGAGAGTCTTGACCACCATGTTGGCGCTGGCGGCCGACTGGGCGAAGTCATACAGTGCTGGCGCGGTCTCGGGCGTCACGTTCTCCCAGATCACTCCAGAAAAGCCGACGACGACTACCGGACTATTTCCGTCGCTGGGCAGCTGGGAGTCCTCGGGTTGTGGTCTCAGCAGGGGTAGTGCGATGGTGGCGATGAGTGAAGCTATAAGGGCAAGTGCAGTGGCAATCCATGCAGCGTCCGGGGCTCTCCTCATCGTCATGGTTCTTAGCCTAGTTCTTTTCGCCGCCAGTCCATGGAATGTGGGCAGTTTGGCAAGTTCGATCTACCGCACACTAGAGTACTGATGGAATGGGTTTCACTGGCATGACTTGCCAACCACAATTACCCCTCACAGAATCTGCCAGAGCTCGCCAGAGAGAAAGGAATCACGATGTCGCAAGAATCGCCCCAGGAGCAACTGCGATTTTCCTTTCTTGGCCCGCGGGGAACCTTCTGCCAGCAGGCGCTGAATCAGATTGCTTCGGAGGACGAGGCCATCCATATCCCGGCCATTGACGCCCCACGTGCTATTCGGATGGTCCGCAACGGCGAGGCCGATTACGCGGTGGTGCCCATCGAAAACTCGGTCGAAGGTGGCATCAATGCCACGCTAGATTCGCTCGCTGCAGATTCGGATCTCATCGTGCTAGCTGAGGTGCTCGTTAACATTTCTTTCACTCTCGCCGTTCGCCCAGGCACAGAGCTATCAGACGTCAAGCGGATTTCTACACATACAGCCGCGTGGACGCAGTGCCGCGGGTGGATCATGGATCATATTCCAGATGCCATTCACCTCCCGGCTACGTCCACGGCCGCAGGCGCGGCTGGATTAGCACAGGACGGCGATCCCGGGTACGAAGCCACGCTCGTCTCACCGCTGGCCGCCGAGCAGTACGGCCTAGCTTCACTTTCTGACAATGTGGCCGACAATCCCGACGCCGTTACTCGCTTTGTCATGATCGGCAAGGCCGGCAAGATTCCAGAGCGCACGGGCTCGGATAAGACCACCCTCATGGTTCAGCTGGCCACCGACGAATCCGGCGCCCTGCTCGGCATGCTCGAACAGTTCTCGGTGCGCGGTGTGAACCTCTCAAGAATTGAGTCGCGACCGGTGGGCGATTCTCTGGGCAGGTATGCGTTCTCGATCGATTGCGAGGGCCATCTTTTCGATGAACGCATCCAGGCCGTTCTTATCGGTCTGCACCGAGTGTGTCCGAAGGTCACATTCCTCGGTTCTTACCCGACTGCGGATCGCCACCGAATTAAGACGCGCCCCGGAACCTCTGATGAGGATTTCCGGTCGGCACGCTCGTGGGTGACCACCCTGATTTCACGCTCGCGTTAAGTTCGCGCGCTTACGGCGTCATGTGCGTCATGCGCGAAGCTAGCGTGCCGCGCTCACGAACCACACTCACCTAGAACGACTAGTTGCGCACCCGCACGAACAGCGAATTGTGGTCGATGCTGGCCGTGACGTGGTTTGCATAGCCAAGCACATCGCCGTCGACCTGGATTTGGTGGACGTCGTGCGTGGTGACCGTGCACTGGCGAATGCGATGCATGTCGAGATCACCAGCTGGCGAAACACCAGCAAAGTCAAGGGCTTTCAAGCCTAGCCCCTTCAAGCCAACTCGCCTGACCAAGTCAATCCAACCGATCAGACCGCCGCGGGTGTCGAGTACGGCGAGCTCGAGCCAGCCGTCGTCGAACTTCGCACCCTGATCCATCACAATGCCACCAACGAGTTCACCGCAATTGAGGAACATGACCGAGCGGGCATCCGTGGTAACACTACGTTCCTTCGGTCCGGTGGTGATGGTTGCTTCGAGCTTCGGAGCAAGGAGGTGGGGCACGGCCGCCTTGAGGTACGCGAGCCAACCGAGTTTTGCCTTGAGTTCTGCCTGTTCGTCGGCTTGCGCCATGATGTCGGCGTCAAAACCGATGCCTGCCATCACCACGAACGCGTGCTTACCAGGCTCGGCGACCTTCTGTCCGTCTTCCACGAGCGGCTGCTCTTCGACCACGGGAACTTCCATCCAGCCGACGTCGATCGGCCGGTTCTTACCAGTGAGCGCGATGATCGCCATCGCTCGAGCTTCACCGAGCGGCAGATCGAGATTGCGGGCAAGCAGATTTCCGGTGCCAACGGGTAGCAGCCCGAGTGGAATGTTCGTTCCGGTGAGCTCCTGAGCGATAGCGCGCACGGTGCCATCACCGCCAGCTGCGATCACCACCGATGCGCCATCTTCAATCGCTTGGCGCGCCTGACCTGGCCCCGGATCCTCCGCGGTGGTCTCCACCCACACCGGCTCGGGCAACGATGCATCACTTGCGGCGTTCGAGAGCGTCTCGCGCAGATAATCCCAGTCCGCAGACTTTGTTGGGTTATAAATGACGACGGCGGGCCCCGGATCCGCTTCTTCGGAAAGGTTCTCTGGTCGGGTGCTTCCCGACATACGAGTCCGGCGACGTTCACGTTTGAGTGCCTCGAGCCGCCTGTAGTTGCTGAGGCTCGCAAAGATCGCCACGAGTGCAACGATCAGCGCAATGATCGACAGTGCTAGGTCCCAAGTCATAAGGCAACAATACGCGGAAAATCAGACCCACGGGCGGTGACCTCGGTTGTCCTCGCATGGGCGACATTGCCGCGAGTTGGCTTCGCCGCCTATCCTTGAATCATGATCGATATCCGTACCATTCGTGAAAATCCCGACCTTGTTCGCGCCTCGCAGCGCGCCCGCGGTGAAGATGAGGCGGCTGTCGACGCCGTTCTTGCCGCTGACGAAAAGCGCCGCAGCTCTCTACAGGCGTTTGAGGATCTGCGCGCCGAGCAGAAGTCTTTATCACGAACGATCGGTCAGGCCTCTCCTGAAGACCGTCCGGCAATCTTGGCGAAAGCCAAGGAGATGTCTGAGTGTGTGAAGCAGCTCGAAGCGGAGTCCAATGAGGCTCAAAGCGAGTTCACCGCCGCCATGTATGCGATTCCTAACGTCATCATCGACGGCGTTCCGGCAGGTGGCGAGGACGACTTCGAGGTGTTGCGCGAAGTGGGAACCATTCGTGACTTTGAAGCCGAAGGTTTCACGCCCAAGGATCACCTCGATATTGCCGAAGCACTCGATGCCATCGACATGGAGCGTGGCACCAGGGTGAGCGGATCACGCTTCTACTACCTCAAAGGTATTGGGGCCCGGCTCGAGCTCGCGATGCTCACCATGGCTGCAGATCTGGCAGAAGCTCATGGCTTCACGCTGATGATGACCCCAACTCTCGTCAAACCCGAGATCATGGGCGGCACCGGCTTCCTCGGTGCGCACGCTGACGAAATCTACTACCTGCCAACCGACGATCTTTACCTCACTGGCACATCGGAGGTGGCACTTGCGGGCTACCACAAGGATGAGATCATCAGCCTCTCGGATGGCCCGAAGCGCTACGCCGGTTGGTCGACCTGCTATCGCCGCGAGGCGGGCTCCTATGGCCGTGACACCCGCGGCATCATCCGCGTCCACCAATTCAACAAGGTGGAAATGTTCTCCTTCTGCCGTCCCGAGGACGCAGCCGAAGAGCACCAGCGCTTCCTCGCACTCGAAGAAGAGATGATCAATAAGTTCGAGCTTCCCTACCGCGTCATCAACACGGCTGCGGGCGATCTCGGCTCCTCTGCGGCGCAAAAGTTTGACTGCGAAGCATGGCTTCCTACCCAAAATCGCTACATGGAGATTACGTCCACGTCGAACTGCACCACCTTCCAGGCACGTCGCCTCAACATTCGCGAAAAGGGAAACCAAACGGTGGCCACGCTCAACGGAACGCTGGCTACCACGCGCTGGCTCGTTGCGGTGCTCGAGAATCACCAGCAGGCAGATGGCTCTCTTTACATCCCTGAGGCGCTACGCCCCTACCTTGGCGGCCGTGAGCTGATTCAGCCGTGAGTCTGCCAGCGTCGAGCAAGGGTGGCGGGGTTCGTCCAACCACGCAAACCAGTCCGCCCACGGACGCCACCGGCACGGTGACGTCCGAAGCGAGCCCGGCGTCGTCGGCGAAACTCACCTTTCCCGACGGCGGACGAACACCAAACTCAAACTGGCGCGAAACACTCGAGGCAGCCGAGCTTCCAAACGCGGGCCCAGACCTTCTCATTGCGCTCGATATCGACGGCACGACTTTGCGGCATGACACCACGCTCTCACCGCGCGTGCGAGACGCGGTGCATGCCCACATCGACGCTGGAACCACAATTATGGTGGCCACGGGACGCGGAGTTGCAGGCACTCAGGTGGCTCTCGAGCAGATTGGTTGGGACACCGGATACGCGGTCAGTTCCAATGGGTCGATCATTTTGACCCTTGGCAACGATCCTGACGAACGCGCTGAGGACATTTCCGAACTCGTCCGACTCGACACCGTTCCGGTGCGACTCCTGAAGTCACACACGTTTGATCCCAGCCGTGAAATCGAGATCATTGCCGAAGGCCTGCCCGGAACGGTGCTCGCTCTCGAAAGTCTCACTCACCGCACCCGCATCACGAGCGCTTTCCCACCCGGAGAACTGTCCGGACACACTGAGATCGTGGATATCGCCGACCTCGCCATCCCTAACGCCACCCGACTTACCGTGCGCGCGCCACACATGGATGCGCGCGAACTGCTCGCCGCAGTGAACGAAATTGGGCTCCACGGTGTGGAATACGCGGTGGGCTGGTCAGCTTGGCTCGATATTGCTCCCGAGGGGATCTCAAAGGCCGTGGGCATCAGCGATGTTTGCGACATGGCCGGCATCGAGCGGCGCAATACCGTATGCATCGGCGACTCCGGAAACGACTGCGAAATGCTGGAGTGGGCCGGGGTCGGCGTCGCGATGGGCAACGCACCCGAGTACGTGCGTTCCTTTGCCGATACGGTCACTGAAGATGTGAACGACGACGGTTGTGCGCTTGTGCTTGAAGCTCTCCTAAACTAGACCCATGCTCACGCTTCCATTCCGCCGCCTCGCCAGTGTTCTGACACTGTTGGGCGTCATGTTTGGGAGCCTCGGAATTCTAGGCGTGCATGCGGCGGCACCTGCTGCAGCGGCGACAAACCAACAGGCTACAACGGGGGAAACGCAGCCCACCGTCGTCGTTCTCACAGAGGGTGTGGACTGGAGAAACATCGCCTCGAATGAAACACCCCATCTTGCTGCGTGGGCGGCGTCAGGTTCCATGTTCAATGTTGTCCCGCCGTCGGTAGGGGGATGGACGTGCCCCGAGGATGTCACGCTCGCCATGGGAGCAGGCGAAAGACTTCATAGCCGCACGGTAACCGACTGGCCCTCCTGCCCGCCCGAAGACTTCAGCGCCGGCGCTCAACCCCACGGGTGGTCACGCTGGTTCCAAGGAATGCAGCGGGACAGAAACTATGCTCCCATCGGAAACTTCGGGCACGTTTTGGCGTCCACGAGTATCGAAGCCAAAGCTGTTGGTAACTCGGCTGCCCTCCTTCTTATAGATGCCGCCGGTGAAGTTCCGCAGACGTGGGAGCCAGCAAAAGAAACCGATTCTGAACTAGCAGAGCAAGTCAGCCATGCGTTGGAAGATGCCGACCTCGTGGTCGTCGATGCTTCAGCCACCAATTTCGCACTCCAGCCCAATCGCTCGTTAGCCACCGAGCGCCGCGTGAAGCGTATCGAACCACCCGACGAGGAGCCTGAACCAGTCGACGTTGAATCAGTCAACGCACAGGCGCGCGAATTTGCTGAAAAACAGAGCCGGATCAACGCGCAACGGGCCGAAGCCGTTTTCGCCGAGTTGGAGCCAGGAACTCCAGTTCTTTTCGTCTCCCTTATGGAAGTTAACGGGAACGCTCTCCAGCCAGCATTCCTCTCCGCCGGCCCAGGCGGCGAGAGTCCGGTTCTGCCATCTGATGACGAGATAACCACTGCGCAGATGGCGGGACATGCGTGGGACCCGCAAGTGCGCCAAGATGGCACGGTTCAATACACGTCGCTGCTGCCCACCGTCATGGCTGGAGTGAATCCCGATGCGCTGTCCAACCCTGCGTGGAATCTGCGCACGGATGTGCTTCGAACCAGTGGCACCCTCTACAACGATTGCTCACCCGAAGACTCGTGTTTTACGAGTCGAATCGACAGGCTCCAGTCAGGTGAAGAACGCGCCTCGGCGATCACCGCGGTCCGCGGATCGTTTTTCCGCGTGATGAGCTGGGCGACCATCGCGTTCATCGTCCTTTCCATCATTCTTTTCGCTCCGGCTCCGCGGCGCTCGTCGCATGGTCGAGGCGCAGAGCAGCAAGCTAGTGCCGAAGCGCATGCCGAGAACCACTCGTGGAAGGCGCGAGCAGCACGCGCATATGACCGACTCATCGCATGGCTCAGGCCAATCCGGAAACTCAACGACATCCCGGCATTTGCGCACTCGTGGCGGGTCATCGGTCTCACCATCTCTGCGGTGCCAGTTTCTTCGCACATCACAACCGTGATCTATAGCTGGTGGGAAGCTGAGAGCCCGTACGCCGCGCTGATGGTGGGCACCTGGGTAGTCGCATTCATTATCGGGCTCATTGCCTATATTGCTAATCGCTCAAAGAGTTATGGCCCTCTTGTTGCTATCGCTGCGCTCACCGCGATCCTGTTGGCAGTTGAAGTCGCGACCGGCTCACACAATCTCATCGACGCACCCATGGGCTTCAATACGCTGATTGGCGCACGCTTCTACGGTTTGGGCAACGAGGGCTTCGCACTTCTCGGCACGGCCACGCTGATCACCCTCGGATTCATCGCGCACGCAATCTCCAAGGGTGGTGCCGAGCAACACGGTCGAAACCAACGCGCTTCCGGTCAACGACCTTGGGACAAGCGACCGCGCTTTTGGGCTGCCAGCGTTATCGCCGTCATCGGGATGGGCGTTCTTGTCATTGTTGTATGGCCGACGATGGGTGCGGACTTCGGTGGCGCACTCGCGCTCGTACCAGCGCTCGCCCTTCTCGTATTGCTCGTGAGCGGAGCGCGTCCGTCTTGGCAGAAACTTGTTCTCGTGGGCGTGCTTGCCGTGATCGTTGCCTTCGGTGTTGCGATCATGGACTGGATGCGCGGGGCCAGTGCACGCACTCACCTCGGGAACTTTATCCAAGCAATCGTGGACGGCGATGCGTTCGATATCGTAACGCGAAAGATCTCAGTTAATCTACGACTCCTCACGGCATCGACTCACCGTTGGGTTGTCTTGGCCGCTATCGTGGCGATCGCCTTCGTCGTCGTCCCCCTCCTGAAATCTCTGCGGGAATCTACGACAATCGATGCAGCAGGCGACCGTGAGCTTATTGCCCACGAAGGAGAGGTTGCCGAGAGGACACCGAACCAAGGAATAACGGTGGACACGACGCTCGTCTATGCACTCGCGTCCGTGGGGCTGTGCCTCCTAGTTGCGTTCCTCCTGAACGATTCCGGCATTGTCCTGCCCGGAATGGGAGCTATCTTGCTTATGCCGATGTTGCTGACGGAACTCGACCGGCGTCGTCGTCAGCAAAAAATCTACCCAGCGAAGCTGGTAGGACTAACGACACAGGAGTCGTAGAAACCCACTAATGTGTTGGCATTATCACAGCTAGCAAACTAGACTCGGTGCGACCCTAATTCTGAGGAGGAATCGCGATGAAGCGAAGATTGTCTGCTTATGCAACGGTCATAACGGCAGGTGCCATGTTGGCAGCCTGTTCGGGCGGGGATACGACGGACAACGAAACGACGGCCGATACTGAAACCACCGAAACGGCCGATACTGAAACCACCGATACCGAAACCGACGACGGCGAGACTGGCGCTTCTGGCGACTGGGCCGATCTTTCTGGCGAAACCCTGAACGTAGGGGCCGACTGGTCCGGAAACGAGCAGGCAAACTTTGAGCAGGTACTCGCAGGCTTCTCGGAGGCCACGGGTGCTGAAGTTACCTACACGCCGCTCGGAAACAACGTTGCCACTGCGCTCGGAACCCAGATTGAGGGTGGAGCACCGCCAAACATCGCGCTCATTCCTCAGCCGGGTCTTGTTGAAGAATTGGCAGCAGCCGAGTCCATCGTTCCGCTCTCTGACGAGGTTCTATCCACAGTCCAAGAGAACTACGCTGAAACCTGGATCGACCTCGGCACCATCGACGGAGAGGTCTACGGCGTCTGGTTCAAGGCGGCCAACAAGTCGACCGTGTGGTACAACGTCGAAGCCTACGATGCAGCTGGCGTCGAAATTCCAGAGACGTGGGAAGACTTCGTCTCGACGATGCAGACGCTCGCGGACTCCGGCACCTACGGTATTTCCGTTGGCGCCGACGTCGGCTGGCCGCTGACTGACTGGTTCGAAAACGTCTACCTGCGTACCGCTGGCCCTGAAATGTACGATCAGCTGGCCAACCATGAGATTCCGTGGACCGACCCGTCGGTTGAGGAAGCTCTGACCGTCCTCGCTGAAGTGTGGGGCGATGACACGATCATGCAGCCCGGTGGCGAGCAGCGCTCCTTCCCGGACTCGGTGACCGCCGTGTTCGGTGATAACCCCGCCGCGGCCACCGTGTACGAAGGCGACTTCGTAGCCGGTAACATCGCCGATCAGACCTCGGCGGTTGTTGGTGAGGACGCCAAGTTCTACGCCTTCCCGTCGATCAATGATTCGCCGGCGACCGTCATGGGCGCAGGCAACATCGCTGTGGCGTTCGATGATTCCGAGGCAACTCAGGAGCTCATGCGCTACCTCGCCTCGCCGGAGGCAGCAAACATCTGGATCGAGCTTGGTGGCTTCACCTCGCCGAACCAGAACGCTGACATGGACCTCTACCCGGATGAGACCTCGCTTCAGATCGCACAAGAGCTCGTGGACGCCGAAGTATTCCGCTTCGACCTTTCCGACCTTGTACCTTCGGAGCTCGGTGGCACCGAGGGCCAGGGCCTGTGGCAGATTCTGATTGATTTCTACCAGGATCCGACCGACATCCAGGGCACCATGGAGGCCATGGAGTCTGCAGCTGCCGCTGCGCACGACAACTGATCCGATCACTATTGGGCGGGGTGCACCGTGCACCCCGCCCAATTTTTCGATAAGGACACACGGTGAGTATTGATTTAAACGTCTCATCAGACGTCGAGCCCGCGGATTCGAGCGCTCCGAAGGTTGTGGAGAAGAAGCACGAGGAACGCAATAGAGCCCGTGTTCACAACGGCAAGATGCTGTTCGTTTTCCTTTTGCCAGCGGTCATCATCTTGGCCGTGATGGTGATCTACCCATCCTTCTACTCGGTTATTCGGGCCATGTTTAACGAGTCTGGAGACTTCATTGGTTTCCAGAACTACATCAACATGTTCTCCGCTTCGGCTACCCAGCAGGCAATTCAGAACAACCTCATTTGGGTGGTTGCAGCACCGCTCATCGCCACGGTGCTTGGTCTCATCTTTGCTGTTCTCATGGACAAGATCCGCTGGAAGACCGCCTTCCGCCTGATCATCTTTATGCCCATGGCGATCTCCATGCTTGCAGCGGGCATTATTTTCCGCTCAATTTTCCAGCAGAACCCCGACGTCGGATTTGCGAACGCGGCCGTGATCGGCGCTCAACAGCTCTTCGGCGACGCCACGCAGTATCCTGGCGCGCGCCCGCGTGATGTGGAAGCTTTCGAGCAGGCGCCCGATGGCTCAATTACCTCGGTCGCCACCTTCGAACCCGGAGACGAAGCACTTATCCCACTGGTCGGCATTAATCAGGCGGACATCCCCGAGGACTTTGTGGTGGCAGCTCCGGCTGAGCCTGTCGCCGACGGCATTGCGGGAACCGCTTGGCTCGACTTTGCTCGCGGTGGTGGTGGCGAACCGAGCGTGATCGACGACGGCGAAGCCGGACTAGACGGGCTGGAAGTCGAGTTACTAGACGCCTCTGGAAACGTCGTCGGCGCTACTCACGCCGCTGAAGACGGGACGTTTGTTATCGAGGCTGTCGAACCCGGGCAATACAACATTCGGCTGCCCGCGGCTAACTTTGCCAGCGGACCCGAAGGAATCGACTGGCTTGGCCCATCGCTAATCACACCGGTCATGATTGCGGCCTTCGTGTGGATCTGGGCCGGTTTCGCCATGGTGATGATCGGCGCCGGCCTATCGGCCGTAGATCGCTCGCTCATGGAAGCCGCGCGCGTTGACGGAGCAAACGAGTGGCAAGTCTTCCGCCACATCACCATTCCTCAGCTCGCGCCCACCATCACGGTTGTACTGGTGACACTCACAATCAACGTGCTTAAGATCTTCGACCTCGTGTACGTCATACCACCCGGACAATCCAAGGAAGCCAGCACGGTGGTGGCCGTCGAGATGTGGAAGCAGTTCGGCAACTACAACTACGGCATGGGTTCGGCGCTCGCCGTCCTGCTTGTGCTCATGGTGTTGCCATTCATGATCTGGAACGTACGCAACTTTAGGAAGGGGAACTGATGTCTACAGCGATTTCCCCGCAGGAAACCCGCGACGTACAGGTAGCTTCCCCCACGAAGCCGAAGGCCTCGCGCGAATCTCTGGGTACGAAGATTAACCGCGCACTGTCCAAGTCGACCGTGAATATCGTCTTGCTCATTATCGCTGCGATGTGGCTACTTCCGACCACGGGTCTGTTCTTCCAGTCCGTCAGGTCAATGCAAGACAACTCGCAGACCGGCTGGTGGACGATCTTCAACAATTTCGAGCAGTGGACGTGGGAGAACTACCGCAACCTGCTCGAGAACGACTCGATGATGAACTCCCTGTGGAACACGGTTCTCATCGTTGTGCCGTCAACCTTGCTCGTTGTGTTTATTGGCGCGATGGCCGGGTATGCCTTGGCGTGGATCGAGTTTCCAGGCCGGACGGCTCTTCTCACGCTCATTGTTGGGCTGATGGCGGTGCCGCTTCAGGTGTCTTTCATTCCGATCGCGCAGTTGTTTGGTGAGGTTGGACTGTTTGGAACACGGTGGGCCGTTATCTTATTCCACACGGCATTTGGACTTCCGTTCGCGGTGTTCCTCATGCGCAACTACTTCCGGCAGATCTCTCCTGAGCTCATGGAAGCTGCGAGGCTCGATGGCGCCGGAGAGTTCCGCATCTTCACGCGGATCGCGCTGCCGCTGGGCGCACCGGCACTTGCATCTCTAACCATCTTCCAGTTCCTGTGGTCGTGGAACGACATGCTCGTTGCACTCATCTTTGCAGGGCCTCGCGACAGACCGATCACGGTGGCTCTCTCTGAGCAGCTTCGACTGTTCTCTTCCAATATCGACATCCTCGCAGCAGGCGCATTCCTGTCGATGGCCATTCCACTTCTCGTGTTCTTCGCGGGCCAGAAGTACTTCGTCAATGCACTCTTGCAGGGCTCGACGAAGTAGTGCGCTGCAGGGATAGCAACGAATGCTGACTTAGGAAAGCCTATGAAAGCTAGGCTCAACTAAGCCGTGCACAACGAAACCGGCCGTTTTCGCAAAGACGGCCGGTTTCGTTTAGAATCGATGAGCGTGTTCTGAGAGCGCAAGCCTTCCGAACGCAAGGAGAGTTGTCAGAGCGGCCGAATGAGACGGTCTTGAAAACCGTTATGCGGTAACCCCGCATCGGGGGTTCGAATCCCCCACTCTCCGCGCTCCACCCCGGCCTATCATTGATAGGTCGGGGGTTTCGTTATCCTAGAGCCAGCTCCTATCGGGGTTGTCACCATCACCCGCTGCCAGTTGGTCAAGCCGGGCACAAATCCGTTATTCTTATTAGACTCGGAGATGTCGCATAGTCCGGTCGAGTGCGCCTTCCTGCTAAGAAGGTAGGGGCCCAAAAGTCCCTCGGGGGTTCAAATCCCCCCATCTCCGC
>CAYOEJ010000032.1:0-12169 GCA_964403015.1 uncultured Arcanobacterium sp.
GCGCTCGGCATGGTGCTTATCGTCATGCTCGGTATTGGCGTGGCAGAGCGTTCCGGTTGGTTCGAGGTGATGCTCCAGTCGGGCATGAAGAGCGCTCCGAAGATGCTCATCATCCCGTCGATTGCCTTCATCGGCCTTCTCGGCAACGTTGCAGGCGACGCCGCTCCGGTAGTTCTCCCGCCGCTCGCCGCCATGGTGTTCATCAAGATGGGCTGGCACCCGATTGCCGGTATTGCGCTGGCATATGCCGCATCCATCGGTGGCTTTGCCGCGAACTTCATCCTCGGTATGTCCGATGCTCTCGTTCAGGGCTTTACCCAGCCCGCAGCTGAGCTCATCGACGATTCGATCGAGACCAACGTTGCCATGAACTGGTACTTCATCGCGGCATCCGTTGTGGTTCTCCTCCCGATCATCTGGTTCGTCACCGCCAAGATCACGGTTCCGCGCCTTGGTACCTACGACAACCCGGAGTACGCGGGCGAGGAAATCAACATTACGGATCAGCAGCGCACGGCGAACCGCTGGGCCATTGTTTCGCTGATCATCTTCATCATTTTGCTCGTCATCGCATGCATCCCAGAGAACTCGTTCCTACGCAACGCGGAGACCGGCTCGCTGACCACCGGATCACCGCTGATGAGCGGTATCGCTCTTATTCTTGCGATCTTCTTCTTCATCCCCGGCCTCGTCTACGGCATTAAGGCTGGCACGATCAAGGAAAGCAAGGATGCCACCAAGATGATGGTGGATTCGATGGGTACGATGGCCTACTTCATCGTGATCGTCTTCTTCGCTTCCCAGATGCTCGCCTACATCACGGCATCCAACATGGGCTCGATCCTCGCGATCAAGGGCGCTGAATTGCTCGAGGGGCAGAACGGCATCGTGATCATCCTCGGCATTATCTTCCTCTCGGCGTTCGTGAACCTCTTCATCGGTTCGGCATCTGCCAAGTGGGCGATCCTCGCCCCGATCTTCGTTCCGATGATGATGCTGCTCGATTTCCACCCGGCCTTTACCCAGATGGTTTACCGTATCGGTGACTCGATCACGAACCCGATTACGCCCATGTTCCCCTACTTCGCCCTCGTGCTCTCTTACGCGCAGAAGTATGACAAGAAGCTGGGTATCGGCACGTTCATCTCCACGCTCGTTCCGTACTCGCTCATTATGGGTCTCGGTTGGATCGTTCTCATGATCGGCTGGTACTTGCTCGGATGGCCGGTTGGTGTTGAGGGTCCGATCCACATCGGAGGCTAAGACAAAGGCCTAGTATTGAAGTACTAACGAGAGAAAGGCTGGCCAATGTCGGACACGCAACCGTACCTCGAGGATCTCATCGCTTGGCGCAGGCATCTGCACCAGTACCCGGAGGCATCCTTCGAAGAGCATGAAACCGTCGCTTACCTACGTGAGGTTCTGGCCGAACGTGCGCCATCGGCGTCGCTCGAGAACCTCACGGAAACGAGTTTGGTAGCGGTGTTTGACACTGGCCGGCCCGGACCAAAGGTGGGTCTGCGCACCGACATCGATGGTCTGGTGATGCAGGAAGACCGCCCAGATCTCGATTTTGCTTCCAAGAACCCCAATCGCATGCACGGGTGCGGACACGATGGTCACATGGCCGTGGTGCTCTCGGCGATGGCGTGGATTGAGGATCACTTGGACGAGCTGGACGGCATCATTGTTGGCATCTTCCAGCACGCGGAGGAAACACCTCCAGGTGGCGCCAAAGAAATGGTGGCGACGGGATATTTCAACGACTTCGACTACATTTACGGCTTCCACCTGTGGTCCACTCTGCCAACCGGAACTATCGATATTAAGGATGGACCGGCGTCGGCGAACTCCGATTTGTGGAAAGTAACGCTGAAAGGGAAGGGTGCGCACGCGTCAACTCCCG
Source organism: uncultured Arcanobacterium sp. (assembly GCA_964403015.1). GTDB lineage: Bacteria > Actinomycetota > Actinomycetes > Actinomycetales > Actinomycetaceae > CAYOEJ01. The sequence continues at coordinate 1,907 of CAYOEJ010000032.1, forward strand.
AAGATTCGGTTGACGCCGTTTTGGCGGCGACGACGCTCGCGCAACAGCTCCTTCAGATTCCTGCGCGTCGGGTGAACGGTTTGGAACCGGCTGTCGTGTCGACGACGTGGCTCGAAGCTGGTTCTCACAGCGCGCTTAACGTCTACCCACCAGTTGCGAAAATTGGGGGAGTCGTTCGCACTCATTCCGCTGAGACACGCGAGGTAGCGGTGAACTCGTTCAAGGAGATCCTCGCCGGGCTGGAGGCGGCGAACCCTGGCCTCACCTGCGAGCTCGACTACCTCGTCGGCTACGACATGACGTGGAACAATCCTGGCAGTACTCAAGTTGTGCGGGAGCTCGCCGAGGATCGCTTCCCTGGCAAGATCGTTGCCGAACCAGCCATGTTGGGCGGCGAGGACTTTTCCGCATTCTCGCTCGTTGCCCCAGCTACCTACGTGTTCGTCGGTGCGGGGAATCCGGACAAGGGTTTCGATGCTGGCCACCATAATCCGCGTTTTGGTATTGATGAGGATTCGCTCGAGATTGCTCTCCAACTCGCCATCGACGTGATCCGCAATCGCGGACGCATTGTCGAGGCAGCAGAAGATTCTGAGTAGAGCTTTAGCTGCTTTAGCAGCCAAGCCTGAAAGCGAATGAGCTCCGACCACCAGCGCTCATTTACAAGTCGAAGCATTATTTTGGTTTAATCCCGAGGATGTCCGCTGGTGTGCAATCGAGTGCGTCACAGATGGCGGTGAGGGTGGAGAACCTGATTGCGCGGGCCTTTCCGTTCTTCAAGATCGAGAGGTTGGCCATCGTAAGGCCTGTGATGCGTGAGAGTTCGGTAAGCGTCATCTCGCGCGCCAAGAGAACCTGGCCAAGGTATGAGGTGATTCGATGTTCGTCAGACGAGTCCATCGACGTCCTCCTCGAGCCGGCGCCCGCGCTCGAACGCTGTAGCTAGCACGATGCAGACAAGAGCGGCCAAGAGATGAGCCGCGGAGACCGCAGGAAGATTGAAACTCGCGCCGGAGCTTACCTGTTGTTCCATGGCCGTTTCAAGCGGAATATTAGACATGTAGTCCCTGAAATGATCCCACGCGAGTTTGACGACGAGGGCGTCGACTGCGAATCTGATGCCGGCAAGTATTGCCACAGAAATTCCAGTGCGCTTGAGCGTTCGTGAAAGGCGTTGCGAGAATGGGTTGCCGAGGGCAACATGACGTGACACCTGCCGCGCTGTATTCAAAAGAAGGATTGTCATAGTGGCTCCGCAGACTAATGCGATGGCGGAAAGCACTCTTATGTGCAGTGGGAAATGCAGGATGGTGAGTTCGTGATGTCCAGCGATGCTGTAGTCCCTGATCTGTGGGAGATTACTCGCACCAACCCACGTGCCTGGAATCAGGCTGATTGAGGTAACGATGCTCCACACTTTCCACGCGGTGAACAACGCAACCACCGCGATTGTCAGTGTTAGGAAGCCTGTTGCTATGTTAATTCTTGTCTTCTGCATGGTAATCTCCTTATCGATTATCAATATATCGAATATCGATAAATAAGGGAAGAGTTTTCAGAAGCCCGTTACGTGGCGGCTTTGGTGCGCGTTCTGATGTGACTAAGCAGTCGGGCCAGTCGGCCACGGCTTCGAACCGATCCAGTAGCGGCGATGGCCATGAATGCTGCCATCGTATTCGCCACCAGCGTTGACGATGACTCCACGCGATGCCACGTTCGATTCGTCGCACGTGACGAGAAGAGGATCGACGCCCAGATCGTTTGCGAGATCTGCTCCTGCCCGAAGCGCAGCGGTCGCAATTCCTTGCCTTCGAGCGCTCGGCCGTACCGCATAGCCCACATGGCCACCTTGATCGAAGAGATACTGGTTGAGGGCGTAGCGGATGGCGATGAACCCAAGAATGGGTCCGCCGTCGTCCCACGAATCGTCAACGATCCAGCGGTAGGCACAGTGCACGCGGCCGTCCTGCGGCGCAATAGTGGTGTCTTCTTCGCGCGAGCGGCTCTCAATATAGTCAGCGAAGCTCTCTTTGCTGAGGTCGAGCGGGAGGTCGCTGTGGTCGTAGCCCGACCCGGCGACGTGTTCGGCGTCGAACTCGTGGAGGAAATCTCGCCAAGCTTCGTAACGGGTGGGATCGGGTGCAACGAGTGACGTCATTGCGTCAGTTTACCGTCCTAGTTCGCGCATGAGCATTCCGTAATCACGCAGACTGCGAAGCCGCAGGACGGGAGGGCCGTCGTGCGCGGTTTCCATCTGCTCGATCCGTGAACGCTTACTCTCAAAGGAATGAAAATGCCAGCGGATAATCGAGTCTTTGGAAAATACGCGCCCCCACGTTTCCACGTTGCCGTTGCATACAAGCTCGCGTTTGAATGCGCGCTGGCGGGTGCGCTTGAGTAGGCGAGTTAGCGAAATCCAGCGCGGGTAGTCGAGTGCGATAACGACGTCGGCATGCGCTAGCACGCGGTCCCTCCACTTGCCGTAGGCGGAGTCTAAAACCCAACGGTCACCGCGCACGAGTTCGTCGACGATTCGGATTTGAGCGTCATCTGGCCGGAAGTTCCAGTTCGGCAACCAACCCACCTCGTCGTCGACGAAATGGACGGGCAGACCGAGCGCGTCGCCGATTTGCTGTGCGGCGGTGGACTTGCCTGAGCCCGTGGCCCCGTAAAGCAAGATGCGCTTGGCGCCTGCGACGTCGGAGAACGATGCGGTGGGCATGGTTAAAGGGTGATCTCTTCGTCGGGCGCGAGGATCGTCATGGCTTCGTTCGTGTAGTCGGCACGAACCTTGATCTCGCCCTCACTGCGTACGGTGTATTCGAGCACGTCATTATCCTTGTGATCCACTGAAATCTCCGCATTGACGAGCCACGGGTTGCGACGCCGGAGCGCGATAAGTCGCTGATACCACGCGAGCATATCCGCGCCCAGCGGGGAGAGTTCGTCGGGGGTCGGCGGGAGCTTGGGTCGAACGTCGTCGTCCCCACCAAAGTCCACGCGCTTAACGCCAGTGAAGCCCTGCTCGTCGCCGTAGTAAACCGACGGCGATCCGGGAAGAGTGAAGAGAAGCCCGGCCGCGATGGCGGCGCGTTTTTGACCGACTTCGGAGGCGATACGAGTGACATCGTGGTTGGAGACGAATGTTTGGGGGATGAACGTTTCGCAAAACTCGGCGTGCCGGCCAAGTGCATGAGCGAGTTCCCACGGGTTTGAATCCTTCAGCGAGCTCCAGACGCCTTTCCAGAGCTCGTACTGGGTAACGGTGTCGACTGTCGATTCGCTAACGAAGCCCGCGTAGTCGCCGTGAATGATTTCACCAAGGAATACGGCGTCCGGGAACTCCTCGCGAACGCGCCCGATCACGTTTCGCCAAAAGTCAGTGGGAACCGCGTAGGCCACGTCCAGTCGCCAACCTGATATTCCCCGGCCGAGCCAATGCTTCATGACATCAACGACGAAGTCCGCGACAGCAGGGTTGGCGTGGTCAAGCTCGACCAGATCTTGGATTCCTTCCCAGCCGCGCGGCTGATCGCCTTCCCATTTAAGGAAGTCAGGCTTCTCAGTGAGGAAGCGGTGGTTATGGGAAACGTGGTTGAACACGCCGTCGAGTAAAACGTTGATACCGCGCTCGCGACAGGCGTCAACGACTCGGACGAAGTCCTCCTCAGAACCAAGACGTGGATCAATCGTGTAGTGATCGAGGGTGTCGTAACCGTGGGTGCGGGAGTCGAAGATCGGGCCAAGAAGTAGCCCATTGCAGCCGAGATCGATGAGGTAATCAAGCCAGTTCTCGATGTGATCCAGCGGCGCTGTGGGGTCCTCGACGTGGTTAGAGCCGCGTTCCTTTTCTGAACCGAGGGCTCCTAGCGGGAAGACCTGCCACCAAATTGTGTGCTCAAGTAGCGACATGAAGACTCCATTTCGTTGACTTTGGGTTTCTCCATTCTATCCGGGAGCGCGGTGGGGTGAGATATTGGCCTGTCGCAAGTCCGGTCGAAAGTTTGGTCGCGAGTTTGGGGAGTGAGTGGTGCCTGCGTGCGAGGTCTGGAAGGCTGGACTGTTTGGTCGACTGTTTGGTGGACCATCTCGTAAATTGAGTGTCGATTCACGGATTGAGTGCTTATTTCTGTATCAATCTGTAAATCAACACTCAATTTAGTAGGGCTCAAACTCTGTGGAACTCATAAATGCGTCATGGCCCGTCTTGTGGTTCCAGCAAGTCAACCCGTCCTCTTCTGATTTACACACGAAGTCCGCGTAGTAACCAACATCGCCGTAGTCGAGTGTTTGCGCAACGAATCCAAGTTGGCAGTAGTCGTCCATGAAGCAGAAACCGTCATGCTTGGCACCGCCGTATGTTGGCGCCTCGCTGCCCGTTCCGAAATCGATGAACGGTTCGCCGCCCGAACCGTCGTCGCCCGTGGGCTCAACTGGCGGATTCGTGTCCCATGATGTCACCTTTCACATCAGATGTGACCCGCCTTCGATATCCGTATTGATATCGCAGCCGATATTCCCACTCGGAGTGCGGAAGGCTGCCGTCGCGAAGCCTTCGTTGACGATGACCGTCGTGATCTCTTCGGCTTCATCTGGAAGTCCTGTCGGGGCGGAGCTTGTTTCGCCTTCGCCTTCCGTCATGCTGGTTGGTCGTGGCGTTGCCGGTCGAGTATCTGGGCTGTCTTGGTCTTCCGAAGGACTATCCGTAACAGACGGCTCAGCGGTGGTCTGCTGAGTCGTTGGCGCTTCAGTTGACGATTGCGATGAGTCAGATGTGGCAAGTTTCAGCCCGACGAAGACTGCAACTGCGATGACTATGATTGCGAGAATCGCGAGAACGATTGTCCGCCTACGATCCCTACCTCCATCAGCCTGTCCGGTGGGGCCCGACTTTGCATAGTGACTGTCCGACATAACTTCCTCCTCAGCTACGACGATAAGCCGATAGTAGCCAGAGCTTTCCGCAGCAATACGCGCAATAGCGCGAGGGTGACCATATTGTGTCACGGTGTTGCTGATTCGTTTCCCATTGGTTCACTGAAAGTTATCGTCTGAGGGACGTTCAGCCTAGGTCATCGACTATCACACTTCTAGGCTCATGCGGGTTTTCCTTCCACAGCTGTGGATTGACGACGACGCCGGTATTCCGCTTTTCATAACCTCACCTTGGAGGTGGGCGATGACGACGGTAGAGCAGCAGCGCGGGCAGGCATCGCTCTGGCTTGATCGAAGAGTTCGCGAGCTCGTCCGCCAAGAAGGTATAGACCCGCAAGTGGACCTGCGCTCATTGGACTCTGTGATCGACCGAGCAATGACTGAGTACGAGGAACTCACGGTCGTTGGTCGAGTAGAACCTATTAAGGACCCGGCGGTCACTCATCGGCAGCTTCGTGATGATGTGGGTGGATTTGGACCGATACAGCACCTCATAGATGATCCGACGATCGAAGAGATTTGGATCAATGCTCCCGGCAAAGTTTTCTTTGCGAGAGGCGGCCTATCTGAATTATCGACCGTGATCTTGAAAGAGCAGCAGGTCAAAGATCTTGTGGAACGGATGCTCCGAGCCTCAGGACGGCGCTTGGACCTCTCATCTCCCTTTGTTGATGCAGCGCTTTCGACTGGTGAGCGGCTCCATGTGGCGATTCCTGATATCACGCGAAAGCACTGGGCGGTCAACATTCGCAAATACATTGTGCGTCCGCGGCGTCTGAGCGATCTCGTCGAGCTCGATATGCTCACGGACAAAGCCGCACAGTTCCTAGAAGCCGCAATCGACGTCGGCCTCAACGTTATTGTCTCGGGAGCAACACAGGCCGGAAAAACAACGATGTTGGGTGCATTGCTTGGCTCCGTGCCAGCCCATCAACGGATCATTAGTGCCGAAGAAGTATTCGAATTGAACCTCGCGCATCGCGATGTTGTGGCAATGCAAACGAGACCGCCTAACATTGAGGACCGCGGCGAAGTAACTCTGCGCAGGCTAGTTAAAGAGGCACTTCGTATGCGACCGGATCGCATCGTGATCGGTGAGGTCCGCCAAGCCGAGGCCTTTGACATGTTGATTGCGCTCAACTCGGGGATCCCGGGTGCCTGTACGATCCACGCAAACTCTGCGCGCGAGGCGATATCCAAGCTCTGTGTACTTCCGCTGCTGGCTGGTGAGAATGTGTCGCCAAGCTTTGTGGTTCCTACCGTTGCACAAACAGTCGACATCATTGTCCACGTTCATCGGGAACGATCAGGTGCGCGCCGCGTGCGAGAGATTCTCGCCGTCACAGGCCGCACCGAAGGTGAGGTTGTTGAGACCTCGGAACTCTTTGTAGACAGGGGAGACGGGCTCAGACGTAGTTCGTCCTACTTGCCCGAACCCGAGCTCTTTGAAGCAGCTGGGTACGACCCCACCGAACTCCTAGGTGGTGAACCATGGAGTTTCTAATTGGAGCCATCATTGGTCTAGGTGCGCTGATGATCCTGCGCGCAGCAGTGGACCCGACGCCCCAGAATTCTCGGCCCATCGACTGGCAGCGTGCTCAAACGCGGCTTCTTCCGCCAATAGCTGGAGCTTTAGCGACCTTCGTCGCCGCATACGCTTTCACCGGTTCTGCGCCAATCGCACTGTGCTTAGCTCTGCTCGGCGCGGTACTGCCAGCCGCGTGGAAGAACGCTGCTGAACGACGACGGCGGGAAGCTCTCCGCGAGGCATGGCCGGAAGTCCTCGACGAAGTTGTATCGGGAGTTCGTGCTGGTCTAAGCGTGGGGGAGTCACTCTCGCAGCTCGCAATTCGTGGACCGGAAATTGTTCGGCCGGCCTTTGCGGATTTCGCTCTTCACCTGCGCGCTGCGGGACGTCTGAACCCTTGCCTCGACGAACTCAAAAATCGCCTCTCAGATCCAATGGCAGATCGAATCGTCGAAGCAATGCGAATTTCGAATGATCTTGGTGGGAGAGACCTAGCGGCCATGCTCTCTGATCTTGCAAAGCTTGTGCGCGAAGATAATCGGGCGCGAGGGGATCTGCTCGCACGCCAGTCATGGACTGTTAATGGTGCGAGGCTGGCGGCGGTTGCACCGTGGCTCATGCTGCTCCTGTTCACCTCCCGTCCCGGCACGTTTGAAGCATTCGCGACGCCCGCGGGAATTGCTGTTCTTGCTCTTGGCCTCGTGATGACTATTGCTGCCTATGCGCTCATGATTCGCTTGGGAAGACTTCCCGAAGAATCGCGAATATTTGGCAAACCGCAATCAGCATCTGTTGACATAGCGCAGCGCGAGGCGGTGGGGCATGCTTGAGTCTTTCATGGTGGGCGCAGTGGTATCACTGGGAACCGTCCTTATCGGCAGCTCTCTTCTGTATCGTCCCAACCGCCTCGCGCGGCGAATCTGGCCACACGTTGCCACGCGTTCTACAGCACCGCGCCGCTCCGGGTTGCGGGAGCGTGCCGGACAGGTTGCCTTGAAGGTGCTCGAAACCGTAGGTTCAACCCGTGCGACAGTCGAGCGTCGTCTCGAGATGCTTGGCGAAGGTTCCCTAACGTCGTTCAGATTGCACCAACTTCAGTGGGCAGCAATCGGCGGCGGACTTGGAATTGTCTTTGCTTTTGCTCTCGTAACTCGGGGCGTGCCCCCAGTACTCGCATTGCTCGCCGTTGCTGTTGGCATCATCGGCGGTGCGCTAGCAGCCGACTCCCATCTGACGAGGCGCGTAGCAACGAGGTCCCAGAGCTATACGCGGGAATTGCCTGACGTAGTTGAGCTACTGGCGCTCGCGGTCGGCTCAGGCGAGCCGATCCGCGTGGCGATCGAGCGAGTGGCGCGTATGGGCGCGGGGGACCTCATCACCGAACTTCAGCGAACCATGGGGGATGTACGCTCTGGAAACTCACTGTCAGAGGCGCTTAACGCCATGGGACAGCGCGCTAGCAACACGAACGTTTCTCGGTTCACTGATGCGGTTGTGGGTTCTCTGGAGCTGGGCAGTGGACTATCGAAGACCCTGCACACACAGGCGCGTGATTCTCGAGATGCTGCTCGCCGCGAGCTCATCGAGCTTGGAGGTAAGGCAGAAATCTCGATGATGGTGCCTGTCGTATTCCTCATTCTTCCCGTCACCGTGCTCTTCACACTTTTCCCGGCGCTATCCGCCCTCAACTTCACCTAGCTCATTCCGAAACACTATCTAGCTCATCCCGAAACGCTATTTTGCTCACTTTGACCGAGGAAACCTCAACCGAAGGAAGGTAACACATGAAAATCCGCCATTTTCGCGAACACGATGAGGCAGGGGACGTTCCTGGCTGGGTCATGATCACGCTCATGACTGCAGCGCTCGTCGTGCTGCTCTGGGCAATCGCCGGACCAGCATTATCAGATCTGTTTAATAATGCGATCAGCCGGATCCTCAGTATCTGATTCAGGCAACGCCACGGTCGGATTTATCGGCACGGTGGGGCTGTTCCTCCTACTCGTTTACACGATCATGTCCTTGGCGCTGACGTGGTATGTGCGAGAGATCCTCATCGATAGTGCGATGGAGGGAGCACGTGCGGGCAGTCTTGATGGGGCGGGCACGCCGGTTGCCATCCAGCGCACTACCGATCTCATCACGTCCACATTGCCAGATGCATATGCGGCGAACGTTTCAGCGCGGGCCACGGCGGGCACACTAGTTGTCACCGTGACGTCGCCTGCTCCGCTCGTCGGCTTTCTCGGCAACGATCTCATTGAGGTGCAGGCTCATGTTCCGGTGGAGTAGGCCCGTGGCGAGCAAGTGTGGTGAGAAGGGCAATGCGGTGGTGGAGTTCATTGGAATCATGGCCGTGATCATTGTGCCAGTTCTGGTACTCATCTCCGTGCTTGCCACGATCCTCTCCGCTCAATTCGCGCTCCAAGCGGCAGTGCGAAACTCAGTGCGCGAGTTCATCCGCTCAGAGTCCACGAGCGAGGCGCACGTGAGAGGCCTTGCTGCCGGGCAGCAGGCGTGGGCGGATAGGGGAATAGATGAACCACTCGCACTTGACTTCTCCTGCACCGCCTCGCCGTGCCTTTCACCCGGCAGCTTTGTTGAGGTGAATGCGCAAGCCACGGTCACGATTCCGATCCTTGACCGGCAGGTGACGCTCTCCGATTCGCAATCGATGCGAGTGGATGAGTTCAGGCGGGTGCGCGAGTGAAGAAGCAAAGCAACGCGGCCTCCGAGCCGGGCAACCTCATCATGCTTGGTTTGGGCGTGTGGGTTTTCGTTCTCGCGCTCATCTTCGTGATCGGCTCGGCTGCCTCGCTGCACAATGCCCGCAAAGATCTCCTCGCCGAATCGGACGCGCTGGCGCTCGCGGTCGCCCAGGAACTTTCGGATGCGGCCTACTATTCCGGTTCCTCCGAGCTCTATACCGCGCAATCCGTTCAGGTCGCCATCGCAGAGCGTGGCGTTGATCCGCGTTTCAGGATCGCGCAACCGACTGGTGTTGCTGGAGGGTCCGTCGTCGTCAGCCTCTCGACCGATGTGAATCTACCCTTCGTACCGGACTTCTTAGAAGCAATCGACGAGGTTTCTATCAGCGCAACGAGCTATGCACGCCTTCGAAAACTTCCTTGACCACTCCGAAGCCCCACACGGTATTGCACAGCGGCCGCGAGGTTTCGTAGAGTCAGTGAGAAAGCACGCATAGCTCGCAGCGAGAAGATGATGATGTCGATGTGGAAGAAGCCGCGGGAGGCAAACTCGGCCATCTCACGATCCGCCATCGTGGTGGCCAGTATGACTTTGATGGTAACAGTTCGATCTACCGCGTGCTGGTGGAGACGCCACTAGACGATAGCCAATCAGCGGGCCTGCAAGCCGCTCACAAAATACTCACTGAGCATACGGTCCTCAATGACGGAGATCGGTAAGCGCCTCCCGAGTAACTGCCCTCTCAGTCCAGCCGTTCGCGCGAGCGCTCACATGCCGTAGACTGTGGAACCGTGGCCATTGATTACCAGCATGAAATTGAAGAGATCCAGCGCACCTACAAGCAGATCGAATCTGTTACTGATGTCGAAGCGTTAACCGCGCAGATCGCTCAGTTGACGGAAGAATCTTCCGCACCCGATCTTTGGGACGATCCTGACGCCGCACAGGCCGTGACGTCCAAGCTTTCGCACGCCCAGTCCGAACTTGAGCGCGTCAAGCGTATGGGCGAGCGCGTTTCTGATCTGGAGACGCTGTTTGAGATGGCGAATGAGGAAGCGGAGACGGACCCGGACATGGGTGCCGAGCTTCTC
>CAYOEJ010000032.1:12269-15583 GCA_964403015.1 uncultured Arcanobacterium sp.
GATGTCTTCCGTTCATCGGGCCCGGGTGGTCAGTCGGTGAACACCACAGACTCCGCCGTGCGTATGACCCACATTCCCACTGGGATCGTGGTGTCCATGCAGGATGAAAAGTCGCAGATCCAAAACCGCGCTGCCGCCTTGCGCGTTCTCCAGTCCAAGCTCTTGCAGCTTCGCCACGAAGAAGAACAGGCGAAGAAGAAGGAATTGGCCGGAGACGTGAAGGCATCCTGGGGCGACCAGATGCGTTCCTACGTACTGCATCCCTACCAGATGGTTAAAGACCTGCGTACGGGCCACGAAGTGGGCAACACTGATTCCGTTTTCGACGGCGATCTCGACGGGTTTATCGACGCCGGCATTCGCTGGCGCCAAGAACAGCTCGGTAACGACGACTAGGTGACACTCGGCGCGACGCGCAGCGTGTTGCGCTCTGGTCTGATAGCGCGACACGTACTCAGCGGAATGTGACGCGCGCTGGGCAACGGCGTGCCTTGCTCGAGGTTTTTAGCTTGCCAATTAGGCTGATGGCGACCATGTCCACAATGTATTGGCACTATTAATGATCAGTTTCGACAACGTCACGAAGGTTTATGCGCGGGGTGCTGCTCCGGCTCTCGACCAAGTGAGCATGAATATCGAACGCGGGGACTTCGTGTTCCTCGTGGGCGCATCAGGATCCGGTAAATCGACCATGCTCAGCCTCATCTTGGCTGAAGAACGCCCCTCGTCGGGAACCGTTCATGTGCTTGGCAAGGACCTTGCTGGCGTATCCACTCGTCGCGTACCTTTTTTGCGCCGCCAGATTGGTACTGTTTTCCAAGATTTCCGATTGCTGTCGGACAAAAACGTGGTGGAAAACGTCGCTCTCGCCATGCAGGTGATCGGCAAACCCCGCCACGCCATCATGAAGGAAGTGCCTCAGGTACTTGAACTCGTGGGACTCGACGGCAAGGAACGCCGTCAGATGCACGAGCTTTCCGGTGGCGAGAAGCAGCGAGTGGCAATTGCTCGCGCCATGGTCAACCGCCCTGAACTTCTTCTTGCCGACGAACCGACCGGTAACCTCGACCACGCCACCGCGCTCGGAATTATGCGTCTCCTTGACCGGATTAATCGTCAAGGCACAACCGTTGTCATGGCGACTCACGATCAAGCGATCGTGAACCAGCTGCGTAAACGCGTGATTGAGCTCGTCGACGGCGAAATTGTGCGAGATCAGGAACGCGGCGTTTACGGAGGTGCGCGCTCATGAGATTGCGCTTTATTTTCTCTCAGGTCTGGAAGGGCCTGCGCACGAACACCTCGATGATGGCCTCGGTCATTCTGGTGACTTTCGTATCCCTGCTCTTTGTGGGGGCAGCAATTCTTTTCCAGACACAGATCGAGAACGCGAAGAACGACTGGTATGACAAGGTCGAGGTCTCCGTGTTCATGTGTCCGATCGAGTCGTCGAACGCGGCGTGTGCCGGTGGCGAGGCTACTGAGGCCCAGATTGAAGAGATGGACGCCTATCTGAATTCCGAAGAAATGTCTGAGTACATTGACGAGGTATTCGTTGAGACAAAGGCGGAGGCCTACGAGGCGTTCCGTGAGCAAATGCAGGACACGGTGTGGGTAGATACCGTGGACGAAGAGCTTATGCAGGTCTCGTTCCGACTCAAGCTTCTAAACCCTGACCAAGAAGAGATTCAGGTGGTAGGGGAGCTCATTGAAGGCCGGCCCGGCGTCGAAACGGTTGTGGATCAGCGCGAGCAACTCCAGCCGCTGTTCAGCATGCTCAACCGGTTTACGCTGATTGCCACCATCCTGGCCGGCATCATGATCGTGACCGCGCTGCTGCTCATTCCCGCAACGATTCGTCTGTCGGCCATGTTCCGTCGCAACGAAACGGAAATCATGCGTTACGTGGGTGCCTCAAACGGGTTCATCCAACTTCCGTTCATCCTCGAAGGCATAATCTCTGCGCTTATCGGCGCCCTCCTTGCCATTGGCGGACTCTATGTTGCTGTCGAGTTCTTCGTACGTGATTGGTTTGCTGATTCGTGGCTTCGGATCGTTGGTACCGACGACGTGCTCAGGCTCGCCCCCTGGCTTCTGCTTGGGGCAGTCCTCATTGCATCTCTTGCCTCGTTCTTTGCGCTACGGCGTTACACGCGCGTCTAGGAGTCATACATGCGTCGAAAGTTCACCGGAGTCGTTGCCGCACTCGTCATTTCCGCTCTCGCCGGCCTTGGATCTGCCCCTGCAATGGCAGACGAACGCCAAGACCTCGTGGATCAGCAGGAGGAGACGGAGCGCGAAATTGAGCGCATGCAGTCCGTGCTTGAGGGCGTAGACATTGACCTCCAGCAGGCATACCTTGATCTTGAAGAGACTCGTGGGAAGATTCCCGGGGCTCAGGCGGATTTGGTTAAGGCCGAGCAGGAGCTATCCGCCGCGAAGCGAGACGCCGAGGCGAACGCAGCGTTGCTTGTGGCTGCCCAGGGTGAACTGGATGCGATCGATGAGGAGATCCAGTCCAGCGAAGGTGCAGCGGAAGAGACGCGCATATCGATTGGGGAGCTTGCTCGTTCCACCTATCGGGGCGAGACCATGCCATCTACCGTCGATCTCATTTTGGGATCCACATCCGCAGAAGAATTTGCAGATTCGTACCGTATCAACTCTGCCATGACCCGAACCCAGACCACCGCGCTCACTCAGCTTGAACAGGCGGCAGCGCAGTCAAAGAACCGACAGGTACGCCAAGAGGCGGTCGAGGAGCGCGTTACGGAACTAAAGGCGGAAGCGGATGCGCTCGTCGTCGTCCAAGAAGAAAAGCGCGTTGCCGCAGATACTCGCAAGAGGGAGCTTGAGAGCGTTGAGGCGGACCTAAGCGAACAATCAGCCACTCTCGAATCTCAGAAGTCGCAGTACGAGGCATCGATTGAAGATGCCGAAGAGGCGAAGGAATCGACCGCGGCTCGCATCAAGGAAATTGACGAAGAGAACCGTCGCAAGGCGGAAGAAGAGGCTCGGCGTAAGGCCGCTGAGGAAGCCAAGCGTAAGGCGGATGAAGAAGCGCGACGAAAGGCCGAAGAAGCGGCGCGTAGGGAAGCGCAGAAGCAGAACGCGCCCGCACCCGCCCCTGCGCCAGCGCCCGCCCCCGCGCCAGCTCCAGCTCCAGCTCCGCAGCCTTCTGCGTCGTGGATCGTGCCTCCCGTTCCTGCACCCGTCTATGTGACTTCACCTTTCGGTATGCGTGAATATCCATTCGGTGGGAGATGGATGCACAACGGTGTTGACCTGCGCTCACGCTGTGGTGAGGCGCAGAC
>CAYOEJ010000032.1:15683-17661 GCA_964403015.1 uncultured Arcanobacterium sp.
ACTTTTGGCTAAATGGCCGAGTCGGCGCTAAACTGGGTCGTTCGTAAGATTGCACGTGCACCAATCGGAAGCCCGGTTGTCAAAGAGGAGGTTTCGCATGGCAAAAAAATCAGCCGACGGGAAACTTTCTCCCGCACAAAAGGCTAAAGCAGCAGCCGACGCCAAGCAGGTTATTGCCCGCAACAAGAAGGCTCGTCACGATTACTTTATCGATGAGGAATTCGAGGCGGGAATCGTGCTGTCTGGCACCGAGGTCAAGGCACTTCGGTTGGGTCGCGCCTCCATTGCCGAGGCGTGGATCGACATCGATCGCCGCGGTGAAGCATGGGTGGTGGGAATGAATATTCCCGTCTACGCGATGGGGTCGTGGACCAACCACGCGCCTACTCAGAAACGCAAGCTTTTGTTGCACAAGGACGAGCTCGTCAAGCTAGGTGTGCGGGTGCGCGATAAGGGCGTGACCATTGTGCCACTCGAACTTTACTTCCTTCGTGGCCGAGCAAAGCTCGAAATCGGACTCGCGCGAGGTAAACAGGACTGGGATAAGCGCGAGACCCTGCGTCGTCGTCAAGACATGCGTGAAGCGGAACGCGCGATGAGCGCCGCCAAGCGCCGCCAGTACAGCTGATACGCGTCGTAACGAGGCCGGCGCATTCGTGCCCTAGCGCTCGAGCGAGCGTGAACATGACACCAACATTGAGCAGGGGCTTTTAATTACCTGCCCAGCCGTGTTACATGTTGAGTATGAATGCATGGCTAATTGATATGGACGGCGTTCTCGTTCACGAAGGCACCGCGCTTCCGGGCGCCGCAGACTTCCTAGCGAGACTGAACGAAAAAGACATCCCTCACCTGATCTTGACGAACAATTCGATTTTTACAGCGCGTGATTTGGCTGCGCGCTTGCGAACCTCGGGACTCGAGGTATCGACGGATCGGATTTGGACCTCCGCTCTTGCCACGGCACGGTTCTTAGGCCAGCAGTCTGAAGATCGCCGGGCTTACGTCGTGGGTGAGGCCGGGCTGACGACGGCGTTGTACGAGGAAGGCTTCGCGCTCACCGCTGCTGATCCAGAGTTTGTGGTTCTTGGAGAGACGCGCACTTACTCGTTCGATGCGATTACCCAAGCTATCCGCCTTATCCAGCGTGGAGCTAGGTTTATCGCGACGAATCCTGATGCGACCGGGCCTTCTGCTGACGGCGACATCCCCGCCACCGGTGCTGTTGCGGCCATGATCGAGAAGGCAACTGGCCGCAGTCCGTTCTTCGTGGGCAAGCCTAACCCGGTGATGCTGCGCAACGGGTTGAACAAGATTGGTGCGCATTCTGAGGATACGTCAATCGTTGGTGACCGGATGGACACGGACATTCTTGCCGGCGTGGAGGCTGGTCTGAAGACGCACCTTGTGCTCACGGGTTCGACGAAGAGAGAGGAAATCGAGAAGTTCCCCTACCGTCCGGACGAGGTGCACGAGTCGATTGCGGATCTCGTTGACCTGATTTAGTGACGCGGGGAATAGACGCGACGAAAGTTGCGTTGCTATACTCGACAGACAGTTTCTCGCCCATGGTGATGGGGGACTTTCACCAGAAACGGGACATGAAAACTGAATAGGGGATGATCGGTTTCGACGGCGATGACTGCCGAAGGGAAGCGGGTAGAGGATGCAGAGTCATCTCTTTAACGACTCTCTGCAAAACAATAACTGCCAACAAGCAGAAGTCCGATTTCGCCCTCGCTGCCTAAGCGAGCGCATTAAATGAAATCCGTCAGCCTAACGTTGCTTTCACGTTAGAGTCCTGGCGTCGCTTTAGAGAGCCACTGCTCTACAACCTCGTCATTGGGGAGTAGAGAACACTTAGATGACTAGGTCCGTCAGCAACTTGTCTGCGAGAGTGCTGGGGCCGAAAACAACGCAATGCAGACTGCACCCGGAGAAGTCTTGGGTTTTGCATCGTCGGACCGGGGTTCAATTC
>CAYOEJ010000033.1:0-17442 GCA_964403015.1 uncultured Arcanobacterium sp.
ACAATGTTCGAGCCGGTCACCGATGATGAGTCCGTGGACGCCTACGATATGTGAGGATTGTTTGGTAAAAGGGGAGGCACCCGATTGCGGATGCCTCCCCTTTCTATCGGGCTACGAGTGGGCTCTAGCCCCGCAGCTCCTCGATCACGAGCTCTGCGATCTGAATCGTGTTGAGAGCGGCGCCCTTGCGCAGGTTGTCGCCAACGATAAACATGGCGAGGCCCTTACCGTCATCGACGGACTGATCTTGGCGGATGCGGCCCACGTAGCACGGATCAGTTCCGGCGGCCTCCAGCGGTGACGGCACGTCCACTACCTTGACTCCCGGCGCATTCTCGAGCAGTTCCTTCGCGCGCTCAACAGAGATCGCGTTGTCGAACTCAGCATTGACACTCATGGAGTGCGCGGTGAATACGGGTACCCGCACACACGTGCCAGCCACCTTGAGATCGGGAAGATCAAGGATCCGGCGCGATTCGTTGCGAAGCTTTTGCTCTTCATCAGTCTCGTTCGAACTGTCGTCGACGAGGCTACCCGCGAGCGCCACCACGTTGAACGCGATTGGTGCAACATACGGGCCGTTGTCTTCTGGACGCGGGATGGCTGTGCCATCAACAGCGAGCTCCTCCAGAGCGTCACCGGCCTCAACACCAGCACGGGTTTGATCGGCAAGAGCCTTCACGCCCTTGACCCCGGATCCAGATACTGCCTGGTAGGAAGATACAACGAGCCTCTTCAATCCAGCTTCATCCGAGAGCACCTTCAGCACGGGCATAGCTGCCATGGTGGTGCAGTTCGGGTTGGCGATGATGCCCTTGGGACGGTTCTTGATCGCTGCGGGGTTGACCTCGGAGACGACGAGCGGAACGTCGTCGTCCTTTCGCCAAGCCGAGGAGTTATCGACGACGACTGCCCCGGCGTCGGCGAACTTTGGAGCGTACTCGCGCGAAGCCGTGGCGCCTGCGGAGAAGACGGCAACGTCGATGCCGGCAAAGTCTGCGGTGGCGACGTCCTCAACCACAATGTCTTGCCCACGGAACGGAAGAACCTTCCCTGCCGAGCGGGCGGATGAGAAGAAACGAACGGCGTCGACGTCCGTGTTGCGCTCCTCCAGAAGAGTGCGCATAACTTGGCCGACCTGCCCGGTCGCGCCAACAACTGCCAAAGTGATGCTCATCGTCCTGAACCTCCGTAAACGATAGCTTCGCCGTCGGCGTCGAGGCCGAAGGCGGTGTGGATGACGCGCACGGCCTCGTCGACCTGCTGCACGTCCACGACCACCGAGATCCGAATCTCGGAGGTGGTAATCATGTCAATGTTGATGCCGGCCTCGAACAGCGCGCCAAAGAACTTGGCGGAGACGCCGGGGTGCGAGCGCATGCCCGCACCGATGAGCGAGACCGAACCCATGCCCTCATCGAGCAGGAGCTCGTTGTAGCCTAGGTCCTCGCGGGCGTTTTCAAGGGCGCGCATGGTGGGTTTGACTTCGGCGAGGCCCACCGTGAACGAAATGTTTGCGATTCCGTTGAGGTTGGTGGGCTGGTTTTGCACGATCATGTCAATGTTCGCGTTCGCTCCGGCAACCACGCTGAAGATGCGGGCTGCGGCGCCGGGGACGTCCGGAACGCCGGCAACGGTAATCTTGGCCTGCGACTTATCGTGGCTGACGCCGGAAATAACGGGGGCTTCGTTCTCGCCCTCCCAACGGCTACGGGCTGATTCGTCCACGATCCAGGTTCCTTCCTTATCTGAGAACGACGATCGCACATGCAGTGGCACGTGAAAACGGCGCGCATATTCAACGGCACGCAGATGCAGGATCTTTGATCCGTGTGCGGCCATTTCGAGAGTTTCTTCGTAAGTGAGTGCGGCGAGCTTGTGCGCCTTGGGGCAGATGCGTGGGTCGGCGCTGAAGACGCCATCAACGTCTGAGTAGATTTCACAAACATCTGCTTGCAGTGCGGCGGCAAATGCCACCGCCGTGGTGTCGGAACCGCCTCGGCCAAGCGTGGTGACGTCGTTATTTTCGTTGACGCCTTGGAAACCGGCGATGATCGCAACCGAGCCGTCCCGTACCGTACGAGCGATTCGCTCCGGAACGACGCCGACAATCGACGCGCGCCCATAGAGCGAGTCCGTGTGTAGGCCGGCTTGCTGCCCGGTGAACGCTTGGGCCTCGACTCCGAGATCATGGACAGCCATAGCAAGCAGGGCCATGGATATGCGCTCACCTGCGGTGAGGAGGATGTCCATCTCACGGGCTGGGGCGTCCGAGTTGACGGACATAGCGAGGTCGATGAGCTCATCCGTGGTGTCACCCATTGCTGAGACCACCACAACCACGTCGTTGCCCGCATTGCGCGTATCAACGATTCTGCGGGCGACGCGTTTAATTCCGGCGGCATCCGCTACGGACGATCCACCGAACTTCTGCACAACTAGCGCCACGGGTACTCCTAAGTTTCCAGGTCACCACAACTCTATTTCGTGTACCTGAAAGTTCCGAAGAACGTACCACGAGGTGGACAGTTGTGGAAGTTGCACGTGGTTGTGAGCCTTTGAAATCACAGCTGCGCGGCGGGCGTATGAATCCGCTGCCTGCCTTCGAGTGCGCGAGAAATGGTCACTTCGTCGGCGTACTCAAGGTCGCCACCCACCGGCAGACCGGACGCCAAACGCGACACAGCCACACCCATCTGGGAAAGATTAATGGACAGGTAGGTGGCCGTAGCTTCACCTTCCACGTTCGGGTCCATCGCGAGGATAACTTCCTCGACAGTGCCGCCAGCTAGGCGCGAGTAAAGTTCGCGAATGCGCAGCGACTCGGGACCGACGCCACCGATAGGATCAATCGCACCACCGAGCACGTGATACTTTCCGCGATACTCGCGAGCGCGCTCGATGGCCACAATATCCTTGGCCTCTTCAACCACGCAGATGATGGAGTCGAGTCGGCGCGAATCAGAGCAGATTCGGCACAGTTCTTCTTCGGTCACGTTGCCGCACACCGTACAGAACTTCACTTTCGACTTCACGGCCTGCAGCGATTCAACGAGTGCTACCACGTCCTGATCGTCCGCCTCTAGCAGATAGAAGGCGATGCGCTGGGCGCTTTTTGGACCGATGCCGGGCAGTCTTCCCAGTTCATCGATCAAGCTTTGCACGGCGCCGTCATAAATCCCGGCCATGGATCACTACCTTCCCTGCGAGTTGGGGATTTCCTCGATCACCTTGGCGTCGAAGCGGTTGAGCACCACTTGGATTCCCACGAGGTCTGATTGCGAGATTTCTGGATCATCCATCGAAACCTCGTCCCACTCGGATTCTGGCACGGCTCTGAGCGTGCGAGGCTTATCAACCGAGGCGACGTCGGGCACATTCGCCTCGCTCGACTCCGATTGTTCCGCGGCGCGCTCACTGCTTTCGTTGGACTCGTTTCCTCGACGACGACGATCGGCCCCACCTGGCGTCCACGCAGACTTCACTTGTTGTCCGTATCCATTCGGTGCCGCCATTGGGGGAGGCTGCGGGAAACTCTGCGAGGTGGTGAGGCCTTCCGGCGGGCTCGCCGGCGGAGGCGTGGGCATCTGCTGGGCGTAGAACGGCTCGGAACCCTCTGATTCCACGTTAGGCGTGGTTCTTGGCTCAACGGGCTCTGGGCCCGATTCGGAGTCTGACACCGACGTCGCCGTCTTCGTGTTGTCCTCACCAATGATCGTTGCGGTGCCATCGAGCAGCTTTGCCAGAACTCCGGCCGGATCATCGTTGCGCGGTGAATCGTCCTGATAGACCGGATCAGTCTCCGGCTCAATCGGCTCATCCAAGCCATCATCGGGCTCTTGCGGAAGCGGGGTCTCTGCCATGGACCGTTGGGTATCTGTCGGATACTGCTGACCTGCGTGCGATGGCTCAGCCGGAGCCGCAGGTGCCGCTGGCTGCCTCTGTCCTACTACGGCCGCAGCGGGTGCGGCCTCAGCTTTTGGGGCGGCATCAGTACCGCGACCCTCAACTCGGACCTCTAGGCCAACGACTTTCTTGATAGCGGCCGTGACGGAATCGCCGCCGTTGCGCTGATTGAATCGATCCGCAATGGCGGGCATTGAGAACGCCACGTACAGCACGCCGTCAGTCAGCTCCACGGGACCTTGCGAGCTATTCAGCTGCCCGAGCGCGAGATTTCCAATCTCGCCAGACTCGAGGATGGCCTGCCAATTGCTTTGAATCTTCTCGAGATCGTCATTGCCCGGGCGTGCCACTGCCGGCGTCGCTACTGCCTGAGGCTCTGGCTCCGACTCCGACTTCGATTTCTGAGCCTTCCGCTCGATCTCTTGCTCATCATCCGATGGCGTGATCGGTTTCTTGTCCCGAGCAACTGTTGAGAAGTCCTTCTCCGGCTCAGTCACCTCAGCGATCGCCTCGGCCTGACTATCGTCGGGCGACTCAGCAGATTGAACAATCTTTGCCGGAGTCTCCGGGGCTGTAGCTGGGAATGCCGGCATGGGGCGACTACGTGGATCTGTCTGTGCTGACGATTTCGCGTTCATACGCTGAGCTGGTGTCTCGCTGGGCTTTCGTTCGCCGGCTTTTCCTTCACCGGCCAGACGCTCATCTGTTCGCTCGGCATCTTGGGAGCTACTTGGCTGCACTCCTGCCGCCGGGCCCGCAGGCTTGCGGAACTTCAATAGCGATTCTGGCGGTAACGCGGGAGTATCGGCCGGCTCAGCCGCCTGCTCGGGCGCCCGCTGCGACACGATGAGTCGAGCACAAAGGAGTTCGAGCTGAAGACGAGGTGCCGTTGCACCCACCATTGCGGTAAGCGCGTCATTCGTGAGGTCGGCACATCGCGATGCCCGCGCAGCACCTAGGGCGCTTGCCTGCTGAACCATGCGGGCGTATTGGTCTTCAGGCACAGACACAAAGACGTCGTGCGCCGAATCTCCGGCAAGAGAAATAATGACGAGGTCGCGCAGACGCTGGAGTAAATCCTCCACAAACCTGCGCGGATCGTGGCCCGACTTCACCACTGAATCAACGACCCCAAACAAAGCCGCGCCATCCTGCTCGGCAACTGCGCGAACGGCGTCGTCGAGGAGAGTTGCAGAGGTGTAGCCGAGCAGCGAGACTGCGCGTTCGTAGTCGAGAACCGAGCCTTCGGAGCCACCGATGATCTGGTCAAGTACGGAGAGCGTGTCTCGCACGGAGCCGGTACCCGCGCGCACGACGAGCGAGAGCACATCCTTGCCCGCGCTGACGCCTTCGGCTTCGCAAAGTTCTGCGAGGTAATCCTCGAGGTTGGAGGGTGGAACCAGGCGGAATGGGTAGTGATGGGTGCGCGAGCGGATGGTGCCGATGACTTTCTCGGGCTCCGTGGTCGCAAAAATAAACTTCACGTGCTCCGGGGGCTCTTCCACCAGCTTCAGGAGCGCGTTAAAGCCTTGGTTGGAGACCATGTGGGCTTCGTCAATGATGAAGATCTTGTAGCGGTCTCGCACCGGTGCAAAGCCCGCCTGCTCGCGGAGTTCGCGGGCGTCGTCCACGCCACCGTGCGAAGCGGCGTCGAGCTCAACAACGTCGAGTGAACCAGAACCGTCACGCGCGAGTTCCACGCACGAATCGCACTTGCCACAGGGTGTATCGGTGGGATACTCCGCGCAGTTCAGGCAGCGCGCCAAGATACGCGCCGAGGTGGTCTTCCCACAACCGCGCGGGCCGGAGAAGAGGTAGGCGTGAGTCGTGCGCCCGGCTTCGAGGGCAGCCATAAGCGGCTGGGTCACATGGTTTTGCCCGATGACCTCTTGAAACGTCTGCGGCCGGTAGCGGCGATAAATAGCGGTACTCACGCGCTCAAGTCTATCTGCAATGCCGGCATTCTGTGCTGGTCGATCCACCGATCCAACGGGCGCCCTGCCAGAAAATAAAAGGGACTCCCCACGCACCCGTCAGAGCCCGGATTCCCTTGCTGCATTCCTGCCCTGGGGGAGTGACCCAAGATGACGCCACGTGGGGAGTCGCGTTTAGTTTACGACATTTGAGCGCGGTCAGCCAACGCCACTTCATTTAAGCCACGTATCATGATGAGAAGTTCCTCATTACACCGTCATTAACTTTCCAATTTCGATTTCCTAATCTTCAAAGCATCAAAGCTCTAGCTTCAACGGCGAGTAAGGGAGAATCATGTCCACGATTGAAACTACGGCAGAGCGCTCACGCAGGCGGAAGGGCCTACTGGCATTGCTCATTGCCACTTTTCTAGGCATTCTGCTCATCGTGTTTGGCGCCAACCTTGCTCTTCAGCGAAACATTGAGCAGTTCGCGGCGGCGAAGGTGTCCGCCCAGATCAATCAGATGGAAGCCTATGCGGCGGAGAACTTCACCGAAGAGACCACGGACATCGGCGCATTTCTCACCACCGCGGTCGCGGCACAGGATCTCGACAGCACGGCAATTGTCATCGCCTCTAAGAGCTCGGAAAACCGCCAGACGAAGGTTGGCAGCCAAGCGCCCTCACTTGCGCAGTCGCTACTCGTGGCCAGCCCCGACTCGCGAGATACGTTGCTCTCCCCCGGCGAGGGCAAGATTTCCAACTCCTCCGGTGAGTACTACTACCGCACAGTCACGCTCGACTTCGGCACCGACACCGCCCTGTTCACCGCTGCCCAGCACCTCAACGACGTCAACGAGCTCAAGTCCCAGACCCGCACCTCCAGTCTTCTTATTGGTTTGGGTGTGTTTATCGTTATCGCGCTGATTGCGTCGCACTTCTTTTCCGGTCCTTCCGAGCCGACGACGACGGGCTCCGCTCCCTCCGCCGACTCCCCTAGCATCGCGGGAAAGATCAAGCGTGCAATGCCCGCGGCCGCGATGACGAAGTCCAAAGACAAAGAAAAGGACAAGGACAAGGACAACAGCAAGAACAGTCAGCCGCCGAAGAAGGGACCTACGCGAGTATCTTCAGTGTTTTCTGACTTTAACAATGCCGCGCGTTCCGAAGCGACTGGTTCGACTGCGGCTCGTAAAGGTACGTACTCCACTGAGGAAGTACCGGAAGTTCGGCCCGCTCAGCCAAAGCCAAAGGTCCAGCCAGCCGCTAGGCCAGCAGCTCCTGTTGCTCCCATACACGAAACAGGCAGTTCGCAGCCAGCCCCGTCTGCAACAACTGCGGATGATCCGTACGCGGATGATGGCACTGGTCCATATGATGACGCTAGTCCTTTTGATGCCGACGATCTGAACGCAGCCGATCTCGACCATCAGGTCCCCGAACCAGCTTCGGAGTTTGGCTCTCCGACCGCCGAGACGCCCGAGCACATCGAAGAAATTCGCGCCTCTGAGTTCCGTGAAAAGAAAGATTGAAGGTCACGCTGGAATTTTTGACATGGAGTGCCGGTGACGGATGACACCCGCCATTTACCGCACTAAATTTCCAAAATTGCCAGTTGCCAAGTAAACTTTGAAGGCGTGTCCCGTTAAGGGATACTAAGGAGGATTCGCCTAGTGGCCTATGGCGCACGCTTGGAAAGCGTGTTGGGTTTACGCCCTCGGGGGTTCGAATCCCCCATCCTCCGCTGATAGCCCAGCTCCTCGATGAGGAGCTGGGCTATCTTTGATTTTTAGCGGTGGCGGAGGAGCCTACAGGGGCCTATAGGCCAGGCGTGCGGCCCTTCGCAGTCCCATCCCGCTCTACCACTCCAGAAACATTTCCGCTCGCGTAAGGAAGAGGCCCGGCGGCACCCCGCGAACCCTACTGTGATGGACTTACCCCCGCTCGTGCGGGAAAGAGTGCAGGAACAAGGATTTACCGACACCGGGACGTGCCTTTCCCCCGCTCGTGCGGGGAAGAGAGCACGCTCAAGCTGTTCGCTGGATGTCATCGGCGTGTCGCGGCGTGTCGCCATGCTTACCGCTACAGATAAGCACCGAGAGCACACAGTCGCAGCGTGCCGCCGCTCAGCGTTACTCAGTCACCGTGAACGAAGTAAACAGGGCTTGGAGCGCACGGTACTGCTCAGAGTCCGCGTACTGGGCCAACTCGTCATAGGCGAAAGGCAGTGGTTCCTCGCCACCCTCGCCGCCAACCGTAGCGACCATCAGCACGTTGCCTGGCGCATCGGACTCATAGGTCTCATGGCTCCACACCCACGCATCCTCTGGAGGTTCAGAACCTTCGGGAGCATTCACCAGAGTCATGTAGATGCGGTACTCACATTCAGTCATGGGATCCTCAGCCTCACCTTCGAGGCAGGTGCTCTTAGCCTCGGATACCAACCAGGCGTCGTAACCTTCGATGTATCCGCCCGGGATCTCAACGGTCTCGATGTTCTCGACGTGCGCGGGCGGAACGCCATCACTGTCGGTGGCAATATTGACGTTTATATTTCCGACATGGATGCCAGCCGGATCGATGATCGCGTATGACTGGCTGGGCTCACCGTTTGCCCATTCGTAACCCGAATCATCAATGCCACCTACGCCTGTTTCGAACTCATATCCTTCTGGAAGCGTCCAACTGAACGTTCCGTTGGCAGATTCGAAGGTTTCACCAAGCGCGACATCGCCGTCAGTCGGCTCTTCCGTAGTCGCTTCCTCAGTGGTCGGCTCTTCGGTGGTCGCTTCCTCAGCGGTTGGTTCTTCCGTAGGCTCTTCGGGAGCTTCAGTGGTCTCAACCGGACTCGCGTCGGTCGTTGGGTCATCGGCGCCATCGCTCGAGCTGCAAGCAGCCGTAGTGAGCGTAAGGGCGGAAATTAAGGCTAGGGATCGGGTGAGCTTCGCGGACATTGTAAATCTCCCTTCGTCGCGAATACCTCCATCGTACGCACTGTAAATGTGAACGGAAACACTAATTACTCTTGATTTCTCACCTCTGAATTGATAACGCGAACCCTCCAAAAGCCCTCTATTTGCCTCGGTTTTGCTCCTAACACGCGCCGGGTTGACTATGAGCGCGAGGTCATTTAATCGCGCACACGGCGGAACTGGGATAAATTTGGTTTCGTGACTTCTCAAAGCCCCCAGCTCGACGCACGAGCCGAGTACAAGAAACGCGTTCAGCAGCGTCAAACCGTCATTTTCGGATCGATTACGGCGGTGCTTGCAGTGTTACTCCTCGTCGGAACTCTCGTATGGACGGGCTTGCTCCCATTCCCGTTTAACAAGGAGTTTTCGCGCCCGTCCGCCGAGGATTCAGCGCCAATCCCATGTCCCGTTGAGGGAATGGGCCCGGCCGCACTCGACACGATCACCGTTCGCGTCTACAACTCCAGCGCAACATCGGGACTCGCAGGCGAGGTGAGCTCGTCACTAGCCACGCTCGGCGTCGTCGTCAGTGAAACAAGCAACTGGGGCGGCGAAGCGCTCCCGGAAAGCGCCCGTATCTACGCGGGTACCGAGGGCGTCACTTCGGCCTACACGCTGCGCGCCTACTTCCCCGGCTCCACGATTCACTTCGACCCCACGAACAATTCGGAGGTCGTCGACGTCGTTCTTGGCGAGGGCTGGGTGGATATGAACGTTGCCCCCACGCAAGAAGATGTCGACGCCGCCATGCAGCCCATCGAGGGCTGTAGCGCAGCAAGCTAACCTAGCGCTCGGCAAACCACGCGCTTCCGACCTCGCGATGAAGGCCCCGCGCGAGAGTTCACTGAACCTTCGGTTCGCGATGCAGCGCTCCCGGTTCGAGTTCGGCTCCTCCTGGCGCCGACGCCGGTGACGCAGCTTCCTGCGACGTGCCCCTCCAGCGCGATACCCACCGCATCAGGTGGTAAATGATGATGGCTGAGAACGATCCAATAGCGATGCCTTCAAACACCATGTCACCAGCGACCCACGTGTAGTTGGCGATAGCCACCACCATGGCAACCGCAGCCGTGTTGAGGTTCACCGGATCCGAGAAGTCCACGCGGTTCTGCACCCAGATACGCACGCCCAGCATTCCGATCATGCCATAGAGAACGGTGGCCGCTCCGCCGAGTACTCCTGGCGGAATGGTTGCGATGAGTTGACCGAACTTGGGGAACATGGACAGTCCTAGGGCGATCACGGCGGCAATCACGTAGGCGACTGTCGAATAGACCCGGGTCGCCGCCATAACACCGATGTTCTCGGCGTAGGTCGTGGTACCCGAACCGCCGCCCGAGCCAGCGAAGGCCGTGGCGATGCCGTCGGCGAAGAGTGCGCGTCCGGTTATGTCGTCGAGGTCTTGCCCCGTCATCGCGGAGACCGACTTTACATGGCCCACATTCTCAGCCACCAGCACGAGCACGACCGGAACGAATAGCCCAAGCAGCGACACATCGAAGGCGGGCGCACGGAAATCTGGGACACCGAGCCACGCTTCATTAGAGATCGCGGTGAAATCAACCTCGCCGCGAATAACGGCGGTCACGTACCCAATAATCACGCCGATAAGGATCGATAGTCGGCCGATAATGCCCTTGAAAAGCACTGTCACCGCCAAGACTGACACAATTGTGACCACGGCAGTGACGGGCGCCTGCTGCACGTTGCCCCACGCTGCGGGCGCGAGGTTAAAGCCAATCAGGGAAACAATTGCCCCCGTAACAATCGGGGGCATGAGCTTGTCGATCCAGTGGGCACCGGCGAAATGGACGATCAATCCAACGATCGCCAGCGCCACACCCGTGGCGATAATGCCGCCCTGCGCGAGCGCCGCCTTTGATTCATCGAGCGGCACGCCGCCATTTGCTACGTACCCGGTCACGGCCCCGATCGGTGCAATCAGCGCGAACGAGGATCCGAGGTAGGACGGCAGGCGCCCGGCAGTTATCAGGAGAAAAAGAATGGTTCCGATTCCGGTGAAGAACAACGTCGTTGCCGGATCGAAACCAGTAAGTAGCGGGACGAGGAACGTGGCACCAAACATGGCCACCACATGCTGCGCTCCTATGCCGAACGTCAGCGGCCAAGCCAGCCGCTCATTCGGCTGAACCACCTCTCCGGGAGCGATGGAATATCCATCACCGTGCAATTTCCAACCGAAACGTCCAGCCATTAAGCCCTCCTGAGTGGTGATCTGGGCGCAGCTGGCGCTAACGCCCTCAAGAATGATAGGGCTTGCGTCCTCCTCCCACAAAGGTGCGCCACGTGATGGACACCGGTTGCTCGGTATCCGAGACTTACCTTCTCACGGGGGGTATCAGTGCTGGTAGAGCACCTCAAAAAACTCTGTGACGACGCCGGAAGTCGGCTTGAATTCCAAACCGTAACTTGCGGCTTCCTCACGGAAGACCTTCTCGTGGTCCACATGCCACTGTTCGAGGGTTCCCTCCCCCTCGGCTTCCGCAATCTCTGCGCCGACCTCGGCAAACGGCGTCGTTCTCACGTCGGTCGTACGAATAAGTGCGCGCGGACGTCCTGAACCATCGCACAGGATTGCCATATCCCCGGGTTCGGGAAGCGGAATATCCTCTGCCTCATAGGCGGGCTCGTAGCTCGAGGTAGCGCGCTTGTGGCCGGTGAGCACGAGTTCGCAGAGCCTATCGGCCATCTCGCGTGAATCACCGAGCGCATAGGCGCCGGGACGCAGGGACGTCAGATCGCTCTGGCCGCCCACGCCCTCGGCGCGATAGAGCTTGCCTGCCGTGGTGGCACGCGTCCAAAAGGACTCGAGGTCGCCGTCAATTGGATCGAGGATCTGACTCATCGCTGGGACTCCTGCCAGTCGCGGACGTTTTGCCACGTCCTGATATCTGATTCCTTGCGGTTAACGGCCTGCTGCATGTAGGTGGTGGTTCCGATGCGGGTTAGCGCGCTTGCAAAGGTGGCAACGCCGATCGTCATGATGAGCTTGTGTGCCTTACCCTGCTGACGGCGGCTGTATCCGGCCGTCACAATGGCACCTGCTAGCGCGGACTGCACGGCCGACCCAACGGCCACCATCCACGGACGATCCACGTAAAGAGTGCGGAATGCCTTCATGAGGCTCGGCTCCACCACTCCCTCGCCAGCGATCTCCCACGCGAGCGTTTCCTCGAACTTCGCCGAACTTGAACGAGCCATCATGATCTGCGAGTTCGGGATCGCCGACAAATCGGCGCGGCCCTCCAGCACATCGGCAATTTCAGCCGGCAGTCCAAGGGCGCGAATAAACGCGGCAATGCCATCACGCGGATCGCGCAGGAGCGCCTCGCGGATGCTAGAGAACTTCGCATCAATCACGTCGGCCACGGCAAGGCGAGCGATTGCACCAGCGCCTAGCTCCGAAATGACGAACTCTTCGGCCGCGCTGCCCTTCTCGATCCACTCGAAGATGGGAAGCTCGCCGGTCCAGTCCCAGGTCGCACGGGTATTGTCCCGATCCACAATGAGCATCGGATTCTCATCTTGCGTGCGATCTGTAGAAAGTGCGATCACGTGCGACGGGCGCGGGAAAACTCGACGGTAAGCATCGATGGATTCGTGCGCCACCATCACTCGCGAGTCGCCAAGCTTCGACACCGCAAGTGGCGTGTTCTCTGCCGCGGCAATGCTTGAAATCTCTGCCATCGAGACGTCCGCGACCACCATCATGGGGCCTGGATCGAGTTCCGGCATGGCTTCGCCGTTCAGGCCGTCGCCTTTCGGGTCCCCGCTGGCCACACCGTCGTCGGCAGAACCATCGTGAGCCGCACTGTCATTGGGCGAACCGTCACCGGCTAAACCTGCGTCGTCGGTACCGTGCGCTCCGGCGTCGTTTGCGAAGCCCTCAGTGTCGTTTGCCGAGCCCTCAAAGTCGTCGACGTCAACGTCCACGGAACCCAAATCAATCGGGCCGTGAAGCACTACGCCGCCAACCTCCACGGCGACCTTCCGCAGGCGCTCCTGCAGGTGTGCCGCAAAGTCGCTAATTGAGCGGCCGCGAAATACGGTGCCCTCCTCGTCGAGGGTCGCAATCCGGCGGCGTCGGCCCGCAATGGCCAGTTCGAAGTCGTAACCCTGATCGCCGTCGTGCCGACCGCGCCCAAGAATGCGTTCCTCCGCGAAAATAGCGAGGATTTCCGCATCCGACGTCAAAGACGGATCGAGCTTCTCAATGTGTCCACGAACAGATCGCCATGATGTCATCGAGTTCTCCTTTCCTTTTCATTCAGCATAGTGCCGAACGTATCGGCCGGATAGGGCGCCAAAGTAACTGCCAAGCGAACTCTTGGTGTCAGAGCGAAAGGTCGCGGCGGCGCTGGTCAATCTGGTAGAGCGAAATGCCCGTTGCCACGGCCGCGTTGAGCGACTCCATCTCGGAGGCGATGGGGATCGACGCGATCACGTCGCACGTGTCGCGCACAAGCCGCGCGAGGCCCTTGCCCTCGGATCCGGTGACGATAACCAGTGGCACGTCTGCCAGATCCACCTTGTCGATCGTGGTTTCCGCTTCGCCATCAAGGCCGACGACGAAGTAGCCCTGGTCCTTGAGCTGCTCCAGCGCACGAACCAAGTTCGTTTCGCGGGCAACCGGAACGCGTGCTGCTGCACCAGCCGAAACCTTCCACACCGTGGCGTTCACGCTGGCCGAGCGGCGTTCGGGGATGAGAACTCCGTCCGCACGGAACGCCGACGCCGAGCGCATAACCGCACCAAGATTGTGGGGGTCCGTGACGGAGTCGAGCGCGACGATGAGGCCGAGATGATCGTTGTCGTGGGCGGCGTCGACGAGATCCTCGAGGTCCACGTACTCGTGGGGCGGCACCTCAATAGCCACGCCTTGGTGGACGGCGCCATCGGTCATCTTGTCGAGTTCTTGGCGCGTGACCTCGATGAGCGGTGCTCCGGACTCGGAGGCGGCCGCGATCACGCGTGCCACCCGCTCGTCGTTCGCGAGCGCCGCTACGAGGAATACGCGGCTGTATGGAATTCCCGACGCAACCGCTTCCACAACCGGGTTACGGCCGGCGACGAGCTCGTGGCCCTCAGCGAGGTGGAGGTGGCCGCGCAGTTTCGGGCCGGCAGCGCGTGCCGCTGCGGCATCCTTGGCCTGCTTCTTCTTGTAGGCCGCGTGGTAGGTGCGATCCTCGGCTTTAGGCGTGGGGCCCTTCCCTTCTAGACCCCGACGACGTTGCCCGCCACTTCCTACCTTCGAGCCCTTTTTTGCGCCCTTGCGCACGGCGCCTGGGCGGCCAAAATGACCTGTCGACATCAGTTGTCCCCGATCTTCCAGCGAGCACCCTCGGCGGAGTCTTCTACCACGATGCCAGCGGATGTTAATGAATCGCGCAGTGCATCCGCACGCGCCCAGTCCCTATCGGCGCGCGCGGCGGAGCGCTCTTGGAGGATGTTTTGCACGAGGGCATCGAGGGCCTCGTGCAGATCCGAGCCACTCGATTCGGTGTCACGCCACGGCTCTGCAAACGGATCGAGTCCGAGTACGTCCAGCATTGCTCGTACGAGCGCCTGAGAGTGACGGGTCTCGTAATCGTCATGATCCGAGAGTGCGTTGTTGCCGATGGTCACGTGTTCGTGGATCACAGCGAGGGCGGCGGAAACGTTCAGATCGTCGTTCATCGCCTCCACAAAATCTTCTGGGAGCTCGTCCACCCCAATGCCAGCAATCTCTTCGGCTGGTACTTCACCTACGGCGTCGGCGGAACGGCTCACGAAACCAGCGAGACGATCCCAGATCGCAGCCGCCTCTTTCAGCGTGTTCTCGGAGTAAGCGACCGTGGAGCGGTAGTGAACCGTGCCGAGCGCGAGACGCACGATCACCGCCGGGTGTTCCTTAAGGATGTTGGAGACGATGAGCGAATTGCCCAGCGACTTGGACATCTTCTCGCCGTCGATCGTGACCCACGCGTTGTGCATCCAGTAGCGGGCAAAGCCGAAGCCGGCAGCGTGCGATTGGGCCTGCTCGTTTTCGTGGTGCGGGAAGCGCAGGTCGATGCCGCCGCCGTGAATATCAAAAGTCTCGCCTAGGTACTTGCCCGACATGGCCGAGCACTCGAGGTGCCAACCCGGGCGGCCGCGGCCCCACGGGGTGTCCCACGACGCCGTCGTCGGCTCGCCGGGCTTCGCGGACTTCCACAGAGCAAAGTCGTGTGGATTGCGCTTGTCGGGCTCCATCTCAGATTCGTCCACCGTGAGGTCGGCAAGCGACTGGCGGGTGAGCGAGCCGTAATCGTCAAGCGAGGCAACGTCGAAGTAGACGTTGCCAGCATCGCCCACGTAGGCGTGGCCGCGCTCGATAAGGCGGTCGATGAGCGCGATCATCTCGGGCACGTGGCCGGTAGCGCGGGGCTCATAAGTGGGGCGGAGGACGCCGAGTGCGTCGTAGGCGGCCGTGAACTCGTTCTCGAAGATGGCGGCGTGTGCCCAGAACGGGCGGCCAGCCTCGGCCGACTTAGCCAAAATCTTGTCGTCAATATCCGTCACGTTGCGAATCATCGTGACCTCATATCCGGACCGGCGCAGCCAACGCACCAGCACGTCAAAGGCGAGGGCCGAGCGCATGTGGCCAATGTGCGGGGAACCCTGCACGGTGGCACCGCAAAGGTAAATGCCTACCCTGCCCGGTTCAAGCGGTTCGAAGTCTCGGAGGGAACGCGTTGCTGAGTCATGAATTTTCAAGGTCACACCAATAGGTTACATGGTCAAAACCGATTGGTCGTACGAGCGAAAGTTGGTTACGCCAACGGGAAATTGCGTGGGGCCGCCCAGAAAGTGCGTGGCCGCCAGCGGGCGGGGTCCTTGAAAGCGGGCGGGGTGCGTGGGAGCCAGCGGGCGGGGGCGGGCACCACTCGCTGAACGGCGTGCCGGGGTTGCTTGAAAGCGAGCGGAAAGGTGCGCGGGGCTGCGGACGCAGGCCGGATGGAGCCGGAGGACAGTTCTCGGGTAGGGTCGTGGAGCTGCAAGCGGAGCTGCAGGAAGATTGTGCACGGACGTTCGAAGCTCGTTAGACAACCTTGCCCGATTGTTCACTCGAAACAAGTACCTTTAGATTTATGACGTCACATCACACATCATTTGCACACGAGCACGGACGCCCGGTGAAGCTCCCTGACGACACCTCGGATCGCCCACCCAAGGGCCGTTCTGCTTTCACCAAGAAGGTGTGGGCGTGGGGTTTGTGGGACTGGGCCTCTGCCGCGTTCAACGCCATCGTCACCACATTTATCTTCTCGGTCTACATCACGAACGATGAGCTGTTTGGCGAGGCCGCAAATGCTCAACTCGGATGGGCACTTACAGCGGCTGGCATCATCGTGGCGATCATTGCGCCGGCGCTCGGCCAGGCGGTTGACCGATCCGGGCGGCGCTCAACGGTCTTGCGCGTCACCACCATTGCAGTTGCGATCATTACCGCGTGTTTGTTCTTCGTGGAGCCTGGGCAGGAGCGACTCTGGCTGGGCCTCTTCCTCCTTGCCGCAGGCAATATTGCCTTCGAAACAGGGTCGGTGGTCTACAACGCCATCATCACTGACATCTCGCGACCCGAAAATATTGGTCGCATCTCCGGCTTCGGCTGGGGATTGGGCTACCTCGGTGGCATCGTGCTGCTTCTCATCCTGTTCGTCGGCTTCATTAACCCGGATGTCGGCTGGTTTGGCGTCACAAGTGAGAACGGTTTGGACGTCCGAGTCTCGATGGTTGTCGCAGCCGTTTGGACGATCATCTTCTCTGCACCACTTCTTGTGAGCCTGAAAAACAAGCCCTCTCGCCATTCAGGTGAATCTGTGAGCATCGTCGATACGTACAAGCGCCTATTTCAGTCGATCAGGGATCTGTGGAACACGGATCGCTCCGTGGTGTGGTTCCTTATTTCGTCGGCGATTTACCGTGATGGGCTAGCGGGCGTCTTTACCTTTGGAGCCGTGCTGGCGGCGCGCGCGTTTGGCTTCGAGCCCGGCGAAGTCATCATCTTCGGCGTTGCCGCGAACCTAGTGGCCGGCATCG
Source organism: uncultured Arcanobacterium sp. (assembly GCA_964403015.1). Classification (GTDB taxonomy): domain Bacteria; phylum Actinomycetota; class Actinomycetes; order Actinomycetales; family Actinomycetaceae; genus CAYOEJ01. The sequence continues at coordinate 16,876 of CAYOEJ010000033.1, forward strand.
CCACTATCGCCTTTGGCTGGATCGACGACCGCGTTGGTGCACGTGCGGTGATCATCTTCTCCGTCACCTCTATGGTGATTCTCGGATTTTTGATCTTCTTCCTCCACGACGGCATTGGCAGCATCGAGTCAAAGACCATCTACTGGATTTTCGGCCTTATGCTCTGTGTGTTTGTTGGCCCTACCCAGTCCGCCTCCCGCACCTACCTCGCACGTATCGCTCCTCCGGGAGAAGAGGGAGAAATCTTCGGCCTCTACGCGACCACTGGTCGCGCGGTGTCCTTCCTCGCTCCATTCATGTACGCAAATGCCATCGTGCTTGGTGCGGCAATTATGGATACAACGCTTGATGAGGCAGCCTACTTTGGCATCTTGGGAATCATCCTCGTGCTACTCGTTGGCCTCGTGGCATTCCTACCAGTTAAGGCGCAGCCAAAGATCCGGTGAGTGCTGCGCGCGGTGTCGCCACACTCCTATCGCAGCATCAGTTACATAACCGAGCTGTGTCGGCACCACTCCTATCGCAGCATCAGTTACATAACCGAGCTGTGTCGGCACCACTCCTATC
>CAYOEJ010000034.1:0-14160 GCA_964403015.1 uncultured Arcanobacterium sp.
TGGCAACCCTGCGCTGGGCGGTATCGAGAGCGGTGCGCGACTCGTCGGTGGTGGCGCGCCGAGACTGAAGGCGGAGTAGTGCGGAGACGGTCTGAAGATTGTTTTTAACCCGATGGTGGATCTCTCGAATTGTGGCGTCTTTCGTGATGAGTTCACGTTCTTGACGCCGAAGCTCGGTGATGTCCCGGCATAGCAGGATGGCTCCCAAGCGTTCGCCGTTCCTGCGCAAGGGCACGGCGCGCATCGACACGATCACGCCGTGAGATTCCAGTTCCGCCATCCATGCGGCCCTGCCCATGAGAACCACGGGGAGAGACTCATCGAGGGGTGAGTAATCATCGATCCGGTCCGTGACGAGCTCTGCGAGAACGCTATCGACGAGCGGCTCATCCACGCCGAGTCTCCTGAAGTGAGAGACAGCGTTTGGGCTGGCATAGAGCACCTTTCCCTCGTCGTCTAGATGCATGATCCCATCGGGAACTCGGGGTGTTCCGTGGCGGTACCCGGTGGGTGTTCCAGCGAACGGGAACTCGCCCGTGGTGATCATGTCCAAGAGTTGAGCGGCAATGTCTTGGTAATTTTGTTGCGCTTGAGAGGGTACGGTATCCGGCACGAGAGCCGTGACGACGATGGCAACCGCGATTGTCTCCCCCTCGTGGCACACGGGGACAAAGGTAATCTCGACTTCGTCGTCGCCGTAGGTAAGCTGCTCACCGGATACGAGGACGGTAGAAATGTATTCCAAGTGTTCGCGATCCACTGGGCCGCCAACAACATCGCTCTCATACAGCGTCGCGGCGGTGGCAGGGCGCGCCTGCGCAGCGATGATCGGCGTCCCCTCAATTCCCACGGCAAGCAGCACGTCACCAAACACAATATCGGCGATGATCTGCCAATCCCCCGTCAATAAATGCAGCCATTCACGGTGGGCAGGGCTCATGTTTGTTCGGCGCTCAAGAATATTGGTCAATGTAGGCACGGTTCCACAATAGTGATATTTCGTGTTGAATAGTCATATGAAGATCGCATCTGAAATTAGTTACGCAGGCCCAATTGACGACGTCATCGAGGTTCTCAACTCCCGAGAGCTTGCCGATGCACGCGCAAAGAAGCTCGGCCTGAAGGAATACGACTTTGCCCAGGGCGAGATTGGTGGCCAGCCACAGAGCACGTTTAAAGCCACCGTTCCTGCGGAACAGCTCCCCCAGCAGGCGCGTAGTTTCCTTTCAAAGGGAGTCTCCGTCACGATCGTCGCCACGCCTCGGCGCGTGGACGGCGGAGCAGCAATCGCCCACGACGTTCAGATTAAGGGAGTTCCGGCCAACGTTGATTTGGCCATCATGCTCGCCGACGCCGGTGCCACCACCCCCGGCAAAATCAGCGGCGATGTGAGCGTGAAGATCCCATTCGTGGGCTCGAAGATCGAGAAGATGGTAGCTGCTAAGTTTTCCAAGGTGTTGGAACAGGACGCGGACCTCGTCAACACCATCTTGGCGGGCAGGCACTGATGGTTAACCGCCAGTATGAAGATCTGCTTCAGGATGTACTCGACAATGGCGCGTTAAAGGGCGACCGGACGGGTACAGGCACGCTGTCGGTATTCGGCAGACAGTTGCGATACAACCTCTCCGAAGGTTTCCCCCGCATCACCACGAAGTTCGTGGCCATGAAGGCCGTCAAAGGCGAACTTTTGTGGTTCCTTCGCGGGGATACCAACGTGCGTTGGCTTCAAGAGCGCGGGATTTCGATCTGGGATGAGTGGGCTGACGACGACGGCGAACTCGGACCCGTCTACGGCTACCAGTGGCGTAGTTGGCCAACCCCAGATGGCGAGCACATCGATCAGATTGCTGAAGTCGTGGAGACTATCAAGAACAATCCTGACTCTCGGCGGATCCTGGTCTCTGCGTGGAACGTCTCTGAGCTAGACAAGATGGCTCTCATGCCCTGCCACGCATTCTTCCAGTTCTATGTTGCCGACGGAAAACTCTCCTGCCAGCTCTACCAGCGCAGCGCTGATCTCTTCCTCGGTGTGCCTTTCAATATTGCGTCCTATGCCCTGCTCACCCACATGATTGCTCAGCAATGCGACCTTGAGGTGGGCGACTTCGTCTGGACTGGCGGCGACTGCCATATCTATACGAATCACATTGATCAGGTCAAAGAGCAGCTCACCCGTGAGCCTTACGAGTTTCCAACGCTCGAGCTTCGCAAAGCGGAGTCGATTTTCGATTACGACATGGACGACATTCTGGCTTCCGACGGGTACCAGCACCATCCGGCTATCAAGGCGCCGGTGGCAGTCTGATGCTCGGAATGATCTGGGCCCAGGCACACGATCGAGCGATCGGTGCCAAAGGCACCATTCCGTGGCACGTTCCCGAAGATTTGGGCATGTTTAAGCGGGTGACGATGGATCACCCGGTGATCATGGGACGTAAGACGTGGGAGTCCCTGCAAGAAAAATTTCGGCCACTTCCGGGCAGACGCAACATCGTGGTGTCTCGCGACGCCGATTATGAGGCGCCCGGCGCCGAGGTCGTGACATCGATAGTTGACGGCCATACGTTGGCTACCGACGGCGATCCCACTCGAATGGTCTGGATCATGGGTGGTGCACAGATTTACGCCCAAGCCATGGAGTTTGCCGAAGCGCTCGTTGTTACCGACCTCGACCTCGAGCTCCCTGAGGCCGACGCCTTTGCACCAGCCGTACCTTTCGACTGGCAGGTGGTGGCCGCCAAACCAGACCGAGGCTGGCTGACCTCAAAGTCCGGGGTGGACTATCGCTTTTCTGCCTACCGGCGCAAGGGTTCTAGCTTCGGTGATGATGGCGATCCGTTGAAACTCCTTCAGGATCAAACGCCTTCAGATACTCTCTAGCCTCCCGGCATAGCCGCCATGCCTAATGCCAAGGAAGGGCGCACTTCGAATCGAAGTGCGCCCTTCCTTGATTCTGAGTCCGAAAGTTAAAGGCTCTTAGTCATCTGATCGAATGGCACGAAGTCAGGAAACAGCTCGGTCGCATCCTGGGTCGATGTATCCGGCTCGTCAGTACGGTGTGCTGCGCCAGCATTGCTTGCTGCGCCGGCTTGGTTCGCTGCGTTGGCACTACTAGCCGCGCCAGTGTTGCTTGCCCCGCCAGCATTGCTACCAAGATCGTCGGTTCCCGAAACTTGATCACTCTTAGCAGTTCCAACGACACCGGAGTTCAGCGAGACGAGTGTGAGAAGCTCGCGGGAGGCACGATCAATGCGCCTGCCGAGCGAGGCACCACCGTTCGCATCCGAGTCCGATGCGTGCGCCCCAAAGTCTTCCGTTGCCGCGTATACGGCAGTGGAGACCACCACGGCGTGCATGTACACGAACATGGGTCGCATAGCCTGCTCGGTCATTAGCGAATGACGTGGCGTTCCGCCAGTCGCTGCGAGAATGACCGGCTTTCCGCTCAGCGCCTGATCGGGTAGAACGTCAAAGAAGCTCTTAAACAGCCCCGAATAGGAGGCGTTGTAGGCCGGCGTCACCGCTATGACAGCATCTGCGCCGAGAACCTCGTTGAATGCCTTATCCAGAGCGTCGCTAGGGAAGCCCGTGAGCATGGCGTCCATGATTGCGTGGGCCAGCGAACGGAGTTCGATGAAGCTCACCTCGGCACCGGTTGAGCTGAGTTCTTCTACCTGTCCAGCGATGCGCTTTCCGAGCTTGTTCGCCGAGGATGATTCTGAAAGTGAAGCTGAAACTACTGCTAATTTCACTTGCGACCCTCCACACTCTTAATCAGGTTGTCTGCATTCAAAAGCGCTGCTTCGTCCGAATCCTGCTGCTCATAGAACGAAGCTCCGGTGACGTCGTCGACTCCGCGAACGTTGCCGTCCGGAACAATGCCTTCGCCGCGCTGAGCGAGACGAGAAGCGTGGGTAGGAGCATCCGGAACACCCGGTGCGCGCATAGCCTCAAACTCCTTGCGCATGACGGGTACGATCTCGCCGAGCATATCGATCTGCTCAAGGACCGTCTTCAACGGTAGTCCGGCGTGGTCGATGAGGAAGAGCTGGCGCTGATAGTCGCCCACGTCCTCGCGGAATCCGAGCGTGCGATCGATGACTTCCTGCGGAGAGCCCACGGTGAGCGGCGTCTGCGATGAGAAGTCCTCGAGAGACGGTCCGTGGCCGTACACGGGAGCATTGTCGAAGTATGGACGGAACTCGCGCTTGGCGGTTTGCGAGTCTTTGGCCATGTAGAACTGACCACCAAGACCCACAATCGCTTGCTCGGGGCGTCCGTGACCGTAGTGCGCAAAGCGCTGACGGAAGAGTGCAATCATGCGCTTGGTGTGGCTCATCGGCCAGAAGATGTTGTTGTGGAAGAAGCCGTCGCCGTAGTAGGCGGCCTGCTCGGCGATTTCCGGGGAGCGAATGGAGCCGTGCCAAACGAACGGCGGAAGGTCGTCTAGCGGGCGCGGCGTGGAGGTGAATCCACGCAGCGGGGTACGGAACTTGCCTTCCCAGTTCACGTCGGTCTCTTCCCACAGCTGGCGAAGGAGAGCATAGTTCTCGATGGCGAGCGGTATGCCGTTGCGGATGTCCTGACCGAACCAGGGGTACACCGGGCCCGTGTTGCCACGACCCATCATAAGATCCATGCGTCCATCGGAAAGGTGCTGGAGCATCGCGTAATCCTCGGCGATCTTCACCGGATCATTTGTGGTGATGAGGGTCGTGGAGGTAGACAGGATGAGCTTCTTCGTCTCCGCCGCAATGTAACCCAGAAGGGTGGTGGGCGAAGAGGAGAAGAACGGAGGGTTGTGGTGCTCACCGATGGCGTAGACATCGAGGCCTACATCCTCGGCGTGCTTAGCGATGGCCACGGCGTCCTTGATGCGCTCGCGCTCTGTGGGCATCTTGCCTGTTGTGGGATCGAGCGTGACATCCGAAACGGAGAAAAGTCCAAACTGCATGATAATCCTTCTTAAATTCCTGAAAACTACTTCTTTAAATTCTTAAGCTGCCGGTACCAACGAAATTTCGTTACACCATGGGTCTTTGACGACAACAGTGCGACCGTCGTCGTCATAAACACCCAATCGCTCCGCGACGTTCACGACAGCCGCGCGCGTGGGCAAAACGATCTCTGCCCGGCCAAGACCGAGGGACGCACTCCGAGGACCCGCCCCAACACTCTGCCACGTATTCATGGCCATATGGTGGTGATATCCGCCCGCGGAGACGAAAATCGCGGAGTTTCCAACGGATGCGGTCTCAGCAAATCCGAGATCTCGAACGTAGAATTCACGAGCCTCTTTCACCGAACCTACTTGGAGGTGAACATGCCCGACTGAAGTTGCATCCTCGGTATCGGGGTCCTGCCCAAGTTCGGCATCCCGAATGTGATGATCATTGATAAATGTCTCTGGCTTGAGAAAGTCGGTGGTCATGTATACCTGCCCGTTTCGCCACATCCACTCCTCGCGGGGCCGATCGATGTACAGCTCAATTCCGTTTCCCTCGGGGTCATCCAAGTAGAAAGCTTGAGAAACGTGGTGATCTGCTGAACCGGTGTACAGCTCTCGCGCGTGCAGGAAGACTCTTCCGAGCGTTGACGCAAGGTGAGCTCCGGACTGAAAAAGGATGGCGGTATGGAACAGACCAGCCGACCCGCTCGGACGCAGAGGCAGGGATGGGCGGTGTCGGAGAACGACGACAGGGTGAGACCCGCGGCCCAGCGCAATACTCGACTCCCCTTCTTCAACACGATCCAAGCCGATGATATTTTGGTAGAAGTCGGCTATCGCATCAAGATTGCGGACATCGAGGATCACGGCACCCATGCGGGTGGAGTCTGGCAATGTTGCCTGTTGTGACATCGTGTGCCTCCGATCGGTTGCGTGACTCCAGCCTAACGGCGATTAGTTAAATATTCAACTATATGTTTCGTGAGCGTGCTTACACGCTTTTAACGCGACCACCAATCATCCCCAGAATTCCCCAAATTGACCGTACTGAGATTCGTTTCCTGCGGTGGGACCGAAGGATTCTTGCAAAATCGATATTTGCGCTTCCAATTAGTGAGCCAACGCATTAGTTTCACCTATAAGGATGGGGGCGACACTACGATGTGCGCGTTTCCACCTCAATTTATGGCTGCGCACACGCTACGACGCGCAGCCTTCCGCGACATAGTCCCGGACAGCATCTATCAAGGAGGATCTTCGTGCGCATGACACGGACCCGAGGTATCTGGGCGTTGATGCTCAGTTTCCTCGTAGCACTCACCGGCATGGGGGCAACTTTCAACACCCCAGCCCAAGCGGTAGACACAAACGACATCGTTTGGCTCACCTATACACCTGACCCAGATGTCGATGTACCGATGTCTGAATACCGCGTTCACGTATGGAACGACGGAGCGGCCGGCACAGACATGCAGTTCACCGGCGTTGACCCCGATGGCAACTTCACTGCAACCATACTTTCACCGGATACAAATGCTGATAGCCTCAACCTCATCGTTCACCGCCCGTCGGCCGAAGAGCCGGACAATGTTTGGGCCTGGCAGACCGGCGATCTTACGAATATCGCGCTCGGGTACAGCGTGGATGTTTCCTACGAGACGCCGAATGAATTCAGCTACCGCGGCGACGGCCCCCAGGAACCCACTCCCCCGGCCGATCCCGAAGCGCAAAGTGTAGACATTGTTTTTACCCCGGATCCGAACGTCGCGGCTGACGATTACGACATTTGGCTGTGGCATGCCTCCGAGGACGGTACCAGTGTCCCGTTCGAGGGAACAGACGACGCCGGTAATCTGACCGCGACGATCATGGCTCCCGACGGTGTGGAGGCGATCAATTTCATCGTGCGCCAAGGCGGCGACGATTGGACGGCACAGACTCCCGATATCGCGAACATTCCAGTTCCATCCACTGTCACGTTGAGCTACGACGACCCAGAGAACTACGTGGTCGAATCACCTGATGCTCCACCGACCGAGGAGCCAGGCGAGCTACTTACCGAAGTAGAGATCATCTTGCACTACGTGCGATACGACAATAATTACGACGGCTGGAACGTGTGGACTTGGCTACCCGGCGTCGATGGCCGGTCAGAGCCACTAGCAGATGAAGATGGCGACCACGTCGCACGCTTCACGCACTCCGATCCTGACGGGATTGAAGAAGTCGGCATCATCATTCGCCAATCCATCGATGGCAATGATTGGGCTGCGAAGAATAACCCCGAGGATCTTTTCATTCGTGACTTCCCGAACGGAGTGGCCGAGGTTTGGATCGTTCAGGGAAACCCCACAATCTTCACCGACCCCAGTGCTCTTCCGGAAGAGCCCGAGATGGGTCAATGCCAGGATCTGCATACAGAAGAGTTCAACGCTGAGAACTATTATGCGGGCGAGCTTGGCGCAATCTACACGCCGGATTCGACGACCTTCCGCCTGTGGGCACCGACTGCGGAAGTTGTGGAGTTCGTTAACTACTCCGATGGCGGTGAAGCCATCGAGATGACTGCGGGTGAAAGCGGAACGTGGCAGATCGACCTTGAGGGCGATCAACTGCTTACCGAATACAATTACCGGCTGACCTTCGAAGACGGAACGATGACGGAGTCCACCGACCCGTACGCACGTGCCGTCACTGCTAACGGAACTCGCACCGTCGTCGTCGACGCCGAGAACCTCGTTCCCGACAACTGGGATGGAACCCGCATGCCGTCGTTCGATGGAATTGAAGATGCCATCATTTATGAGGCACACGTCCGGGACCTGACGATCGGTGAAACAAACGGTATCGAAAACAAGGGCAAGTTCTTGGGGCTGACCGAGACTGGGACGACGACGGAAGCCGGCAACGCTTCCGGGCTCGACTATCTGTCCTCACTTGGCGTTACCCACGTTCAGTTCCTGCCCCTGTACGATTTTGGTTCCGTGGATGAGACTGGCGATCTTTCCTACGGCGCACAGTACAACTGGGGATATGACCCAATGAACTACAACGTTCCAGAGGGCTCCTATTCCACCGACCCACTCGATCCAACTTCTCGCATCATTGAAATGAAGCAGATGGTGGAGGCGATTCACGACGAGGAGATGTACGTGATCATGGACGTGGTTTACAACCACGTATACAACCCCGCTACCTCGCCGCTGGAGAAGACTGTTCCCGGGTACTACTTCCGGATGGACGAATACTGTAATTTCCACAACGGTACGGGCGTGGGCAATGAGACTGCCTCTGAGCAGCTCATGATGCGTAAGTACATCGTTGACTCGGTTGTCTACTGGGCCGAAACCTACGATATTGACGGCTTCCGGTTCGACCTCATGGGTATTCACGACACCGAGACCATGAACCAAGTGCGAGCAGCGCTGGACGAGATCGATCCGGGCATCGTGATTCTTGGTGAAGGTTGGGAGATGGGCAATCATCCGTCAGGCGTCGAGGGCGCAAACCAGTACAACGCTGAGCTGCTTCCTGGCATGTCGTTCTTCAACGATCACTACCGCGACGTCATGAAGGGGTCCAACTTTGAGGCATCAGATCCTGGATTCATTTCAGGTGATGGTTCAGAGAGCCTAGCCTGGGATCTCTACAACAATATTATTGGCGCGCAGTATGTGCGCGACTATCTAGACCCGACTCAGTCGGTGATCTACAACGAGGCGCACGACAACTTCACGATGTACGACAAGCTCATCGCAACCTTGCCGGACGCCTCCGATGATGAGATCGCGCTGCGCCACTCCTTGGCAACCTCAACGCAGTATCTTGCCAACGGCGTGGTCTTCATCCATGCAGGTCAAGAATTCCTGCGCACCAAGGACGGCGATCATAACTCGTACCGCTCCCCTGACACTGTCAACGAGCTGCGCTATGACCGTGCGGCCACGTACGCACAGGAGGTCGAGTACTTCAAGGATCTCAATGCGTTCCGGGTAGAGAACGATTGGATGCGGATGGATACCTATGCAGAGATTAACGAGGCATACTCACTGATCACTGCAGAACCGTTCCACCTCACCTATCAAGTTGCTGACGCCTACGGTGAAGCTGATGTGTTTGCTTTCGTAAACGCAGACACCGCGACGTGGTCTGCACCTAGTATTCCGGCAGGGAGCTACGACGTCTTGATCCGTGACGGTCAGGTTCTCGATACTCCTGAAGTCATCGAGATTGATGGCACCGTAGATGTCTCGGCTCATCGCATTCTCGTCATCCGCGAGCATGTTGAGGCAACGGAGGAGCCGACAGAGCCGCCAACAGAACCGACTGAAGAGCCGACGGAGCCAACAACTCCGGTTGAGCCGACAGAGCCGCCAACAGAAGATCCGACGACGGATCCAACTCAGGAACCGACCGGCCCAACCACACCAGTTGAGCCGACGGAGGAACCAACAACGGATCCGACAGACGCACCGACCGCGGGGGCGGGTGAGACGCCACTACCGCCGGGAGACCCTGTGACACCTGGCTCGGATGACGATCTCGTGAATACTGGTTCATCCGTGCACGGTCTCATCGCGGTAGCACTGGCAGTTCTCACTGCGGGGACTATGGTGCTCGTTGCAAGGCGTAGAGATCTCGTCTAAGCGACCTAGATATGGCACATACATAGGGAGCAAGGCAATAAATAGGGGCGGAGGTTAAGCCTCCGCCCCTCATCTCTTCCCCTCTGCTGCCAAGGCTACGCATGGCAGCAAATAAGGCCTCATCATTTACATAACTGCGCTGATCCTGCAATTATCTAGCCGCAAATCTAAATTTTGCGCAAAATCAGCGCAGTTATGTCTCTGAAAAATTTGGCCGGGGATATAAAGACTGACTGCACACCGAGTTCACTGGATGCTCCAACCAAAATCGCACCCCGGTAGCGGCCAGTTCAAATGAACACCCCGACCACCCGCTGCACTAGACTCAACCACTATGTACGTTTCGCATCAGCACTTCGTAGAAGAGTCGGAAGCTCTGGCTCGAGCAAGAGACATCGGCGTCGGCGAACTGGTCACGTGTGGCCAGGCCGGTCTCAACGCCACGCGAGTTCCCTTTGTCCTCGACCAACGAGGCGAACAGTTATTTGTTGAGACGCACATTGCGAGGGTTAACCCCCAGTGGCGCGACGACGGCGAAGCGTTGCTTATCGTTAGCGGTCCGGACGCTCACGTGGCCGGGCACTATCTGCCTCCCGAGGATCACGATGCGCGAATGCCACTTGTTCCCACGTGGGACTACCTCACAGTTCATATTCGCGGCAAACTCACCGCTCATGACGACGCCGAATGGAAGCGCGCCCATCTGCAGAAGATGGTTGACCACCACGAGACCGAATGGAGTGTCAAGGACAATTCCTCGGTGGAGCGTGTTAACCGCGCACTGACCGCACTGGTGGGGGTGGAAATTGAGGTCACCAGCGTGCTGGGAAAGGCCAAGCTCCACCAAAACATGGACTCGGACCAAATCGAACACATCGCGCAAAATCTCACTGACAACGGTGCAGTTGAGGTCGGCAATCTTATGCGAGAGATCGCCGTACCATGGGCGCTCGATCGCGAATCGCGTGTTGGTCACGTGCTCTCGCTCAAGGCGGCCAAGCGCGAAAACCGCCGCCCCGATGGAGCGGCGGAATCCGGCAGTTTCTAACAGGCCTAGTCGTCGAGCGTGAACTCTCCCGATAGTCCGGATACGGCGTCTGCGATCGGCGTGCTTCCATCGCGGAATGGCACGATCTGATTCAACGCGCCGGGATTACTGAGTGACTCCTGAATCATCAAGGCCACGTTCGCACGCGACGTGTCCGAACTTTCGCCCTCACTGGGACGTCCGACGTCGATCTGGCCAGATGGTTCTTCCTCCGTAAGCATGCCCGGGCCTAGGATGGTGTAGCTCAGTCCCGATTCGACCAGATATGAGTCGGCCTCCACCTTGGCAACCGTGTATGCGTGCATCGGATCGTCCTCGGAAACGCCATGGTTCTTCACAGAACCCACGAAGGAAACCATCACGAAGTGCGGAACACCCGCGTTCTTTGCCGCATCGATGGCCTTTTTCGCACCAATGTTATCCACGGCATGTGACCGCTTCGGGCCACCCTTTCCACCTGCTCCTGCAGACCAGATGATTGCCGCTGCATTTGTAAAGACGTCCGACATAAGATCGAACGCGTTGTCGTCTTCAACGGAGAGCAGTTCAGCCTTTGCACCTGTCCGCTCGATATCCTCGCGATGATCCTCGTTGCGAATGAGTGCAACCACCTCGTGTCCCGCATCGACGAGCATTGGTTCGAGTAGTTGTGCGACCTTCCCGTGGCCGCCAATGATGACGTACTTTGCCATAATTCCTCCTCAGGGTCGTACTTTCGACCGTACCAACCCTCGCAGAAGAATCTCGAATGTTCGGCTGAGCGCAAAGCCCTTCCCCATCTCACTAGTAGTGGCGGACGATAGAACGCCGCTCACCGGTTCAATTCGCACGACGAGTGGCGCACGGTAAAACACTGCTCCCCGGTTTAATGCAGCGCGGTCATTTCCGCCCATCAACGCTGATTGCTAGTGTTGAGGACATGACTCACTACGATCTGATCATCATTGGTGCTGGTTCAGGAAACACTTTCCTCAGTGACGAGTTCTCTCATCTGTCCATCGCCATCGTTCAAGATGGCCCCTTTGGCGGCACATGCCTCAATGTTGGTTGTATCCCCACAAAAATGTACGCACACACGGCGGAAGTCGCTCGCACGCCAGCCGAGGCGTCAAAGTTCGGCGTCCATGAGACTCTCGATTCTGTAGATTGGCCCGCGATCCGCGATCGGATCTTTACACGCATCGACCAAGCTGCACTTGAGGGGCTCGCCTACCGGCAGACACATCCGGACAATGAGAACGTGACGGTCATTAAGGGTCGCGCGAAGCTCACCGGCCCAAAGACTATGGATGTTGAAACCGTTGAAGAGACCTTAGAGCTCAGCTGCGATTTGCTCGTGATCGCCAACGGAGGTCGCCCTTCAGTCCCGCCGATTGACGGCCTTGACGACGTCGATTTCTTCACAAGCGACACCGTCATGCGAATGGATACCCTCCCCGATTCCCTTTTGGTGCTCGGTTCGGGGTTCGTTGGAGCAGAGTTCGCCAGCATCTTCGCTGGGCTTGGCGTGGACGTGACGTTGATTGGGATCGAAGATTGTCTCCTCGCCAATGAGGACGACGACGTCTCGGCCCGATACACGAAGATTGCCCGGGCCTACCTGACGGTTCAGACTGGTTTCACAAGCTCCGGGATTGAGGCCCGTGACGGCAAGATCGTACTCACGGGCGATATTCCAGATGGACAGTGCACACTGGAAGCCGACGCCCTCTTGGTCGCCACCGGGCGCCAGCCCAACACGGACCTCCTAGGCGCCGAATCGGCAGGCTTTGACTTGCACGAGGACGGCAGGCTCGCGGTTGATAAATACCAGCGCGTCCTAGCAGGCGGAAAGCCCGTGGACGGCGTGTGGGCACTTGGCGATATCTCCTCGCCCTACCAGCTCAAGCACATCGCTAACCACCAAGCGAAGATCGTCAAACACAACCTTCTGCACGACGAACTTCGCGAAGTCGACCACCGCTATATTCCGCATGCCGTATTCGGATACCCGCGCATCGGTTCCGTTGGTATGACGGAAGCCCAAGCTCGGGAAGAGTACGACGACGTCGTCGTCGGCAAACGCGAATACTCAACCGTTGCGTACGGCTGGGCACTCGAAGATACCACCGGCTTTGCGAAGGTGATTGCGCGCGAGTCTGGCGAGCTTCTCGGTGCACACGTGATTGGGCCCGAAGCACCCACACTCGTGCAGCTCCTGATCCAAGCGATGAGTACGGGCCAGAAGGTCCAAGACATCGTGCGTACGCAGCATTGGATCCATCCGGCGTTGCCCGAGGTTATTGAGAACGCTCTGATCGATACGGGTCTCGTTGAATAGAGCCTCAGTAACGGAGCGCTAAGCGAGCAAGCTCTGGACGCTCCGTAACCCATCACGAATTACCCTGCTTGAAATGAGAATTTCATACGTCCGATTCTCACTTCGGGCGAATTGAGGGCATTCTCGAATGCGCACCGAGCTCCTTAACTATTCTGGGAAACATCCCTACTAACAAAGGAGTTTCGATGGGAAAGCTTGATAATAAGGTCGTTATCGTTACCGGTGCAGCGAGCGGCATGGGCAAGGAGATCGCACTACTTTTCGCGAACGAAGGCGCAAAGGTCGTAGCCTCTGACATCAACGAAGATGGCGCCAAGAGCGTCGTTGAGGCTATTACTGGCGACGGCGGGTCAGCTATCGCCATGCGTACGGACGTCTCCTCCGAAGAGGACGTTAATGCGCTCGTTGATCGCACCCTTGAGGAGTACGGAACTCTCGATGTGCTCGTAAACAATGCAGGCATCATGGATAACGTCGACCCGATTGACGATGTCACTAACGAAACCTGGCAGCGCGTATTCGCCATCAACGTTGACTCGGTGATGTACACGATTCGCAAGGCGATGCCTACCTTCCTCGAGAAAAAGGCTGGCGTCATCGTCAACCTCGCCTCTGTCGGCGGCCTCTTTGGCGGACGTGCAGGCGTGGCCTACACCGCCGCGAAGCATGCGGTTGTTGGCATCACAAAGAACGTGGGCTTCTTCCACGCGCCGGATGGAATTCGTTGTAACGCGATCGCCCCCGGCGGCGTCAACACGAATATTGGCGCATCGATGAAAACGCCGAATATGAAGGGACTTGCCCGCCAAGGCGTTGGTCTTGAAGTTTCTCCCCGCTTTGGTGATGCTTCCGAGATTGCCTCGGCCGCGCTGTTCTTGGCCTCGGATGATTCTTCGTTCGTTAACGGAACAATCCTTACGGTCGACGGCGGCTGGTCGGCCTACTAAGTCTGCAGCCCGAGTCTTCGCCACTGAAGAGATTGGGAGCGCTCAGCGCTTCCAATCTTCTTTGCGGCAGGAGATGCAACCACCCACCGCTGGTTCGGGATTGCAAGGGCCGGCCCCATATGGAGCCGGCTCTTGCAGGGATTTTTACCCCGGGCGCAGGTTGACGCTAACTCAGAACCTGCTGTGCTTGTTTCTCACTATCCTGAGAGACTTCCCAATCAGAGGCGGTCATCACGCAGATCGCGGTC
>CAYOEJ010000034.1:14260-17038 GCA_964403015.1 uncultured Arcanobacterium sp.
GCCCACAAATCCTTCGGTACGGCCGGTTCCGCCATCCACTAGACCGTAATACTCGAAGATGCGGTGCTCCTCCTCGGGATCGAGGTGACCATCGACGTCGATGTTCGGTGCGTCCTTAATGAAGTCCTTCGTGAACGGGACGACTAGGCCGTTCTCGTTCTGCGTGGCGCTGTCGATAGGGACGAAGGTTTCCTTCGTGCCAAACAGGCCGGTTTTTACAGTGGCGAACTTTGGCTCGTCTGTCTGGTCGTCAAGATAGATTTCGCCAATGGAGCCGACCTTGTCATTGTTCTGGTCGTAGACATTGGCATCAGTGAGGCGATCGATATCAAAACGGTCATTCATGAGTTCACTCTTGTCTGTCAGATTTGGCTCCAATGGAACCCTTACATAGACGACTCTATAAGCATCAGGGTGTCTTGGGTCACTATTTTTGCGCTCCCAGTGAAACGCTCGCTGATCTCGAAGATTCCAAGGAAACACACAGAAGATTCCCAGAATTTTCTTCGCGGATTTACCCCATTTGGCCATGCGATGAAGATACCCCAACGCTACGATGGAACCGACAGCAAACCTTACATATTGGAGATATTTCGTGAGCACGCGAACGATTCACTTTTCCGGTCTAGATCCACGCGAAGCGACCGACAAGGCACGGCGCACTTCCGCCGTCGTCCACAACGAGTCTGGTGAGTGGGTAATTCTTGGCCACGAAGAAGCCTTGGCAGTCGCCAACGACCCGGAGACGTTCTCATCTGCGGTAGGAAACCATCTTCAGATTCCCAACGGATTAGACGGGACTGAACATTCGAAGTTCCGTACGCTCATCGACAAGTACCTGACAACTGAGCGAGTTAAGGAACTTGAGCCGGTGGTCGCGAAATTAGCCGACGACGTCGTCGCAGCTCTCCCTCGCGACACCGAAATAGACGCGATTGCAGATCTCGGGAATGTCTTCGCAGCGCGCACGGCAATCACGTGGCTCGGTTGGGATCCGCACGTCGAGGCCCCGATTCTCGAATGGGTGACGGCCAATCACGACGCCGCTCGTGCCGGTAATCGAGAGATGTTGGCGTCCGTTGCGGCGCAGTTCGATGGAATCGTTCGCTCTCAGATCGGACCGCGCATTGATGCTCCGAGCAATGACGTGACAAGTGAGCTCATGATGGATGACTCGCTCGGCCGGCAACTGACTGACGCCGAAGTGGTCTCGATTCTTCGCAATTGGACGGGCGGCGACATCTCGTCCATTGCTCTTTGCATCGGAGTGATAGTGCGAGGCCTCGCAGAGTCGCAAGCGCTATTCGATCGGCTGCGTGATGGGAACGACGCCGAAGCGGACGCGATCATCGACGAGCTCCTGCGACTCGACAGCCCCTTCGTTTCCAACCGCCGCAAAGCAACCTGCCCGGTCACTGTTGGAGGTCAGGAAATCTCCGAGGGCGAGCGCGTTCACATTCATTGGACATCGGCCAACAGGGATGAATCGGTGTTTGGAACCCCTTTCGATGAAAAAGTACACGCATCCAACAACCTCGTTTACGGTTCTGGTCCGCATGTTTGCCCTGGTCGCGACCTTTCCACAATGGAGCTTCGTGTAGTGACACGTGCTCTCATACGGTCGGTCTCCAGCATCGAGCTGGCTGGACCCGGCGAGCGCGAGGTGCATCCGGTTGGAGGATGGGCCAAGCTGCCGGTTGTGCTGCAATCAAAATAGGACTGCGCTATCAGAGGCGTGCTTCCAGTAATCTGAAGACAGCACTATCTGACCCCCATTGCGAGACCAAGGAGCAACCATGAGTCCCCGAGGAATCAACTCAAGCGAAGTCACCGGCGAAGTAAAGGACAAGGTTGGCGATGTTCAATCGTCCGCCGCATACAGGTGGTTGGTAAAACTCGGACTTGTTGCCTACGGAGTCGTCCACATTCTCATCGGCTGGCTCGCTGCCCAAATTGCGATGGGCTCCGGCGGTGAAGAAGCATCCAACACTGGCGCCCTCGCGCAAGTAGCGGATGCTCCCGCGGGAGAGATATTCCTTTGGCTCATCGTCGTTGGCCTCTTCACCATCGCGGTCTGGCAACTCCTTGAGGCCATCACGGGTCACCGCGAGTTCGACGATAAGAAGCGTCTGCAAAAGCGCATCTCGTCGGCCTTCCGTTTCATCGCATACTCCGCCATCGCAATCACGGCGATCGGATTCCTCCGCGGCACCTCCAGCTCTGGCGGCGAAAGCACCGAGCAGGAAGTCTCCGAGGGCCTGTTTGGCCTGCCAGGCGGTCAGTTCCTCGTGGGAGCCGTTGGACTCGGAATTTTCGGATATGGCGTCTACTACCTCGTCAAGGGGATCAAGCGTAAGTTCAATGAGGATCTCACCCGCGATCTGATCGGGGCAGCTGACAAGGTTGCGCGCGTCGGTTGCATCGCCAAGGGAATTGCGTACGGCGTGATGGGCGGTCTATTTATCTTCGCTGCCGTCAAGCACGAACCTGAGCAGGCCGGTGGTCTCGATGATGCGATGAGCACCATCGCAGAGCAACCGCTTGGAACCTTCCTTCTCCTCGCGGTCGCCATTGGCCTCGCCTGCTTCGGCGTGTACTGCTTCTTCTGGGCCAAGCACGCGAAGGTTTCTCAAGTACGTTGAGCACCATTCGCGCTCGTGCATGCCTTGCTCTGCTCGGCTGCATCACACTTGCCAGTTGCTCTATCCCGAGCGACCCTGAGGGAACACTCGAGCAGATTAAGGAATCGGGTGAGCTCGTTGTGGGCGTATCCCACGC
>CAYOEJ010000035.1:0-1250 GCA_964403015.1 uncultured Arcanobacterium sp.
CGTGGAGATGGCGAGTGGGAAGAAATCTCTTGGGATGAAGCTGCCCAGCTGATCGCTGATGAGTACACGAGGATTGTTGACGAATTCGGGCAAGAGTCCGTGTACAACCAGTATGCGTCTGGTGTCACTGGTGGAAATATCACTCTGAATTCTTGGTCGCGTCTTCTGGGCCTAATGGGCGGGTACGTTGGATGGTACGGGTCTTATTCGACATCGCAGATCACCCGATCGATGCCCTTCATGTACGGCGCCCGATTCGAATCTAATTCACTTGCCGACACAGAACATTCGAACCTGATCATCCAGTGGGGTAATAACCCCGTAGAAACCCGCATGTCCGGCGGAAACAACATGTGGAATGCTCTCAAGAGCAGACAGGACTATCGCGTTCGCACGATCGTGATAGACCCAATATATTCCGAGACTGCACTGACAACTGCGGATGAGTGGGTTCCGATCCGGCCTGGAACTGACGCAGCCCTTGTTGCCGCCATCGCATACGTCTTAGTTGAGCAAGATCTCCACGATCAGGAGTTCCTTGATAAGTACTGTGTAGGCTTCGACGAAGAGACGCTCCCTGAAGGCGCACCGGAGAACGCTTCTTATCGCTCGTACATCGAAGGCAAGGGCCCAGATGGCATTGAGAAGACTCCAGAGTGGGCTGAAGAAATCACAGGGATCCCGGCATCAAAGATTCGCCAGCTAGCGAGGGAAATTGGAACCGCAAAACCTTGTGCAATCTTCCAAGGTTGGGGTCCGCAGCGCCAAGCAAATGGTGAGTACAACTGCCGCGCGATCATGATTCTTCCACTTATGACCGGCAATGTTGGAATCCCTGGCGGCTCCAACGGTTCTCGCGAAGGTACGATTCGATTTCCACTTTCACGGCTCCCTGCCGAGAATCCCGTGGAAACTAAGATTCCAGCATTCAAGTGGACCGAAGCGATCGACCATGGAACAGAGCTGACTGAAACACGCGACGGTGTTCAAGGTCGCGAGAAACTTGAATCAAACTTCAAGATAATGTTCAACGTTGCAGGCAATATCAACCTTAATCAGCACTCCGATCTGAACTACACGCGGGAGCTACTGCGTGACGACACGAAGTGCGAATTCATCGTTACTGTCGACAACCACATGACCGCCTCCGCAAGATATTCAGATCTGGTTCTACCCGGCACAACAAATGCAGAAGAAAATGACTTCATCGCATCTGAATATGCCGGTGACACCGCGTACGCGATCATCGT
>CAYOEJ010000035.1:1350-16790 GCA_964403015.1 uncultured Arcanobacterium sp.
AAAATGACTTCATCGCATCTGAATATGCCGGTGACACCGCGTACGCGATCATCGTAAATAAAGCAATCGAACCGCTCTACGACACAAAGTCTCACTACGACATGTGCACGCTGATCGCAGAGAAGATGGGAATCAAGGACGAATTCACTGAGGGTCGCACGCAAGACGAGTGGCGTTCGCACCTCATTGATGAGACACGTAAAGAGATTCCAGATCTGTGGACCGAAGAGGAATTCAACGAGAAGGGCGTATTCAGGATTAATAACCCAGACGGCACGTTCGTTGCTAACAAGGAGTACCGTGATGATCCCGAAGCCAATCCGCTAGAAACACCATCCGGCAAGATCGAAATCTATTCTCAACAGCTTGCGGATCTAGCTGACGAGTGGGAGTTCCCTAACCCAGAAGATGGGGATGTCTTACTCCCGCTTCCTGAGTACGTCAAGACTTGGGAGTCCGCTGAAGATGCGAAGACGGATGAAAAATACCCACTCCAGTGCATCGGCCACCACTACAAGGGCCGCACCCACTCTTCATACGCAAGTGTTGATTGGACCGTAGAAGCACATCCTCAGAAGCTGTGGATCAGTGTCCACGATGCCGAAGCGCGAGGAATTGAAAATGGGGATATCGTCCACGTTTTCAACGATCGTGGTCGAATCCAGCTTCCCGCTCATGTGACACAGCGAATTATGCCGGGCGTGCTGTCCGTGCCCCAAGGCGCTTGGTATACGCCCGAAGGCGAGGTGGATTCAGGAGGTTGCATCAACACACTCACGCGAATCCATCCATCGCCACTATCAAAGGGCAATCCCCAACACACGAATCTTGTACAAGTTGAGAAGGCGTAATAATCATGTCGATAGCAAATGAATTCAGAACCGCCACTGGCGGTAGCGGGGTCGAAGCTGGTGGCAACTACGGCTTTTTCTTCGACCAAGAAATGTGCAATGGGTGTAAGGCGTGTCAGATTGCTTGTAAGGATAAGCATGATTTGCCGATTGGGGTGAATTGGCGCCGCGTTGTCGAGTACACGGGCGGAAGCTGGCAGAAGTCTGGCAATGCCTATACGCCGAACATCTTTTCCTATTACACGTCGATTGCGTGTAATCATTGTGAGAATCCGGTGTGTATGCAGGTGTGTCCGACGACGGCGATGACCCAGCGTGAAGATGGCACCTTGTATGTGGATGACGATAAGTGTGTGGGTTGTCGGTATTGTGAGTGGGCGTGTCCGTATTCGGCTCCGCAGTTCAATGCTGAGACGGGCAACATGACAAAGTGCGACCTGTGTTACGACTACCGTGAAACTGGTCAGGATCCGGCCTGTGTGTCTGCGTGTCCCTCCCGTGCTCTTGATTGGGGTCCGATTGAAGACCTGCGTGCCGAGTATGGCACCGAGGACGGTATTGCCCCGCTCCCTGACCCCTCGATCACCAAGCCTCATTTGGTGATTCATCCGCATCGTGATGCTCAGGCCTGGAGTGATGGTACTGGCACGATTGCTAACCCGAAGGAGATCTGATCATGAATCTTCACGAACTCCCCATGATCATCTTTACCGTGCTGGCTCAAATGTCAGTCGGTGCTTTCCTTATCCTTGGCGTGGTCCAACTGTGGCTATCAGCCAAGACTGACCAAAAGACGGCAGATCGGTTAACGGTCCCGATCGTGTACGTGATCGGTGCGACCCTGGTGTTGGGTTTGATCGCGTCCATGTTCCACATGAATGACGTCTCCAACGTGCTCAACGTTTTCCGTCACGTGGGTTCCTCATGGCTCTCACGCGAGATCGTCTTCGGTATCTTGTTTGCCGGGTTCGGTTTCTTGTTCGCGCTCATGCAATGGTTCCGAATCGGTTCGACCACGATCCGTCAGATCATCGCCGCGATCACCGCCCTGTTCGGTATCGCGTTAATTATCTCCATGGCGATGATCTACATGACCCTAGACGCGGTACCAGCCTGGGATACCCCCATCGTGGTCCTACACTTCTTCGGTACCGCCATCATGCTCGGCGCCCTCGCCGTAGCAGCAGCACAACTCGTCACCGCCATGATCCGCCTGCGCACCACCAAACGCGAGCACGGCGAGCTCGAGCACAACACTTACGTCGAGCACGATGATGAGCGTGACTCCGTCCGTGAACGCGAACCCGCCCTCGTCGGCGCCACCGCTGCGGATAGCTCTACCACGCCAGCCACAACCACTACCTCCACCATGACGAGTGACAGGCCCGCACGGGTGGCCGACAGCAATGAGGGCAAGGATACGTTGGGTATTCGTCGTAATACCCAGGCGATCAACGCCCCCACCACCGATACCGAATGGAACCTGGTGCGTCGCATGGTTCAAGGACTAGCAATCCTGGCCGCGATCACCGGGGTGATCATCTTGATCTCCTACATCTTCCACATCCTCAACCTAGCCACCGGTAACCCCACCGCCCAAGCATCCGCTGAGGCATTCACCGGAACCTTCTTCATCATCCGCCTCGCCCTCCTAGGACTCGCAGCCATCGTGCTCGCCATCTTCATCTACAAAATGGCAGGCCAGGCCGTCCGCGAGAACCCGGCAGCACTCACCACTCTCGTCACGATCGCCTTCCTCCTCGTCCTGGCTAGCGAACTCATGGGCCGCTCCCTACACTACGACTCCATGCAACGCATCGGAATATAGGGACTGTGCCTTTCGCTAAGATGGTGAACGGTTAAAAATTCAATAAAAAGATTGGGCGTCGCTAAGATTAGCGACGCCCAACTTGTTGCCATTTCTTGACTCGTCCTATATTCGCAACAAAAGTCTTTCACTATTCTGACCTGCAAAAACACTCTTTATTCGGACAACTTCCAAAAATTCGGGATTACGACTAAGCGACATATGTCATCTGCGGGTTATGGTAGATGAGACGCATGATGTCGCAGCCCTTCGAACGAATTGGTGAACGATATGACACAGACACTTCCAGTTAACGAGCAGGCCCAGAGCGGCCCCTCGCGACGTTCCTTCTTGAAATGGTCCGCCGTTGCTGCGGGTGCGACAGGACTCGTCGCCACCACACGTGACCTTGGTATGCCATCTGCAGCAGCTGCAGCTGAGAATTCCCACGGAATGCCTGACGCTGACAAAACTGTATGGTCAGCATGCATCGTCAACTGCGGTTCACGATGCCCTCTCCGGTTCCAGGTTAAGGACGGCCAAGTCGTCCGCGTACTTCCGGATAACACCGGTGACGACTCGGATATGCTGAACCGCAATATCATCGCATGCCCGCGCGGCCGTAACTTCCGCCAGCGCATCTACAATCCCGATCGCATTAAGACACCACTGCGTCGCGTCGAGGGAGCGAAGCGCTCTGAGGGCAAGTTTGAAGAGATCTCTTGGGAAGAGGCTCTCGACACCATTGCCGAGAAGCTGAAGTATACCTACGACACCTATGGCCCCGAAGCCATTCACAAGACGTACGGCACGGGTGTATGGAATGCCCACCTCGCTTATTCCGGGGGATGGTACCGCCTCTTTAACCTCCTCGGTGGGTACCTAGGCACTTACGGAAACTACTCCTACCTGCAGATTTCGCAGTGTTCACGCTACGTTTACGGCGCACCGGACGAGCAGATCTCAAACTCCTACGAGGACTCGATTGAGAATTCGAAGCTCCTCGTGCTCTGGGGTAACAACCCGCAAGAAACACGCATGTCAGGCGGCGGCCTTGCCTACACCTCCCTAGAGGCTCGTAAGCGTGGTCTCAAGGTGATCGTAATCGATCCTCGCTACTCGGATTCGGCGTCACTGCTCGCCGATGACTGGTACGCCATCCGCCCGGGTACCGACGCCGCTCTGGTTGCCGGCCTCGTTCACGTCATGATCAACGAAGATCTTCACGATCAGGACTTCCTCGATAAGTACTGTGTGGGCTTCGATGAAGAGCACATGCCCGATGGCGCACCGGAGAACGCATCCTACCGCGCCTACATCGATGGCACGGGCTACGACAAGATTGAAAAGACGCCAGAGTGGGCAGCAGACATCACCGGTATCCCTGCCAACCGCATTCGCAAGCTTGCGCGTGAAATCGCCCAAGCAAAGCCGGCAAACATCTGTCAGGGCTGGGGGCCGCAGCGTCACGCGAATGGTGAGAATCAGGCGAACGCTATCCACATCCTCGCTGCAATCACCGGCAACGTCGGTATTCCTGGCGGTGGCACGGGCGGTCGTGAAGGCTACTACTGGCCCACGTCGGTCTCACTTCCCGATGGCACCAACCCTGTAGAAACCTCCATCTCGGTCTACGGCTGGACTGACGCAATTGACCGCCCCGAAGAGCTCACGGCTACCAAGGACGGCATTCGTGGAGCCGACAAGCTCTCTACCGGCATCAAGTTCATGCTCTGCTATGGCTCGAACATGCTGGCCTCACAGCACTCGGACATTAACCGAACCCGCGAGATTCTGGATGACGAGAGCAAGTGCGAGTTCATCGTCGGCATGGATAACCAAATGACGGCTTCCATGAAGCTCTGCGACATTGTCCTTCCAGATACATCCTCGGCAGAGCGTTGGGACCTCATCCCGTCCGAATACACTGGCGAAACGGCGTACCTCATCATGGGCGAGAAGGCTATTGAGCCCCTGTATGACTCGCGCCCCGCTCTCGAGGTGACCTCACAGCTCGCGCACCGCCTCGGCGTCGGCGACGAGTTCGACGACGGAAAGAAGAACACCGAGGACTGGGCTCGCTTCATAATGGAAGAAAGCCAGAAGGCCGACGACCGGTTCCCTGAGTTCGACGATCTTCGCGAGAAGGGCGTCCACCGCTACTTCCGCGAAGGCGGCGAGTACACCGTGCCGCTCAAGGAGTTCCGCGAGGATCCTGAAGCGAATCCGCTGGAGACGCCGTCGGGCAAGATCGAGATCTACTCGACTCTACTCGCTGATATTGCGGATGAATGGGAGTTCCCATCTGGTCTCGCAGGCGACGTGGTGACCCCGATCCCGGCTCACGTGGATACGTGGGAAGGGGCCATCGAGGCCCGTGAGAACGCGGAATTCCCACTCCAGTGCTTCGGTCACCACTATAAGGGTCGCACCCACTCCACCTACGGCAACCTCACCAAGCTTCGTGAGGCACATCCACAGAAGGTCTGGATTAACACTCTCGACGCAGCAGATCGCGGCATCGAGAACAATGACTCGATCACGATCTTTAACGGTCGTGGAAAGATCAAGTCGCAAGCATTTGTCACACCACGTATCGCACCGGGAGTCATTTCGGTCCCACAGGGTGCGTGGTTGGAGATCAATAGCGATGGCATAGACGAAGGTGGAGCGGTCAATATGCTTACGTCTCAGCACCCCACACCACTGGCGAAGGGCAACGCTCAGCACACCGCCCTCGTCCAGGTTGAGAAAGCCTAAGGAGTACTCACATGACTGAGAATGCAACAGTTGCCGGTGCAAATTACGGCTTCTACTTTAACCAGGACGGCTGCAACGGCTGTAAGGCCTGCCAGATTGCCTGTAAGGACAAGCACGATCTTCCAGTTGGCATTAACTGGCGTCGCGTTGTCGAGTACACGGGTGGTTCGTGGCAAAAGTCTGGCAATACGTTCGAGCCGAACGTGTTCTCCTACTACACGTCGATTTCTTGCAACCACTGTGAGAACCCGGTGTGTATGCAGGTCTGCCCCACCACGGCCATGAGCCAACGTGAAGACGGCACGGTCTATGTGAACGACGACAAGTGTGTGGGTTGCCGCTATTGCGAGTGGGCCTGCCCGTACTCGGCTCCGCAGTTCAACGCTGAGACTGGCCACATGTCCAAGTGCGACCTGTGCTACGACTACCGCGAGACCGGCCAGGATCCGGCCTGTGTTGACGCGTGTCCGCTGCGTGCCCTCGACTGGGGACCCATCGAAGAGCTCCGCGAGAAGTACGGAACTGAAGCGGGTATTGCACCACTTCCAGATCCGTCCATTACGAAGCCGCGACTCGTTCTCACCGCACACCACAACGCTCAGCACTGGAGCGAAGGCACTGGTGCGATTGCTAATCCGAAGGAGATCTGATCATGAATCTTCATGAGCTTCCCATGATCATTTTTACGGTGACCGCTCAGATGTGTGTGGGCGCGTTTATTATTCTTGGCGTGCTCCAACTATGGCTGTCAGCCAAGACCGACAGGCGTACCGTGGACCGGCTGACTGTCCCGATTTTGTATGTGATTGGTCCGGCCTTGATTCTTGGCCTGATCGCCTCGATGTTCCACATGAACGACGTGATGAACGTCCTCAACGTCTTCCGTAACGTAGGCACGTCCTGGCTCTCGCGTGAGATCGTGTTCGGCATATTGTTTGCCGGGGCCGGTTTCTTATTCGTCTTGATGCAATGGTTCCGGATCGGTTCGACCACGATCCGTCAGATCATGGGACTAATCGCTGCCGTGTTCGGTATCGGCCTGATCATCTGCATGTCCATGATCTACATGTCGTTGACCACCGTTCCGGCATGGAACACGTGGGTAGTCATGTTCCACTTCTTCGCTACCGCCATCATGCTCGGCGCACTAGCCGTGGCCGCTGGCCAGATGGCCACCACCATGATCCGCCATAACCGGGCACGCTCAAAGACCTCCGCACCCGTCGAGGTCCCTGAGCGCACCGAGACCGCCGCGGGTGGATCGAGCTCGTTGGCTACCAAGTTGCGTGTGCGTGAGACTGCCACCGAGATCAACGAACCTTCTACTGAAGAAGAATGGCGCCTGACCACCACCATGGTCCGTGGCCTAGCGATCACCGCCGCGATCATAGGTGTGTTGATCTTGATCACCTACATCATCCACATCCTTGACCTGGCCACAGGCACCGCGACAGCCCAGCAGTCGGCTGAAGCATTCATGGGTGGCTTCTTCGTGGTCCGCCTGATCCTGCTCGGCCTGGCAGCTGTGATCTTGGCCGTGTTCATCTACCGCACCGCCGGCATCGCCGTACGTGAGAACCCCGCACCCCTAGCATGGATCGTCATCGGCGCCTTCCTCCTGGCCTTCGCCAGCGAAATGATGGGCCGCTCCCTGCACTACGACTCCATGACACGAATCGGAATCTAATACCCCTACTCGGCACAATTCTCCGTGGGACACCGATAGATGGCGGTGTCCCACGGTTCTTTTTACGCGAGCTCGCAGCCACAGCCACGACCGTCGAGAGCACTCCAATTTCCCCCGATGTCGGTGCGGGTTCGATACTCGCACCGACATCTCTCTACAATGAATACATGACTGATCCTTACCTGCACCTTGAAGATCTCAATGACGCCAATCTCGAATGGGCCAACGAGCAGTCCGAAAAGACTCTGACAACATTCGGGGGTGCGGATTTCGAGTCTCGCCGCGCAGACCTCTACGACATCCTTGCGGCCAAGGATCAGCTGGTCCTCGCAGCCAAGCGTGGGGATTACGTTTACAACTTCCACACCGACGGCGACTATCCGCGCGGTCTTTGGCGCCGCGCCAAGTGGGACGACTACACGCAGTACCGCGACGCGGACTCTGAGCCCGAGTGGGAGATTCTGCTCGACATCGGTGCACTTGGTGAGGCCGAGGGCGAATCCTGGGTGTTCGGCGGCGCTTCGGTCCGCTACCCGGACTACGAACGCGCGCTTGTCTCGCTTCACCCCGGAGGCTCTGACACAAACGTTGTTCGCGAGTTCGACCTTGCTTCCAAAGAGTTTGTTTCTGAGGACGACGCCGGCTTCGTCAAGCCCAATTCGAAAGGTTCGATGAGTTGGGTTGACGCCGATACCGTCATCATCGGCGCCGACTTCGGCGAGGGGACGATGACCGAATCGGGCTATCCCATGACAGCTCGCCTGTGGAAGCGCGGCACGGACATCGCCGATGCCCCGGTCATTATCGAGGGCGAGTACAAGGACGTCGCGGCCGGCGCCTACTACGACCACACCAAGGGCTTCGAGAAGCTCATCGCCTACCGCGGCACCGATTTCCGCACCACTGCTATGTGGGCTGTGGACCGCGAAACACTCGAACTTACCGAGATTCTGCTCCCTCGCTCAGCCAATGTTGGCTCCGTGCGCGATTGGGCGATTCTTGAACTCCGCCACGACTGGGAACTCGGAAGTACCACCTTCACGGCGGGCTCACTACTCGCGGTTCGTTACGAGCACGCGCTTAGCGGCCCGACCGCGGACCAAGTCCACGTGGTCTACGAGCCCACACCGTCGTCGTCGTTACTGGGAATGACCGAAGTCCACACGGGCATCGTGTTTACCACCCTCGATAACGTCGAAACTCGCGTGTTCTTCGCGAAGGAATCCGACGACGCCGATTCGGCAACGCCGTGGACAGTCACGGAGCTTGATCCACAGGTTTCAGACTTCAATATCGTCGATATTTCTGCTGTGGAGAGCGAAGTTTCCGACGACGTTTGGGTAGTGACCTCCGGTTTCCTCACGCCGACGACCCTTCTACACGGATCCGTATCCGGTGATGGTCTGGACATCACCGAGCTGCGCCAGGCTCCCGAGCGTTTCTCTTCCGAAGGGCTCGAAGTGGCGCAGCGTTGGGCAACCTCGAAGGACGGAACGAAGGTGCCGTATTTCGTCGTCGGCCCAAAGGAAGCGCTGGAAGGCAAGACGCCCACGCGAACCCTCCTCGACGGATACGGCGGTTTCGAGGTGCCGCGCTTGCCCTCCTATATTTCCACCTACGGCAAGGTGTGGCTCGAGCAAGGCTACGTCTATGCCCTGTCAAACATTCGTGGTGGTGGCGAGTTTGGACCTGCGTGGCACCAAGCCGCGCTCAAGGAAAACCGCAACAAGGCCTACGAGGATCATGCGGCGGTTGCGGCGGATCTCGTGGCCTCCGGTATTACGACTGTCGAGCAGCTCGCGGCAACGGGTGGCTCCAACGGCGGTCTCCTCATGGGCAACATGTACACCACCTACCCTGAGCATTTCGGCGCGATCATTTGCCGTGTACCGCTACTCGACATGAAGCGCTACTCGCACCTGCTCGCTGGGGCGTCGTGGGTCGGAGAGTACGGCGATCCTGACACGGACGATTGGTCCTACATGGAGCAGTACTCGGCCTATCACAACGTGGGCGATGGCCCGCATCCGCCGATCCTCATCACCACGTCCACCCGGGACGACCGCGTCCACCCTGGTCACGCACGCAAGTTCCACTCGCTCTTGGCCGACAAGGGCCTTGAGACGCACTACTACGAGAACACCGAAGGTGGCCACGCAGGAGCGGCTGACATCAAACAGACGGCTCTCGTCAATGCCCTCATGTTCAGCTTCTTGGATGAGAAGTTAGCCGACTAGAACCTCCCGCTCCCGCACGTATCCAAAGGCGGATACCCACGGGAGCAACAACCCATAACAGCAACGAAAGAAGCACATCGTGAACGAAGATCAGCTCGACGCTCTCGCGGCAGCGTTCCTCGCCCTTGGCCGCCTCCATCTGGCGCCACCGAGCAAAGACACGCTCTCGCAGCTAGAGCAGATGTATGCGGACTGGCCCTTACCGGTAACCGGAGACACTGCCGTCGGCCTCAGCGAATGGCAGGAGTCCTTCGCGGCACAGGAGGACGTCAAGACCATCGCCCGCGATCTCGACCTACTCTACGGCCGCACGGCAACCGCAAAGGTCGCGCCCTACGAGTCGGTCCACCGCAATCGCGATGGTCTCGTCTTCGACGAGGAGACGCTGCAGGTACGCGAAGAGTACCGTCAGCTCGGCTTTGAAGCTCCCAATCTCCACCGCGAACCCGACGACCACATTGGCCTCGAATTCGATTTCATCGCGCAGGTCATCATTCGTTCGCTCACCGCCACCGAGAACGACGCGAAGAACGACGCCGAGCGGTACATTGCCGTGGTGTGGCGCTTCTACACTGATCACGTAGGTGCGTGGGCTCCCCAGATGCTTCGCAAGGCTCACGATGCCGCTGAGACCAAGTACATCAAGGGTCTGCAGTCGCTGTCGATTGGCGCTCTGGAGTACCTCGTGGAGGCCCTCGGGATCGAGACAGCGTAGTAAGGTAGTGCCATGAGTCTGACTATCGGCGTTGATGTGGGCGGCACCAAGATTGCCGCCGGTGTGGTTGATGACAAGGGTGAAATCCTGGCGATGGTTCGCAAGCCGACGCCGGCAGATGACGCCGCCTCGGTCCTGAACTCCATCACGGAAGCGATCGAGGAGCTCCGCCTCGCTCACGACATCTCGGCGATCGGCGTGGGCGCACCGGGGTTCATCGACAATTCGCGTTCAACCATTATTTTCGCGCCAAACATCAAGTGGCGAAACGAGCCGCTCGCGATGAAACTCTCGACTGCTACCGGCCTGCCTGTCGTTCTTGAAAATGACGCCAACGCTGCCGCTTGGGGCGAGTTTAAGTACGGCGCAGCACGTGGGCGTACATCGGTTGCCGTGGTGACCGTGGGAACCGGCATCGGTGGTGGCATCGTGGACGACGGGCATTTGCTTCGTGGGTCATTCGGCTTTGCTGGCGAGATCGGGCACATCAACATGGTGCCCGACGGCCACCTGTGCGGATGCGGTGAAAACGGCTGCTGGGAAATGTATTCGTCAGGCAATGCCCTCGTGCGACTCGCGAAAGAACGTGCGAAGAAGTCACCGGCTATAAGCCCGCGGCTGCTCGAACTGGCCGGCGGTAACTACAAGGCGATCAACGGTCTCATGGTCACCCAGGCCGCTCAAGATGGCGATCCCGGGGCGATTGAGTGCTTCAACGAGATCGGCAAGTGGCTGGGCCAAGGCATGGCAGACCTCGCAGCCGTCATGGACCCTGAGGTCTTCGTCCTCGCCGGCGGTGTCTCTGAGGCTGGCAGCATCCTGCTCAACCCCGCACGCACCGCATTTGAGCTGCGCCTCACCGCACGCACGTACCGGCCTCTGCCGCCCATCCTGCTGGCGCAGCTCGGTAACGACGCCGGAATCATCGGAGCTGCAGACCTCGCCCGAACCATCTGAACTAGGCCGGAAGATTCAAACTCAACAAGCATAAGACAGACGAAGACCGCGTATCTCAAATACGCGGTCTTCGTTTAGTCACGTTCACCTGGCTGCTGTTGAGCTACCGGTGCCGACGGAGCTTCTTAGTCCTCTTCAGGATCCTTCTCGGCATCCTCGGCGGTCTCATGAACCGTTCCTGGCTTGTGATCTGGGCCGGCGTAAATCGTGTAGAGCTTGAGCGCCTCGTCACCCGTATTGGTCACGTTGTGCCACATGCCCGCGGGGACGAAGATCGCGTCGTCGTCGCCCACCTTTGCCTCGAAGTCGAGGTTATCCTCGCTCGGACCCATCTGGCACAGGCCGCTACCGGCTTCGATACGCAAGAACTGGTCGATGCCCTCGTGCACCTCGAGCCCAATCTCCCCGCCAACCGGAATCGCCATCACGGTCATCTGAAGCTTCTCGCCGGTCCACATCGTCGTGCGGAAAGTATCGTTGTCGACCGTTTCCTTTTCCATGTCGATGACGTAAGGCTTCTTGCCCTGATCGTCGAAAACACCTGAGTACTTAGACATTCATGACTCCTTTCAGGAAGTTCACTTAATTATCTCTCATGCGCTGGATCTTTTTCCTAGAATGGAGGCAAATTCGCTGTTGGATAAAAACGGTGTCGGCTCTGCTCGCCAGCTCAACCTCAGTTCCTAAGTCGCCGTCAGTTCTCGCGTTCGGCCCTCTGCTCGCGGGCTCACCGTCAGTTCTCTGGCTCAGCCGGCGCCTGATACGGCTTGACGAAAATGATCCACATGAGCGCCGCGATGATCAAGATTGCGCCTGAGACTGCGAACGCCGCTCCATAGCCGTAGAAATCGATGAGCAGACCGGCAACGATCGGGCCCATGATCTGTCCGAGATCACCGGACTGCTGGAAGAACGAAACGACTCGGCCGCCCTGGCGCGTGCCAACAATGTCTGCGACCGTTCCCTGCTGGGACGGCTGCACGAATCCAGACCCGAAGCCAGCCATCAGGCTGAGTCCGAGAATAAGGGCTGGCGACGAAGCAAACCCGAGCGTCACCGTGAATAGACCTGACAGCAGCAGACCGAGAATAACAATCGGTCGCCTGCCGTAAACGTCACTCCAGTACCCCGCTCGCGCTAGCGCAATACCGTTGCCCACCGCGAAGACAGCGAGCGCGCCTCCCGGCAGCCACTCGGGCCCGGCAACAATCGATCCGGCGAGCAGCGGCACCACCGCGACTCGCACGCCCATGTTCGTCCAGCCCTGCGCAAACGCCGTCACAAGCACGATTCTGAATCGTGGGTCTTCAAACGCCTCGCGCACAGTTAATGGCTTGCCTGACTTGGGATCCTTCCGCTTACGGGCCTGCTCGGCCTGCTCCGAGTTTGGTTCGGCCTGCGCCAAGCTTGGTTCGTCGTGCGCAGCGGCTGATTCCGTATGCTTTGAGTGTCGCTCCGGATGGGCCGACGCCGATCCCCCTCGCCGCGCTTCGTCGGCAAGTCCAAGCTCACCAGCCCGACGTCGTCGTTCACGCGCTTCTTCCCTGTGCCACAAATCGCTGATGCGATAGGTCTGATGCGGGACCGCCGGGATCATCTTTCCAACGATCAAGGTGGCAATCACGAGCATCCCCGCATAAATGACGAACGGCCAGCGGTAGCCGAATGGGGCAAGCAGTGCGCCAACAGCGGGACCGGCAATGTTGCCGATCAAGAAACCCGCGCCATAGGCAGCCGATGCTCGCCCGCGAGCGTGCGGCGGCGCAAGCTGGATGATGAGCGACATGGCTGCAACGGTGAAGGTCACCGAACCCACACCGCCGATGGCTCTGAAGACGAGGAGTTGCCAATACTCTTGGGAAAGCGCGCTCAGCAGTGATGACAGCGCAACGATCACGATGCCCGTCATGTACATATTGCGTTCGCCAAACCGTTGGGAGAGGCGACCCGAGACTGGAGCAAACGTGAGCCTCATGAAGGCGAACGCAGAGACGACGATGGTGGCCGCCGTCGTCGTCACGTCGAAGGTCTTTGCAAACTGCGGTAGAACGGGCGCAACTATGCCATAGCCGAGCGCGATACAAACCGCTGCGGCAACGAGTACCCATATTTCGCGGGGCAGGCGCGCGGGAGACTTAGACACAATGAATGGTTTATCAGACACAGTGAGCAACACTCAATCGGCAAACTCACACTTGCCACACCACAAAATTCAGGTTCCTTTCAGGTTCGTAAAATAGTTTAAGAATGTATTAAATTCCGCACCAATACTTTTGAGAAAGAAGATGATTGTTTGACTGACTACCGACTCCTTCGCGAAGTAGGCACCTACCAGCAGGCCGAGCGTATCGTTGACGCCCTTTCCGACGACGGATTTCCGGTTGAGAACCTGCGCATCATCGGCACCGACCTCGAAACAATCGAGGACATTCGAGGTCGCAAAACAAATGCAACCGCCGCGGGTGCTGGCGCGCTGAGCGGCGTGTGGTTCGGATTCTTCATCGGACTCATGTTCTGGATCATCGCACCGGGCGCCGGGCTTCTCGTGACCTTCGGTTGGCCCATTCTCTTCGGCGCAGTCTTCGGCGCCATCTTTGGACTCGTGGCACATGCCGCTACGCGTGGCCGCCGCGACTTCACGTCCATTAAGGGTCTTCGTTCGAATGCATACGAGGTCCAAGTTCGAGCCGAGCATCTGCCTGAAGCGCATTCGCGTCTGAGCGGTCTTGGCCTCAACACATCTGACGAGAAGACGGTCTACTGAGGGGCAGAACGCGGCCAATTATGCGTTTGATCAACGGTTCACGCCGGGATTCTTAGTGCGCGAAATCTGCTGATCACATCTGCGTAAAATCCCTATTTCACGAGGCTATCGGGGTGCTTGCTGGGTGCAGGTACCCCGATATCTTGTCCGAAGCTCCCCAGTTTGACGGCGCCGCACTATAGGCTGGAACCATGTTTAACCCTTCTACATTTCCAGAGCCATTGACGAAGATGGCCGACGGAACCATTAAACAGCTCAATCCTTTTTCGGGAACAGAAGTATGGACAGTTCCGGGCCGCGCGAACAGGCCCCTCGAGGTGAAGAATCCCGACCCGGCAGATATCGATCCCAATCAGCTTGGTCACCACTGCACCTTCTGCACGCAGCGAGTTCTTGAAACTCCGCCGGAAAAGGCGCGTTTGGTTCGGAAGAATGACGACGCACGGATTTACCGTAGTACCGACGTCGATATGCTGACCCGCGAATGGGAGTTCCGTCGCGTACCCAACCTGTTTGAGATTTTGTCCTTCGATTACTGGGCAAAGAACTACGGCTACCAGCTACCTCAAGAAGCAATCGGGCGCATGGAAGCATACATGGCCGATCCGGCCGGACGATCCCACGTCATGGGCGTTCTCCGGAACAAGTTCCGTGCCACGATGACCGACAGTGAGTTCGAGCGCATGCCCGACTCGGAGAAGAACGAAGCCGCATACTCACTGTTTGGCGGCGGACACGATCTGATCATCGCTCGTCGCCACTTCGTTGACGGAGCTGAGAATGACAACCAGCTCGCGTCATCTGGGACGCTCACCCCACAGGAGCACGAGTGGTACACGCGTCTGACCGTTGAGACCATGCAAGATCTCTACAACCAGAATCGCTACGTTAAGTACGTCCAGGTGTTTCAGAACTGGCTGAAGCCAGCCGGTGCCTCCTTCGATCACCTTCACAAGCAACTCGTGGCAATTGATCAGCGCTCAGTTAACGGCCGACTCGAAGTTGAAAAGGTGCGGCAAAATCCCAACCTCTACAACGAGGCGGCCGTGGATTACGCGGGTTACCACAACCTCGTCATTGCGGAGAACAAGCATGCGGTTGCCATCGCAGGTTTCGGCCACCGCTACCCCACTCTCGAAGTCTGGTCGCGTTCTGCGAACTGTCAGCCGTGGGAGCATACGGATGAGGAAAGACGCGCGGTCTCGGATCTCGTCCACGCGATGCACGCAGCTACCGGCCCCAACATTCCCACCAACGAAGAGTGGCACTGCAAGCCCATTGATGCCGACGTCAATATGCCGTGGAAGGTGCTCATCAAGTGGCGCGTTTCTACACTGGCCGGATTTGAGGGTGGCACGAAGATCTATGTGAATACGATCGATCCGTGGACTCTTCGCGACCGCGTTGTTCCGCGCCTCCTGGAGCTCCGGGCAGAGGCGAAGATTGCGCGCAACATCAACATCGCCACTGAGTGCTCGTGCAAAGTTAACTCGCTGAAATACAATCCGGCGCTTCAGTAAATCTCACTCCCCTGCATCGTCGATTCAGCTAGCCGCTCGCTCCGCTATTCTCGGACTATTAGTCAGTTTGCGGTGGTAGCCGCCATTTCGAAGATCGAGGAATCGTGAGTCGTCAAGAACCGCTGTGGACGCGCGTTTTCAC
>CAYOEJ010000036.1:0-16635 GCA_964403015.1 uncultured Arcanobacterium sp.
ACTCTGCTTTAGCTTTGATGCCATGGGGCCCGCAAGATTTGCTACAGGCCCACGAGAGTCATGCGTCAGCTGAGCTTCAGCATGACCTTGGAGGAGCCTGTCGACCGGTCGGCAGCCGTCTCGAAAGCCTCGAGCGCATCGTCGATAGAAAACTCATGTGTCATCACAGGGGAGATGTCGAATCCTTCGGCCATCATGTGCACGGCGTCGGTGATCTCGTCGTCAAAACGATAGGAGCCTAGGTAGTTGATTTCACGGGTCACTATGTTGCCGAGAAGCGCTGTGATCTCACTACCAGGAAGATTCCCGACCTGAACCACCGTTCCGCCACGTTGCGTAGCAGCAAGAACGCTGCCGATAGCCGCGGAGGCGCCCGACGCCTCAAACGCAATCTCGACGTCTTGGGGGAGTCCTTCGCCCGCCGACAAGTTGACGAGTTCGTCCGCGCCCAGCTCTTTAGCAACCCTGAGTGCGCCCTCGGACAAATCTGACACAAAGATTTGTCCTGCACCGCGGAACTTCAGAGCCGCGACTGTCAATGCGCCAATCGGACCAGCGCCATTGACCAGCACGGTTCGCCCTGCAACATCGCCAGCACGATTAACCGCG
The DNA here is from genome assembly GCA_964403015.1 of uncultured Arcanobacterium sp. Lineage (GTDB taxonomy): Bacteria > Actinomycetota > Actinomycetes > Actinomycetales > Actinomycetaceae > CAYOEJ01. The sequence continues at coordinate 610 of CAYOEJ010000036.1, forward strand.
TGGAGTGCAACGCCGAGTGGCTCGGCAACAGCGCCTTCCTTCGTCGTGAGATTGTCAGGGAGAAGCCGGAGCTGATCCACTCGCGCCGTGCGAAACTCCGAGAATCCGCCCTGTTCATGTGGAAGAAACGCGCCGGATCCAAAGTACCGAACTTCTGGCCACAGGTTTGTCCGACCAGCCGTGGACCCTGGCATCGTATGATTTCCCACGAGTGTCGCGGGATGAATGGTGACGGCTACGCCTTCCTCGACGCCAGTCACATCAGCGCCGAGCTTAGCGACGCGACCAGCAACTTCGTGACCAAGAATCAATGGCTCGCGTAGGATCGCCGTGCCGGATGCGCCATTCTTCCAGTATGAGATGTCGGAACCACATATTCCGCCCCATTCCATGGCGATGAGGACTTCACCTGTCGCGGGTTCCGGAATTGAAATCTCGTCAACCCGGAGATCGTTCGCCCCATGGGCGACTACTGCTTTCATTGTATAAACCTTTCCAAGTGGTAGACCACGACCAAGGTGGGGTGGGAAGCCAGAACTTGACGTCCCACCGACGCCTTAGGTCAACCAGCCCAGTGGCACGGTAATAACCTGCGGCACGAAGATGAAAATCAGCACGAGCACAATCTGCGATAGCAGGTATGGCAAGACGGTTATCGATACCTTTTCGATCTTTACCTTGCCCACCGCACTAGCCACGTTCAGTGACGGACCGACGGGTGGCGTGATCAGTCCCAGCACATTGGCAAGGGTAAAGACGATTCCGAACCACACGAGATCCACTCCGGCTTCCTGGAGCACAGGCACCATGAGCGGGGTCAGGATAAGAATGGTTGGGATGACGTCAAGGAACAGGCCGAGGAGGAAAACGAACACCATAAGAACGAGGACAAGCAACGTCGGGTTGTCCACAAGGGGTCCCATGAGGTTAGTAACCACACGAGGTAGACCAGAGATTGTCATGTAGTAGCCCGCGACTTGAGCAGTTGCTGCGAGGAACATAACGACAGCGGACATCTTCGCCGACGCGACGAACGCTTCAATCATCTGAGGTATCTTCATTTCGCGGTATACGAAGATAGCGATAAACAGAGCGTAAACAACTGCCACGACACCTGCTTCGGTTGCGGTAAAAACGCCCGAGCGCAGGCCTACCAGAATTATCACCGGCAGAAGAATGGCCCAGACTCCCGAACCAACCATTCCCGCGAATTTCTTCATTCCTGGGAACGGGACATCCGTCTTTACAGCGTCCTTACGGGACACAAAGAACCACGTAAGGCACATGAGGACCGTAAGGTAGAAAGCTGGGATGATACTTCCCATGAAAAGCTGACTGATAGAAACACCAGCCGTCGCACCGTACACGATGATCGGGATTGAAGGAGGCATGATGGGAACTACGAGGTTTGTACCAGCTACGAGACCGGCTGACTTATCACGGTCGTAACCTGCGGATACCATCATGGGAATAAGAATCGCGCCCAGAGCCGCAGTGGAGGCCACAGCCGATCCGACCAGTGCGCCAAAGAGTAGCGTAGCAAGAATCGTCACGTAACCGAGACCTCCGCGAACGCGACCGACAGTGACGTTGAACATGGCGATGAGGCGCTTGGTAAGCCCCCCGCGATTCATGATCTCTCCCGTCAAGATAAAAAACGGAAGCGCCATCATGGATACCGAGTCGGTTCCACGCAGGAGTTGAGTAGCGATAATTGACGGATCAGTGGAAGTGCCACCTATGAGGTACGAGGTTGCACCGCCTGCGAAGAGCAATGCGAATGCGATGGGTACGCCGACTGCGATCGCGGCGACGAGATATCCGGTTAGTGCACCTAGGATCTTCATTATTCTTCCTCACCTGCCGACTTCTTGCCGTAGTCGTCATCTTCATCAGTGCGGTCGACGCGGAGCTTGCCTCCCGATAGTTCAGCCACGGTCTGTTCGAGTTCTTCGTCGCTCATCAGATCCTCGGGATCGATATCGTCCACTTCCTCGCCAGCCATAAGATCCTCCAAGGGAATCTTTTTGACGAGCGCATCAAAAATATTGGACAGAGCAAAAATGATGATGGAAATACCAGTCACGGCGCCAACGCCGGAAACGATCCACCGGGGAAATCCCGTGGCTACCCAGGAATCGTTAAAGGTCTGACCCGCTAGTCGGATCGAGCCCCATGCGAGGAGAAACATCACCCAAATGACGATGAGCTGAGTGATGACATAAACGATACGTCCCGCGGTAGGACCGAGACGGCTAAAAATCATATTGACGCCAAGATGTTGGTTATCTCGGTAGGCGCCAATGGTGCCGAGATACACGAGGAAGATAAATGCTAGTCGAGCGATTTCCTCAGATGCGACAAATCCTGAGCTAGCCACGAACCGCATAACTATATTGACGAACATGAAGATAATCATGATCGCGAGGAATATCGCCATGAGGTACTCAATGCCTCTGAAAAACCTGTCGAGTGAAGTTTTCATGAGTGATGCCTTTCAAGAACACTGTGGCGGCAGGATGATCTTCCCGCCGCCACCGTGTGCTTAATTTGCGTTCTTGATCTGCTCAGTCAGTTCTTCTGACCAGTCGTGCTCTGCGTGGAGCTCGTCGATGAGGGGCTGGATCTTTTCGATGATGATCTCGCGATCCTCAGGGGTGAGTTGCGTAACGGTCACACCGTTCTCTTCAAGAAATGCTCGGTCCTCGTCAACCGAAGCGATGTAGTTATCCCAAGCCACAAGAGTCGCTTCCTTAGCCGCGTCGCGGACGATCTGTTGCTCTTCCTCGGTCAAACTCGACATGAAGGGCTCATTCATGATGAGTTCGAGGGTTGCGATGATGTGGTTTGTCTCGTATACGTAATCCTGAACCTCGTGAAACCCTTCAGAAATAATGGTTACCATCCCGTTATCCTGACCATCAACGACGCCGGTCTCCAAGGACGTGAATAGGTCACCCAGCGGGATTACCTGTGCCGAAGCGCCGAGGTGCTCAGCAATACCTAGGTGAATTGGATTTGAGGGCATACGGAACTTCTGTCCCTGAAAATCATCAACTGACGTCAGTTGCTTATTTGATGAGAACGTCCGTGCAGAGTTCGGACCCCAGCCAAGAACCTCTGTGGTTGGGAATGCTTCTGTAAAGGCCGCACTTTGCTCATCGCCAATTTCACCTGTCCACACGTTCTTGGCATGCTCAAGATCCACATAGAGGAAAGGCCAATCCGAAATGAGCATCTGTGGATATTCTTGATTCATTGGGGTACCAACGAGGACCATTTCAATGGTGCCATTGCGGACTCCATCCCATAGATCGGCCTCGTTGCCGAGCGTGCCGGAGTGAAAGACCTCAGCCGTCAGCGTTCCACCTGACTTCTCTTCGATTTCCGGCACAAAGACTTCGTCAATAGCCTCAGCCATCGGGTGGGTCGCGGCCCAGTTTGATCCAATGCGGAAAGTCTTAACCGAACCATCGCCGGTGTCGCCGCCGTTGGAACCGGAATCTTCGCCACAAGCAGTAACGCTCAGTGCAAGAGTTCCGGCTGCAACAATCGCCATCAGTCGCTTCATTTTTCTCCTCCAGAGTTGTGGGGATCGGATGTTCCGATGTAGTCGGCTCATCGCGTTAACGCCCTTGTTGTCTGCGATCGGGTTTTGTCTTGTACACAACCTTGTATACATGAGTATTATGGAATCACACTTCAATTATCATGTCAATACTGCCCGCAAAAGTCAGCCAACGATGACGGCGAAAAAGGACACCTTTGGCAATATGCTCGGATTGTAAGAAGGGAAAATCATGAAGCGAAACACGCGATTTCAGGTGATCAGTGAACTGCGGTCGAGGATCGTCTCGCTCGAATTACCACCAGGAACGTCAATTTCGGAAAACGAACTCGCAACCACTCTGGGGGTCTCGAGAACCCCCATTCGCGAGGCCCTTCTCATTTTGGCTGAAGAGGAACTCGTGGAAGTCTTTCCGCGCGTCGGCACATTCGTTACGCCCGTCGATGTCCGACTTGTAAAAAACTCACAATTCTTGCGGGAAGCGCTCGAGCTCTCGTCGCTCGACACCCTTGATCTACCTCTTTCTGAAGTCGATATTGAGCGTATTGAAGACAACCTGCACGATCAAGAGCGTATTGCGGAACAAGATCCCGATATCTTCTTCAAATACGACGAAGAATTCCATCGCCTTCTGATGGCCTCAGCCGGGCATGGAAGAAGCTGGGCTTTCGTCTCCAACGCTAAAGCTCACTTGGACCGGGCTCGCATGCTGGGCATGAAAGAGGTGAGCCACCCGAGGAAGTTTTATCTTCAACACGTTGAAATATTTGAGGAGATTAAAGCAGGAAATCGTGGTCAAGCGCGCGATCTCCTACAGCGCCACCTTCGAGTCGTATTCGACGATATACAAACCGTCGCTCAAGCCCACCCCCATTTGTTTATTGGTTGGCAGGACGAGAAAGATGGTGCAGACCCAGTGTGGTCCGACTTCCTATATTTACCCCCAGATGCACGGATGAAAGCTTTTCGCGCTGCTCGAAACAAAACTTCATAAGGAAAAGCGTTGCTAAGAGGCTAGGTGCCGTAGCTTGCCAGCTAGCCAAGTTTGACAACCTCAAGAATCCGCGTACCTTCATCGGTACCCCACACATCGACGTCGTAGACCCGCGCCGATTGAGCCTTGAAGTTCATCAGCTGCGCGTCGGCATCCTCAATCTCCTGCTCGGCGCGCTGACCCTTGAGCGCTACGAGGCACCCACCCGGCTTGAGGAGGGGGAGCGTCCACGGAATCAGCTTCTTGAGCGCAGCCACCGCGCGAGCAGTCACCACGTCGACGCCGTAATCCTTCGGCAAGTCCTCAGCACGAGAGCGAATGACGTTCACATTCTCCAGCCCGAGCTCCGCCTTCACATCCTCGAGCCAAACCGTCCGCCGCTCCATCGTCTCGATGAGATCGAAGGTGAGATCTGGCCGAATGATGGCCAAAACGATTCCTGGAAAGCCAGCTCCAGAGCCGACGTCGGCAACACGGCCGCGATCCGGCACAAACTCCGCCACCGGCGTCGAATTCAGAATGTGCCGCGACCACAGCCGTTCGAGTTCGCGTGGCCCCACAAGACCGCGAAGCTCGCCTTCAGCAGTCAACATCTGCGCGAACCCGAGAAGCTTCGACCACGATTCCTCGCCGAAATGCTCGGCACCGCCTTCGGGCGCATCCTCAACGCGAGCAAAGTTTCCCACAATTACCCCTTCCAGAGCCTTCAGAACATCCAGACCTTCAAAGGCCAGCCACGTCCAATCCTTCGGCCGTCGCCGACTCACACCACACAAGGCCAGGCAGCCCTATACATAAAGAAAAGGCCGGCACTCGGCCGGCCCCTCCTTACGTTTTACTCGTCTGCCGACTCCGCGGAATCGCCAGTCTCCAGATCCTCGGTTTCCTCGGCATCCACATCTTCGGCGTCCGACTCTTCGTCGTCCAGGTCGGTGTCGGCGTCCTCGAAGTCGTCGTACTCATCTTCAAGATAGATGACGACGTGACGGCCAGGACCCGTGCCGGAGGAATCCGAGAACAGGCCGGCGTCAGCGACGACGTCGTGAACCACCTTGCGCTCAAACGGGTTCATGGGCTTCATCGAATACGGCTCGCCGGTCTCCTCGACCTTCTCGACAGCGCGGCGCGCTATCTCCGCGATCTGCTCGCGATGGTTCTCGCGGTAGCCGAGGATGTCGAGCATGAGGCGCGAACGGTCGCCGGTCTCCTGCTGAACCACGAGGCGCGTGAGCTCCTGGAGCGAATCCAGTGCCTCGCCCTTGCGGCCGATAAGACGCTTGAGGCGACGATCCCCGCCGTCGTCGGAAACGATGGCTACCGAGGCGCGGTCGGCCTCCACGCCAATCTCGATGTCTCCGTCGAGGTCAGCGATGTCGAGGAGTTCCTCGAGGTAGTCAGCTGCAATGTCACCCTCGCGATCAAGCTTGCTGGCGTTGTCTTCAGTCATAACAAATCCTTTGAATGCTGGTGTGCTGGTGTTATTAAGTCTTAGCGGCGCTTCTTCTTTTTGTTCTTCTTCGCGCGCTGGCGCTCGGCCATTCGGCGCTCGTAACGCTTCTGCGCGCGCTCGGCGTCGGTCAGGCCGTCTGGTCCGCGAACCTCTTCCTCCGCAGCAGGTTCCTCTTCCTCGGGAACAATTGCGTTCTCGGGGATCGAACCCGTCTGGCGTGCCTTCTTCGAGCGCTTCTTGCCCAGGGGCTGTGCGCGCTGGCCAGTCTGGACGTGCGGGGTCTCGTCGTCGTCGGATTCCTCAACCTCGGGCAAGCCCTGCTTCCGGCGCTTCTCGCGCATGCGCAGCTCGCGCGCACGGTAGGCCTCCGAACCGGGAGCCGGGTTGTTGGTGATCAGCCAGGTCTGCTGACCGATGTTCCAAATGTTTCCGGTCAGCCAATACACGAGCACGCCCACCTGGAACACGGCACCCGAGAACACGTAGATCAGCGGCATGCCATAGAGCATGTACTTTTGCATCTTGTAGGCGGGGTTGTCCGGGTCGCGAGCCGAGTCCGGCAGGTTCTTCGTCATGATCTGCTTTTGCGAGAAGAACAGCGTGATCATCATCAGCGCGATGAGGACGACGGCGACGACGAGCACGGCCGTCGGATTGCTGAATTCGTTTCGCGTGGAGATCGAGGAGGAGATCGGGGCGCCGAACACGGTGGATTGCGCGATCTCCGTGGCAACGTCCTGGTTAATCGCGCCGATGGATTCGCGCGCGTACGTGCCCTTGGACAGCGGGAGCACCGCATACAGCAGGCGGAACAGCGCGAAGAAGATCGGCATCTGGATCAGCATCGGCATACAGGCCGCAAATGGCGAGGTGCCGTGATCGCGGTAGAGCGCCATCATTTCTTCCTGCTGGCGCTGCTGCGAGACCTGATCGGTGCGGCCCTTGTACTTCTTCTGGATCTTCTTGATTTCGGGCTGAAGTTCCTGACCGGCGCGAGATGCGCGCGTCTGCTTGTTGAACAGCGGAATGATCAGGATACGGATAACAACCGTGAGGCCCACGATCGACAGCACCCACGCTGGGCCCGAACCGCTCTCCATTCCGATCATGGTGAGAAATTCATGCACTCCGTACATGATGTACGAAATGACCCACATGATGGGGTAGAGGATGGTATCCATCGACTGAAGCTCCTTATGGTGCGTCGTGATCATCGCCATGGCCACGTGTGGCCTGATGATCTGTTTCGTTGTCGCGGAACGCGATGAGTTCTTTGTATCCCAGTGGCTTCGTCGGCCATTTACCCTTGTCGGGCACCCAGTCCACGCCACCCTTTGACCAAGGATTGCAACGAAGAAGCCGCCATGTACCTAAGAGTGTACCTTTAATTACCCCGTGAACCTGAATCGACTCCAGGGCGTACGCGGAACAGGTGGGTTGATACCTGCACCGACGTGGGGTGTTGGCAGAAATGTGCTTTTGGTACCACCGAATCGCGCCAGTGAGTACTGCGGCGACCGGGTTACGCATGGACCATTCCTAGCCGGGTTAGTTCTGTGTGGAGGGCCTCGCGTAGCTCCTGCGAGGAGGCAGTTGCGCTACCGGGACGCGCTCGGATAACGACCTTCGACGCCGGAATCTCGAGGTAGTCACGCATGATGTGCCGTAGCCTTCGCCGCACCTGATTTCGCACGACGGCGTTGCCCACCTTCTTACTGACAGTGAAGCCGACCAAAAGGCCGGCTCCGGGTTCGCCTTCCACGACGTGGATGACGAAGTATCTGTTTGCTGCCCGCCGTCCGTGGCGAGAGGCGGCGCGAAAGTCCGCTGCCGCTCGCATTCGGTGAGCTGCGGGAAGCATTTATGCAGAAAGCTTGGCGCGTCCCTTACGGCGACGAGCAGCAAGAATTGCACGGCCGCCACGCGTGGACATCCGCTTGCGGAAACCATGCACCTTGGAACGACGACGGTTGTTCGGCTGGAAAGTGCGCTTCGTAGTCATTCTGAGACCACCTAAATCTAGATCTTGACGTTGAGAGTGCCTCGAGCTGAGAACTTCGAGGCCGTGTGCTTGTCACACATGACTCGTTGACTTTACTGGAGTTTTCGCCGAAAGGTCAACGATTGAGACCTCTCCGGTGACAGATATAACAAGCATTCGATCAAACCACAGCTGAGGAAAAGTTTGACCTATTCCACTTTTTCGCGATCTCCACAGCTGTGGTTTCTTCTGTGGTTGGATCTTTGTTCTGAATCCGCGCGGATCCGGGAATCGAATTACAAAGATGTAATATCCACACATGTGAACAACTTTGTGGATAACTCGCCTGACTTTCCACATTCTTTTCTCTACTATGGGTCAGTATTGGATCAATGAGGAACTAAGGAGAACGATGGCGGATAGCTCACCGGCGCGTGATGCGTGGACGGCCGCAACAGAATTACTTCGTGCACAGGGAGATCTCTCCGACTCCCAGACGGCCTTCGTCCGCCTCGCACACCCACTCGCCACGGCCGACGATATTTTCATGATCGGCGTTGGGTCAGACTTCGTTAAAGACTGGTTAAACGAACATGTCTCAACAATCATGGAAGATCGTCTCTCTGACATCCTAGGACGCAACGTTCGCCTCGTGATTTCCGTTGATTCGTCCCTGTCCGAACAATCAACGACGCCAGCACCGCCAGCAGTCCAGACGTGGCAGAATCCCGATCAACAGTGGCAAGAGCAGTTGCAGGAACAGTCGCTGCGCCAAGACGCGTGGCAAGATTCCTCCCCTCAGACCGACGAGGTTGCATATTCAGAACAGCCCGTTCCGTCGGCGGACCGCGCTCTACACTCCGTCGATAACTTCCCCTCTGACTCCGACTTCCGCGCGCCCAAACCCGCTCGTTCGGATGCCGAGTATTCGAATTACGATCTTCCCGCGTCTCCCAAAGAGCGCCTGAGCCCGATGTTGCCGCGGATTCAGACGAACAAGGATCAGTCCGACGCCCACCTCAATCCGCGCTACACCTTCGAAAACTTCGTGATCGGCGAATCAAATCGCTTTGCACATGCGACCGCACTTGCGGTCGCCGAGGCACCAGGGTCAACCTACAATCCGCTGTTCCTGTACTCCGACTCGGGCATGGGCAAGACCCACCTCCTGCACGCGATCGGCAACTACTACATCAGCCTGTTCCCAGGCAGTCGTGTGCTGTACGTGAGCTCGGAAGAGTTCACGAATATGTTCATTAACGCGATGAGGACGCAGCAGGGTCACAACTTCAAGAACCTGTTCAGGTCAGTCGACATCCTCCTCATTGACGACATCCAGTTCCTGTCCAACAAGGAAGGAACCCTGGAGGAGTTCTTCAACACGTTCAACGCCCTGGCGAACGCTAATAAGCAGATCGTCATTACCTCGGATGTGGCTCCCCGCCTACTCGACGGCTTCGAGGACCGCATGATCTCGCGGTTCGCCTCGGGAATCGTTGCCAATATTGACCTTCCGAATCTTGAAACCCGTATCGCGATCCTGGAGAAGAAGGCCGCGTCGGAGAAGTTGGACGTTCCACGCGAGATCCTCGAATTCATCGCCTCGCGCATCACGACCAACGTGCGCGAGATGGAAGGATCCCTTCGCCGCGTCACGGCCTACGCGGGCCTGTTCGACGTTCCCGTCACGATCGACGTCGCTGAAACGGCTCTCAAGGACATCATGTCTGACCCAAGCTCGGTCACCGTTACCGCAGCGCTGATTATGAGTCAGACGTCGGCGTATTTCGGGGTGACGCCGGAAGATCTCAAGTCCCCAACCCGCACGCGCACGCTCACTCAGCCGCGTCACATCGCGATGTATCTGTGCAGGGAAATGACCGATCTTTCTTTACCAAAGATTGCGGAATCCTTTAACAGGCGAGATCACACGACCGTGCTGAACGCGCTTCGTAAGATCGAAAAATTGATGGCCGAAAAGCAGACAGTGTTCAATCAGGTCACGGAACTCATCGCCCGTATCAAGCAGGCGGGTAAAGAACAGGCGCAGCTGGCCGAGAATCACTAGTATTTCCGTTCGCTCAGGTTTTCCACAGATTCTGTGGAAAACGAAGCGAGCAGTCAGACGAAATCAGTGGAGAAACGACCAAAAACTGCGGATAGTCAGAGACCTCAAGTGTTCCATCCACAAAATGACCCGGTTGCTCGCAGCGTTATACCAACAGCTATCCACACTGTGAAGATCGCACAATAGCAAGGAGAAATCCGGTTCTCCACAGAATCCACAAAGGCTACAACTACTACTACAAAGAAAAACTAGAATGACACTCTTCGGCCACCGACTCTCGTCGCCCAGGTGCGTGTCATTCGGATGCTATACGGGAGGGCAAAACCGTGCGTCCTCGCGTAAAGTAGAGCCAGTATTAAACGAAAGTAGGTTTGACGGTGAAAATTAGCGTCGATCATGACATCTTTACCGATGCGGTCACGTGGGCATCGCGTACCATTCCCAATCGCCCTGCTATCCCTGTCCTCGCAGGCATGCACATCGTGGCAGCAGAAGACGGGACCATCTCACTCGGCTCGCGCGATTCTGATATTTCATCTCACATCACAATCGATGGCACTGTCGATGAACCTGGAGACGTGCTGGTCAACGGCAAGCTCCTCGCGGAAATCTCCCGCTCGCTACCCGCTCGCCAGATTGACCTGAACGTCGAGGGCGGAATGCTCGAGATCGAGTGCGGCTCCTCGCACTTCTCGATGAAAACGATGTCCACCGAAGACTATTCGGAGCTCCCCGAGATGCCGCCCGTCATTGGTCAAATCGACGGCGCCGAATGGGAAAAGGCCGTATCTCAGGTGACGATCGCGGCCTCGAATGATGACACGCTTCCAATGCTCGTCTCGGTGTGCATCGAGATCGAGGGGGACAAGCTCTCCCTCATGGCTACCGACCGCTACCGCTTGGCGATCCGCGATCTGGGCTGGACGCCGTCGTCGTCGGATATTTCGAAGCGAATCCTCGTGCGTGCCTCGCGCCTCCTCGACGTCGCCAAGGCGCTCGGCTCGTCGGGCCCGATCGAGGTTGCGCTGCAGGATCAGGGAATGGGCGCGCTGATCGGCTTTTCCGCCGGCGGTCGCCGCAACACAATCCAGCTGATCGACGGCGAATACCCGCAGGTCCGCTCGTTGTTCCCCACGGAAGTCAACGGCTTCGTGGTGATGAATCGCCTTGAAATCCTCGAGGGCATCAAGCGTTCGCGGCTCGTGGTCGAGAAGAACGCCGCGGTGCGACTGTCGTTTTCCGAGGGTGAAGTTGTGCTCGAGGCAGGGCATGGCGATAACGCGCAGGTCTCCGAGGTCCTCCCCGCGGAACTTGAGGGTGAAGAGCTGAAGATGGCGTTCAACCCGGTCTTCCTTCAGGAAGGGTTCTCGGTGATTGACACGGAGTTCGTACGCCTTTCGTTCACGCATCCGACGAAGCCCGCGGTTGTGACGGCGCAGGATGAGGAAGGAAATGTCGACGACGATTTCCGCCTCCTCCTCATGCCCATCCGCACCTTCGGCGCGAACTAGGCCCGCGCAAGACCCTTGTACATCACAGATCTGGCGTTACACGATTTCCGGTCGTATCGCGAGGTCGTGCTCGAGCTCGAGCCGGGCGTTGTCACCTTCGTGGGTGAAAATGGCCAGGGCAAGACGAACCTCGTCGAAGCCATCGCCTACCTCGCCACGTTCACGTCCCATCGCGTGGTCGCCGATACGGCGCTCGTTCGCCAGGGTGCGAATGCCGGCGTCGTGCGGGCAAAGGTCCGCCGCGGCGAATCCGCGACGATGGTCGAGGTGGAAATCCTCACCGGCAAGGCCAATCGCGCCCGAATAAATCGCGGAAACGCGCGGCCAGCCGACCTCCTGGGGATCGTTCGCGCCGTGGTGTTCGCGCCCGAGGATCTCGAGCTCATCAAGGGCGATCCCTCCGCCCGCCGGCGCTTCCTCGACAACCTGATGATTCAGTTCCGCCCGCGCCTCGCGGCCGTCAAGAGTGAGTACGACAAGGCGCTGCGCCAGCGTGGCGCGTTGCTCAAGACGTTACGTAAAGAACGACGCCGGGGCGGGTTTTACGACGAGGCCTCCCTCGATATCTGGGACGCCCAGATCGCAAAGTACGGCGCGCAGATTATCGCGGCGCGCGCGGAGATCATCTCGGGCCTGCGCCCGTTCGTCGAGGAGTATTACACCGACGTCTCCGGCGGCCGCGGCATCGCCCGCATCGACTACGCGGCGAATCTGGACGAGCGCCGTGGGTGGTCGCTGCCCGGCCCCCAGGAATTATCCGGCGACGACGGCGAAACGTACCGCAACGGCGTCGCCGACCATGAGACCGAGCTCCAAGACGTGGCCGCCACCGAACAGGCGATGCTCGAAACGCTGCGCGAGTGGCACTCCGAGGAAATCGATCGCGGCGTGAACCTTGTCGGACCGCATCGAGACGAGCTCGAACTCAGCCTTGGCACGCTGCCCGCGAAGGGTTTCGCCTCGCACGGTGAATCCTGGTCATTTGCGCTGGCTCTGCGGCTGGGGTCATGGAAGTTGTTGCGCAGCCACGTGTCCGGGGACTGGGCGGAGGACGAGGAGCCGATCCTCATCCTCGATGACGTGTTTGCGGAGCTCGACTCCCGGCGTCGACTGCGACTCGCCGAGATCGTTGACGAGGCCGAGCAGGTGTTTGTGACCGCGGCGGTGGGCGACGATCTGCCCGACCTCGGCGGGATCCGATTCCTCGTTCACGACGGGGTCGTCACCCGCGAGTTCGATGAGGGTGGCGAGCAATGAAGCCCACGGTCTCGCGAGACAAAATCGCACAGGCAAAGGACGCGGCCGCAGATAAGTTCGGCGATCGCCTCCCGCTCGAAACCCTCGAGCGCGCCCGCCGCATGGCCGAACGGCACGGCTGGGTGCGGCGTCGCATCGAAACGCACAACCCGCTGCGCGATCAGGATCAGATGGGGGAGGACGTCTTCGTGCCGAGCCCGGGGCAAGATGTGGGCTCGGGCGCGCGGCCTTCCAAGCGAGATCCGAAATCGCTGAGCTTCGTCTACACCGGTCTCATCGAGCGAATGGGATGGAAAACGAACCTCGACGTCGGCGCGGTCGCGGCCAGGTGGCCGGAGATTGTGGGACCCGCGCTCGCGCAGAACTGCGTGGTAGAAGATTTTTCCGACGACGGCGTGTTGACACTGCGAGCAAAGTCCACCTCGTGGCAGACCCAGATTCGCGCGCTTTTGGCATTCCTTGATAAGAAACTCGCGGACGAAGTGGGCGAGGGAGTGGTGAAGGAGATCGTGGTCAACGGCCCGAATGCTCCCTCGTGGAAGCATGGTCCGTACTCGGTACCCGGCAGAGGGCCTCGCGACACCTACGGATAGGCCCGCGAACGACGTCGCCCGGGGGAGACGCGGGCGAGTGGCGTGCGCGATCGGAAGACCCTCGCTGGAGAGAGACCCGAAGCGGTTGCTGGGCGCGAAATTTCTCCACAGATTGCCAGACGTTACAAGAATCGACAGGCGGCCTTGTAAGTCGATATCACGCCGTGCAAGCGATATAATTACAGGCACGGCCAAAATGGTAGGGACCCACCAAAACGAGGCTCAATGCCTCAAAAGGGCGTTTACGGTCGCTTAAAGAGACGCACACCACATGTGCGAGCGTTAGGAGATGCCAAGCGTGGCAGAAAATAAGACGGACGGAACGTCGAACGGCAGGGTCGGAGCGGTATCGTCCGAGCAGTCGTATGACGCCTCCAATATTACCGTTCTCGAAGGACTCGAGGCAGTGCGCAAGCGCCCCGGTATGTATATCGGATCGACCGGTGAACGTGGCCTGCATCACTTGGTTTACGAGGTCGTCGATAATTCGGTCGATGAAGCGCTCGCGGGATACGCAAGCCACATTGAGGTCACGCTCCTCGACAACGGCGGCGTGCGCGTGGAGGATGACGGCCGAGGAATTCCCGTCGACATCCACACAGGCGAAGGTCTTCCCGCAGTTCAGGTGGTCATGACCGTCCTGCACGCCGGCGGAAAGTTCGGCTCGGGATCGTACGCCGTCTCCGGCGGTCTGCACGGCGTGGGCGTCTCGGTTGTGAACGCACTGTCCACCCGCATGGACACGATGGTCAAGCGCGACGGCTACGTCTGGCGCATTTCCTACGAAAATGGCGTGCCCGTTGCCCCGCTCGAGAAGGGCGAGAAGACGGATGAAACCGGAACCACGCAGACGTTCTGGCCGAACGCAGAAATTTTCGAAACCGTCGAGTTCGACTTCGAGACGCTGCGCCATCGCCTCCAGCAAATGGCCTTCCTCAACAAGGGGCTGCGCATCACGCTCACCGACGAGCGCGAGCAGGCGGTTGCCGAGGGCGAGGAAGTTGTGGGCTCGTCCGAGTCCCTGACCGAGGTCGAGGAACCCAAGCTCGAGGTGGCCTACCAGTACGACGGCGGTCTGCGCGACTACGTCGAGCACCTCGTCAAGACCAAGAAGGTCGAGCCTGTCCACGAGGAGCCCATCTACTTCGAGGCGGAGGACGAGGAGAAGAAGATCTCGCTCGAAGTGGCGATGCAGTGGACGAACGCGTATTCCGAAACGCTGCACACCTTCGCCAACACGATTAACACCACCGAGGGCGGAACTCACGAAGAGGGCTTCAGAACGGCGCTGACCTCCGTGATTAACAAGTACGCGCGCGAGAAGAATCTGCTTAAGGACAAGGATCCGAATCTGTCTGGCGACGACGTTCGCGAGGGTCTCGCCGTCGTGCTCTCCGTCAAGCTGGGTGAGCCGCAGTTCGAAGGTCAGACGAAGACGAAGCTCGGCAATACCGAGGCGCGCACCTACGTCCAGCAGCAGACGTACGCCCGGATCAACGACTGGTTTGATATGAATCCGAACGAGGCCCGCGAGGTTATTCGCAAGGCCACGCAGGCGTTCCAGGCACGTATGGCCGCGCGTAAGGCTCGCGAGGCCACGCGCCGCAAGTCGGTTCTCGAATCGGCGGCGATGCCGGGCAAGCTCAAGGATTGCACGTCGCGCCATCCCGAAGAGTGTGAGATCTTCATCGTCGAGGGCGACTCGGCAGGGGGATCGGCCGTCAACGGCCGAGATCCGTACAATCAGGCGATCATGCCGATCCGTGGCAAGATCCTCAACGTGGAAAAGGCCCGCCTCGATCGTGCGCTAAGCTCGGATACGGTCCAGAACCTCGTCACGGCGTTCGGCACGGGCATCGGCGAAGAGTTCGATATCAACAAGCTGCGCTACCACAAGATTGTGTTCATGGCGGATGCGGACGTGGATGGCCAGCACATCGCTACGCTGCTGCTCACGCTCGTGTATCGCTATATGAAGCCGCTCATCGAGGGTGGACATATCTACCTCGCGATGCCGCCGCTTTATCGCATCAAGTGGACGAACGCCCCGCACGAATACGTGTTCTCGGACGCGGAGCGCGATGAGGTTCTCCAGGCTGGCCTCGCCGAGGGAAAGAAGCTGCCCAAGGCTGAGGGCCAAGGCATCCAGAGATACAAGGGTCTTGGTGAAATGAACGATTCGGAGTTGTGGAGCACCACGATGAATCCGGAGACTCGCACGCTGAAGCGAGTCAACATCGGCGAGGCTGCAGCCACCGATGAAGCGTTTTCCGTGTTGATGGGCGAGGACGTGCAATCGCGGCGCTCCTTTATCCAGCGCAATGCCCGTGACGTGCGATTCCTCGACATTTAAGGATTACCGTGAGCGAAGATACGACGATCGAAACACCTGACCACGATTCCGTGAGAGAGGTCGATCTCCAAAAGGAGATGGAGACCTCCTACCTCGATTATGCGATGTCCGTCATCGTCGGGCGCGCACTGCCCGACGTCCGTGACGGCATGAAGCCCGTCCATCGCCGCGTCATCTACGCGCTGTGGGACGGCGGCTACCGCCCAGACTCCTCCTTTTCGTAGTCCGTGAAGAGTGTCGGCGACGTCATG
>CAYOEJ010000037.1:0-16599 GCA_964403015.1 uncultured Arcanobacterium sp.
CATCCTGCATCTGCTTAGCGAATTCTTCTTGAGCGGGCCACGACAGGATCGATTCCATGAGGTATCCGTATGCGGCAGCATCGGAGGAAACCACACTCGAAATGGCAGGCATGACCGTGGACAGATAAAAGTTGTAGAGCTTGCGGAACGGCGTGAATGTGGGTCGCGAGAACTCAGCGATCACGACCTTGCCGCCCTTTTTCGTCACGCGAAGCATCTCGCGAAGCGCTCGATCAGTATCGGAAACGTTGCGAAGCCCGTAAGAAATGGTGGTGACGTCAAATGTTTCATCCGCGAATGGCAGAGCCATGGCATCGCCAGCCACGAATTCGAGGTGGGGATACAGCTCTTTGCCCTTGCGCATCATGCCCGTGGAGAAGTCACACGCAACGACGTCGGCGCCAGCTTCGGCATAACTCGCCGCGGACGTTCCGGTGCCAGCGGCCAGATCAAGCACCCGCAGGCCAGCACGAGCACCGATAGCCTCGCGCGTGGCAACGCGCCAGCCGTGAACCATTCCACCGGTAAGCACGGTGTTCGTCAGGTCGTAATGCTCCGCGACCTGATCGAACATTTCCGAAACGTCTTGTGGCTTCTTATCTAATGTGGCTCGCTTCATGTACGCATTTAATCACTTTGACACGTAACATCGATACTCGTGTTGACGATGCCACAGCTCCGAGCCCAAACCACCGCCCTACCCCGCATACCCGTGCTGGGGGAGCTTTTCACCGCGCGCCGCGGGCAACTCGCGTGGATTCGGGGCGAAGAGGGCATTGTCGCTGCTGGAGAGGCCGCGCGCTTTGATCTGTCCGCCGAGAAATCCACTCCCGCAAACCGTGGGCGACGCTTCGCCGTCGCCTCCGATTGGTGGTCTCAGCTCCAAGAAGAGACAGAGCTGCGCGACGACGTACGCGTTCCCGGCTCCGGACTCGTGTGTCTCGGCTCGTTCTCTTTCTTCCCGGACTCCCCCGCAGGTTCTTCACTTATCGTCCCGCAGGTGGTTGTGGGGATCAGCGAGGGCCGCGGTTTTCTGACGATCATTGGGCCAACAGATCGCGATGTCTTCGATACTCTCGACGACGACGCTCAAGCGCTTCTCAACGCCGTGTTGCGGGGCGAGACTTCCGAGCCCCAGAGCCATGGCGCCTTCCGCGCCGACGACCTTCACGATGAAGAGACTTACTATGCCACTCTTGCAGCGATGCAGGATCGTATGAAAGACGGCCAAGTCAGCAAGGTCGTGCTAGCTCGCGAACTTGAGATTTCCACCGAGAATCAGATTGACGAACGCCTCCTCGTGAGCCGCCTGCACGCGGCCTACCCCGACTGCTGGGCATTTGCAGTGGACGGGCTGCTGGGTGCCACACCGGAACTTTTGGCGAGCACATCGGGCGACTCGGTCAAGTGCCGCGTTCTTGCTGGCACCCTTCCGCAAGGGAAAGGCTCAGCTAACGATCTTCTCGCCTCGGACAAGGATCGCCTTGAGCACAAGCTCGCGGTGGATTCCGTCGTCGGCGTTCTTGAAAAGCTGGGCGACGTCACCGTTTCTGAACCTTACGTACTCGACCTGCCCAACGTGCTCCATCTTGCAACTGACGTGACGGCGACACTCAAGTTTGGCGCAAACGCACTTCAAATCGCGGGGGCGCTTCACCCAACCGCGGCGCTTGGCGGCACGCCCACGCTCGAAGCTCTCGAGGTCATCGCAGACGTTGAAGGAATCGATCGCGATCGTTACGGAGCCCCAGTGGGCTGGCTTGGTACCGGCAACGTGGGCGAGTGGGGAATTGCGCTTCGCTGCGCCAAGGTCGACGGCGATACCCACGCCCGAGCTTGGGCTGGCGGCGGCATTTTAGCCGATTCGGATCCGGCCACAGAACGTGCGGAAACTGACGCGAAGTTCGCCCCGATTCTTGGCGCTTTCCAATCCGAATAGACCGCGCTAACATGCGGCGCTCAGACGCTGCAGGCCCAGCCGGAGCCGAGCCTGCGTGCTGACGCTAAGCGCTTTAGTCTGGTCGCGTTGCTAGGGTGACGTCCACGTCGAGTAGTTCGCCGCGCCGCTCGAGCGTCAGAGTAACGACCTCCCCGGACGCATATTGGCGCACGTAGCCAGTCAGAGCCGTTGCGGATGAAACGTTGCGACCGTTGATTTCAACGATCGTGTCTCCCTGGCGGACTCCTGCCAATGCTGCAGGGGTATCGCCCTGTACCGTCTGAACCTCTGCACCGTGACGGTTAACTCCGCCATAGCTGGCGATGCCATCCATGATGGTGACGCCCAAGTAGGCGTGCTCAGCGACACCGTTCTCAATGAGCTGGGCAGAAATCATCTTGGCAAGATCAATGGGGATTGCGAATCCGAGGCCGATTGAGCCAACTTGGCCACCGATTCCCGGGCCAAGAGAGGCAATCGAGGATGCGATTCCAATGACGCGACCCTGCGCATCAAAGACCGGACCACCAGAGTTTCCTGGGTTCACCGCCGCGTCGATCTGGACCGCATTTGTCACCACCGCAGTTCCGGGGTTCTGCTGACCTCCGGGGTTGGTGGTCTGCACCGGGCGATCGAGCGCGGAGATGATTCCCGTGGTGACGGTCGAAGACAATCCAAGGGGGTTACCGATGGCGGCTACCGGTTGGCCGACGGTGAGGTCGGAGGAGGTTCCGAGAGTCGCCGCGGTGAGGTCATCCGGCGGATTGATGATTTCAAGAACGGCGAGATCGGTCGCTTGGTCCTCGCCCACAAGTTCAGTTTCGAAGACCCGTCCATCGGAGAGAGTCACGAAGATTTCTGCCGCTCCTGCCACCACGTGCTCGTTGGTGAGCACGTAGCCGCTCGAATCGATGATCACGCCGGAGCCAGCTGATTGTCCACCATCAGAATTCGCATCGATAGCAACGACCGACGGGCCTACGGCGTTTGCGACCGCTACCCAGTCGGCAGCTTCGCCAGTGGAGTCGACGACGGGCGTGACGTCCGTGCCAGTTTGCTGTTGCGTTGCCGCTGGGCGGGCACCACCCCAGCGCCAATTCACGATGCCAAAACCGAGAGCGCCACCAAGAAGGCTCGCTGCGAGCATGCAAGCAACGAGCGCCGCCCACGAGGGCCGCCGGCGTTCCTTCTTACGCTTCCTTTCCTGCTCCTCTTCCCACTTCGTCCAGGGGAATTCCTGCGTCAACTGCGAGGTTCCCCTTCCAGCCTGAGACGCGGTGCTCGAGGGAGCCGGGTTTACCGTTTGTGGGGATGCTGACGGGCGTGGAGCCGAGTTAGTCGGGCTTGATTGCGAGGCAGGACCTGGAAAAACGTCACTCGAGGGAGTGCCGCTCGGAGCACCAGGCCCCTGATTGCCGAACTGACCGCGAAATGGTTCGCCGCCGGGCATTGCCGGTACGCCACTGGGCATTCCCGCCCCATTGCCTTGGCGCTCAGGATGCACGCCGTCACGATGAGACGGGTCGAATCTCGTGGAGCCAGTGGCACGACTGTCCTGACCGAACGCGTATTGCTGACGATTCGGGTAAGCAAGGCGGTCACCTGGAGCATGAGGACGATCATGAGGCTCGCGCCGCGGTTCACCCGAACCACCCATTGGTGAGAAACGGTCGTTTTCCGACATGCTCTGCCCTTCCGACTAAATGCTTCGAACGCTTGTAACCTTCACACCCAATTCTTCTTTCTAGGTCAAAAGATTCTGGAGTTTAGCTGGGAGTGCGGCTATTCAATGTGGCGTTCATCGCTTGTCGAACTGATTGTCGCACATGCGCTCGCGTTGTTCGCTGGTGGTTCACATCAAAATCCGTGAGATCTACGTGAATAATGCGTGTTCGGGCAGGACTCTCCTGAACAAGATCACGCAGATGCTCAATAGATGTGACTGCCACAAAGTCGACCCCCACCGACGCAGCATAAGCGCTAAAGTCGAACTCTTTTTGCGTTCGGAACAGGCGATCGTAGGGCTCGCGAGCGCCACCACCGTACTCGAGCGTGGCAAACAGCGAGCCGCCAGAATCATCAATAACGACGACGTCGAGAACACAGCGGGACTGGCCGAACGTCGGAATGAGGGCCCCGGCGTCGTGAATGAAAGTCAGGTCTCCCAGTGCAACTCGAACCGGCTCGTCAGTAGCCGTTGCGATTCCGACCGCGGTGGACATGGTGCCGTCGATACCCGCCAGTCCGCGATTTGCGTGCACTAACGCAGACGGGCATTGGCCGTACAGGTTGATTTCGCGGATGATCGACGAGGCGCCCACGACAGTGCGCATCCGGCTCGCACCCTGGGCAACTGTTCGTGCAATGGCAGGCCAGTCGAGGCCGTTGAGTTCCTCAAGGTAGGTATCCGCAGCTCGCGCAGCCGCCCGCCAGCGGGCTAGCCACTTCGTGTCGGGCATGATCCACTGTTCCAATTCACCTACGCCGATCACGTGGCCGTTTCCGGAGACATCCGTGTAGGTGGGCGCTTCGTCGACCACGAGGACCTCAACCTTGGAATCGGCAAGGAGACGGGACACATCACGTGTAAGCGTTGGGTGGCCAATTACCACCACTCGCTCAATCTCGTCGCGAAGCGAAGTCTCTAGCAGGATCGGATGCGCGGTCATGGCGTTGGGATGATTTCGAAGATCGCTGCTCGGCTCGGCTAGCACAGGTACGCCGCTTAAAAGCTCCGACATCGGCGCGTCCATCGTGCTTGGGCCGGCTACGACAACCGTACGCTTGGCACTCAGTCGAACTTCTCGAGGCTCACAGTCGACGACGACGGTGTCCCACGAAGAGTTGGGAATGAGCGGCTCGCGCAGCGCAAGATTGATGTGGACGGGACCCGGGTTAGTGCCCATTCCCGCGCCGGTAGCCGCGCGCGTAGCCCGGCGGATATGCCCTGCAGTTCCCGGACCAACTGCGCTACCTGCAGGTATTTCCACAAAGTAGCGCACAGAACCGGCTAGGACAGCCTGATGATTCGTCGTCTGGTTAGCTCGTACACCCCGAATGTCGTGGGGGCGGTCTGCGCTGAGAACCACCAGTGGGACACCCGAATGGAATGCTTCTTCGACCGCCGGGTGTAGGTTTGCAACCGCCGAGCCCGACGTCGTAACTACGGCCGCCGGCTTGCCAGCAACACCCGAGCCGAGTGCGACAAAGCCAGCAACGCGTTCGTCGGTCTCAACGTGAAGGTTCACCACACCGGCGGCTTCGGCGTCGTAAAGCGCGTAGGCAAGTGGTGCCGAACGCGAACCGGGGCAAAGAACGAAGGTGGTAATGCCGTTGCGGACGAGCAGTGCGACCACGTCGCGGCTGATGGTGGTCGCGTCAGTCAAAGGGACCCCTTCTTGTGGCGTTTACGAACATAGTCAAACTGTCTCACGGAGCGTGCCTGAAATCTAACCTTGCATCCGAGGAATCCAGCATAAACGTCATCCACTCGCACCGATAGACTCGGTGATATCGACCGATATCAGGGGTGCCGGGCATTGAATTTACTCATTCGCAATATGACGGAGGAGGACCTGCACAGCTTGACCATTCAAGCCAAGCGACATGGTCTCTCGAGGGCCCTCGATGTAGCTGATATGTATCAGAGCTGCTCACGTGTCCAAGTGACTCTAGGTGGGCCCACATCGCCTCCAGACGCGCTGACCAGCGGCCCACGAGTTGAAAATCCGGCCCCTCGGTTTCACCGCCCAACAGAGCATCAGGTTCAACGTCGCGAACCTCGATAAATCCATCGATGGGCAGAAGCGAATCGGTGGTTACGTCCTGCTCGAAAAGCTGAACCGTGGCTAGACCACATGCAAACGGCAGCTCGGGCAAGGCGGCGGCGAAGGCCAACCCGGCACGAATCCCCACCGAGCTTTCCAGCGCGCTAGAGACCACAACGGGCAGGTCAATGTGCTCGGCGATCTCGAGGGCGCGACGCACTCCCCCGAGCGGCTGGTTCTTGACGACGACGAGATCCGCGGCATCTTGCCGTCTGACCTCGTAAGGGTCCTCCGCTCGGCGGATCGATTCGTCGGCCGCAATCCGGACATTGACCGCCCGGCGTACCGCGGCCAGTTCCTCGACGGTGACGCATGGCTGTTCGACGTATTCGAGTCCTCCGGCAGCGCGATCTAGCTGGGGAATCGTCGTGATGGCGTGTTCGGCGGACCACTTTCCGTTCGCATCAACGCGAATCTTCGCCTGTGGCCCCAGTGCGTCACGTACTGCCTCGAGCCGGGCGAGGTCGTCGGCAAGACTTTGCCCCGGTTCTGCGATCTTGACCTTGGCGGTGTGGCAGGTGCCCCGGCTTGCTATATCGTGCGCTTTTTGCGCATCGACAGCCGGTACTGTCACGTTCACCGGGATACGGAAGCGCACCGGCGTCGGGAACCCAAACTCCGCCGCCTCGATTCCCGCGCGAAGCCAGCTACTCGACTCTTCGGCGTCGTAATCCCAAAACGGCGAAACCTCGCCCCAGCCACTTGCCCCACGAACGAGCAGGCCATCGCGGCAAGTAATCCCGCGGAATTTCGTACGCATTGGAGTTGAGTAGACATAAAAGTCGAGGTGCATGACCCCAAGGTTACCGTGGCACAATAGGCCCATGACTGTTTCCCCGCTGCCCGCGAAAGTTTCGAGTATCTTTGATCCGCGCGCGTGGAGGTCGGTTGACGGCTTCCCTGACTCCGACGTCACGTACCACCGCGGCGTGAAGCGTGATTTCGCCGACGACGGCACCGTCGCCTCCGAGACGGACCTTCCAGTTGTCCGAATCGCGTTTAACCGCCCCGAGGTCCGGAATGCCTTCCGTCCAGAGACCGTGGATGAGCTGTATCAGGCGATCGATCACGCGCGACTAACCGGCGAGATCGGCACCGTGATCCTGACCGGGAACGGTCCGTCCGAGAAAGACGGTGGCTGGGCATTTTGTTCCGGTGGAGACCAGCGGATCCGCGGACGCGACGGCTACCGCTACGACGGCGGAGGGGACGACCCCGAAGCCAACAAGGCCACGCGCGACGCCATCGATCCCGCTAAGGCAGGACGTCTTCACATCTTGGAAGTTCAGCGGCTTATGCGTAATTCCGGCATGGTGTTTGTCGGCGCGATTACGGGATGGGCCACGGGCGGCGGACACTCGCTCAACGTGCTCTGTGATCTTTCGATAGCCTCCCGTGAGCATGGCCGGTTCATGCAGGTGGACGCCAACGTTGGCTCCTTCGACGGCGGCTACGGATCGGCGCTTCTCGCCCGCCAAATTGGAGATAAGCGCGCTCGCGAGATCTTTTTCTTAGCTCGGGAGTACTCCGCAGACGACGCCGAGCGATGGGGTGTGATCAACGAGGCCGTTCCACACGCCGAGCTCGAAGAGAAGGCGCTCGAGTACGCACGCATCTTGGCGACGAAGTCTCCACAGGCTCTTCGCATGCTCAAGTTTGCTTTCAATCTGGCCGACGACGGCATCGCCGGCCAGCAGGTATTCGCCGGAGAGGCCACCCGTTTGGCTTACATGACCGAGGAGGCCCAAGAAGGCCGCGACGCATTCCTTGAAAAGCGTTCTCCGGATTGGTCCACCTTCCCGTTCTATGCCTGAGCAAGCGATCACACCCCAACGCCCGTCATCGATCACGGCGGCTGTGATTCCGTGACGCTTTACGGTTCTCCCAAGGTCGTTCAATGCTTGGCTGGCTTCCTGCCTAGGCTCACAGAAGAGGTAGTGGAGTCCCTAGAAATGCACCGATCCGGTGAGACTCCCCTACCCATCTTTGTGGTGGGCCCAGAGGTGGACCCGCAAGCTGCAGCCGCCGAAGCCCAAGAGCTTGGCTATCCCGAATCAAGCGCTGTCCTGATGCGCACCTCCGGGTCAACTACCGGGACCGGCAAAATCGTGGCCCACAGCTGGGATTCACTTATTGCCTCCGCAACGGCCACCCACGCATTCATGGGCGGGCCAGGCGTGTGGGCGAGTGACCTTCCACTCCACCACATCGCCGGATTTCAAACAGTTGTGCGTTCGGTCCTCGCCGGGCTGACACCAATTAGTTTCAATCTGAAAGATCCGACGGATGTGCGCCGAAGGCTCGCGGGTGCCGGTGAGGAGCGAATTTACGTTTCCCTCGTCCCAACTCAGCTGCTCCGAGTCCTCGAATCTCCCTCGCTTATCGAGTGCCTCCACCATGCGACCTTCCTCGTAGGAGGCGCCGGAACCGCAGGTGCCCTTCTCGAGCGTGCACGCGAGGCGGGTCTGAAGGTCGTGACGTCCTACGGTATGACGGAAACGGGCGGCGGTTGCTTCTACGACGGTCTACCGATCGGTGACACCGAGGTGCTTCTACATGATGGCCGGGTAAGTATTCGCGGATCGGTGGTGGCACTCGGCTACCTCGGCGACGCGGATCCTGACGCCTTTGCCAGCGATGAAACAGTGCGTATTCACCGCACGCAAGACGCTGGTCAGATCAGCAACGGCCGCCTGAGCATCCTCGGCCGCATCGACGACGCCATCACCACAGGCGGCCTCACCGTCATGCCGCGACTCATCGAGGACGCGACGGTGCGTGCCACGGGAGCTGACGCCGTCGTCGTCGGAATCCCAGACGAGAACTGGGGTGAAGCGGTGGTGGCCGTGCTCGATAGGCCGGTTGACCAGAGAGCCTTACGAAGCGCCATCAAGACGGAGTTGGGTGCCGGATGGGCACCCACGTACGTCGTGGAATTGGGCGAGCTGGCCGAGTTCGACGGGTGGGGTAAAACGTGGCCGATAACATCGTCGGGGAAGGTCAATCGGCGCGAGTTGGCGCGAGCCGTGCGCGTATACTTCCAGCGTTAGGAAGGTCGGTATGGCAACAGTTAATGATTGGCTTGAGGGCGCCCGCATTCGGACGCTACCCGCAGCCGTAGCACCCGTGATCATCGGCGCTGGCATCGCAATCGACGAAGGCGGCTTTTCCTGGGTACGTACTATTCTTGCCGCCACGGTCGCGCTCGCGTTTCAGATCGGCGTGAACTTCTCTAATGACTATTCCGACGGCGTTCGCGGTACCGACGACGTCCGCACCGGTCCCCCGCGGCTTACCGGCGGCGGCAAGGTCTCACCGAAGATTGTCAAGCTCACCGCCTTTGGTTTCTTCGGTCTCGCCTGCGTGGCTGGCCTCATCCTCGTTGCTCTCAGTGGCGCATGGTGGCTGCTCGGCGTGGGCGCGGCTGCAGTTCTCGCGGCTTGGTTCTACACCGGCGGAAAGAATCCCTACGGCTACATGGGCTTGGGCGAAGTGTTTGTGCTCGTGTTCTTTGGTTACATGGCTACGGTTGGGACCGTCTACACGCAAACCGGTACCGCGCCGTGGGAGTCTTGGGTGGCAGCAACCGGCGTTGGCCTGATCGCCTGCGCGCTACTGATGATCAACAACATCCGTGACATCCCCACCGATTCGATCACGGGCAAGCGCACGCTTGCCGTACGTCTGGGCGATCGGCGAGCACGCGTGGCATACGTGGCGATGATGGTGATTCCGCTCGTCCTCGCAGCAGTTATCGCGGCCCTTGGGCACCCGTGGGTGCTCCTCGCCCTCGTCTTGGCCGCGCCCGTTTATCAGGTGTCGCGCACAGTCCTGGGTGGCGCAACCGGCCTCGCACTCATTCCCGTCCTGCGCAATACCGGACTCATCGAGCTCGGATACGCCATCGCGTTGCTGATTGGGTTTGCGCTGTAGCTACTGCGCTGCACATTAAGCCGGGCCTTGCCGCTTTCTAGAATACCTGCCAGCTAATTCGCACAATCAGTCCGAATACAACGATGAGCAATACGATTCTGATGAATCGGGCTCCCGCTCTCAGTGCGGTTCGCGCGCCGACAATTCCACCGGCGGCATTTGCCAGAGCCATGAGGATGGCCGGCCCCCAAAGTACTGCCCCAACGGGAATAAAAATGAGTAGGCTACCAAGGTTCGTTGCCACGTTGACCGTCTTTGCGTGAGCGCTCGCACCGAGGAAGTCGAAGCCGATCAACGTCACCAACGCCACCACCAAGAAGGTGCCGGTCCCAGGCCCCACAAGACCGTCGTAGAAGCCGATACCAGCGCCTGCCATCCCGGCCAGCACCAGCTCACGCCCCTTGGAATGCCTGCGGTTCTCGCTTTGGCCCACAGACCGTCGAAAGGTGACGAACAGGCCGGTTGCCACCAGCGCGGCGAGAACAATCGGCAAGAAGACATCGGTGGGCAGGCGTGTAGCCAGCCATGAACCACCGGCGGCGCCAACGAGCGCTACCGGAGCCATGAGTGCGAGCAGCCGCCAATCGATTTGATACCTGCGCGCGTAGGTCACTGCGCTCGCGGTGGTTCCGAAGATTCCGGCAACCTTGTTCGTTCCGAGCGCTGCAACCGGATTAATACCGGGGACAAGGAGAAGCGCTGGGAGCTGCAGCAGCCCACCACCGCCCACCACGGCGTCGACCCAGCCAGCAGCAAACGCTACAACAACCAAAGCCGCGAGCATACCGGGCTCGATCACGCCGAAATCGATCATGGCTCATACGCTAACACCAGCGTGGTCCTCCACCGAAGAGAATCCAGCGCGCTACTATGATCTCCTCGAACACTCAAGGGTGGCACAATCCACGTTGTTACTTCCGCGCTCAGGGAACCTAAGGGTGTTATCGAAGGCCATTTCAACTAAGGTAGAAAGCGTGAGAGTAGCAATTGTCATCTTCGTTGTAGCGCTAACCATCTTTGCGCTCATTGACTGCGCCCGGACGTCGAAAATGCCGTCCAAAATTTCCAAACCAGCATGGCTTGCTCTCATCTTCTTGCTGCCCGTGTTGGGCCCCTTGCTCTGGCTCTACTTCAAGAATCAGTCGATATTTGCTTCGGGAAAGACCGTCACACCCGATGCCATGATGGACAGGTTTAAGTTCCCCGGTGGCCAGAAGAAGCCGAAGGGGCCACTAGCACCTGACGACGATCCTGAGTTCCTCGCACGCCTCGAGGCCCAGAACCGACGCCGCGCTTACGAGCAGAAGCGACGCGAAGAGGAGGGCCTGACCGCCGACGAGCTCGATCAGAACGACAACCTGCGAGAAGAAGATGAGGACGACGGCGGTCTCTACGGCGGCCGGCGCTAAGCCCTCGATTTCTTCTTGGCTTCCGCTTCCGACGTTCCCGGAACCATATCGGTTGCCTGCTTGAGAAGATCGCCCACGGGCTCCCAGTAATCGAGTGCAAGGAGTTGCTTATCTGCAAAGGTGAGCGAAGTGACCGATGCGAGTGAGCATTCACGCTTGCGCGGATCGTGTGCCAGCGGAAGACGTTCGATAAACCGTCGCATCGTCCAGATGGGTAGCTGGTGAGAGACGAGTACGGCCTCGCCTCCATAGGCGAGGTCGATAGCGTCGCCGATGGCTGCGGACATACGCTTAACGACGTCGGTATAGGGCTCTCCCCACGACGGCTCTAGCGGGTTTGTGTACCACGACCAGTAGCGCGGGTGGGCGAGGATCATACGGTTTTGGTTGACCTGGACGCCTTCGAACTTGTTATCAGCTTCGATCAGCCGCTCATCAGTGCGAATGTCATGGCCGAAGAGTTCTGCCGTTGGCGTCCCGGTCTCGACCGCGCGCTCAAGCGGGGAGGTAATTACCGCGCGGACGTCATGGTCGGAGAATGCCTCAGCGACACCCTCCGCCATAGTTTTTCCGAGCTCGCTCAGGTGAAAACCGTCGCGGCGCCCATAGAGTACGCCCTCGGGATTGTGGACTTCGCCGTGGCGAACAAGGTGAACCGTTGTTAATTCCATGTCCCCAAGCTTGCCACAGCGCTAGTCAGTTACCGGCCTCTCGTTCACGAGTTTCGCACAAATGCGGCCAAACTCAATAAATTCATCCCGGTCGAGGAGATCCACAAGGTGGCGGCGCACGGAGTCAACATGGTTGGGCGCGCTCTGAGTGAGCTTCTCGTAGCCCTTATCGGTGAGCAAGCAGTTAATTCCGCGGCGATCATCGGAGCACTGGAAACGTTCCACGAAGCCCTCACGCTCGAGTCGGTTAACCGTATGCGTGAGTCGCGAGCGCGAATGGACGAGGTCGTTGGCGAGATTGGACATGCGCTCTTGACGGCCGGGGACCTCTGATAGACGCACCAGCACCTCGTACTCGTGCAACGTAAGATGGTTATCTTGCGTCATGTCGTGATTGACAGCCTCGATGATGAGCGCGTGGCCACGCAGGAATGATCGCCAAGCCTGTTGTTCCTCGTTGTCGAGCCAATTCACGTCCATGGTATTCGCCCCCTCCAGCATAAAGTTGAAAATTTGATTATTATATCGTCTCACAATTTGCGCAGAAAATAAATCGAGGGCCACGTGGGCCCTCGATAAAATCACAGGTCACTTCTTGTTGCGACGCTGGTGACGAGTCTTGCGAAGCAGTTTGCGGTGCTTCTTCTTGGACATGCGCTTGCGGCGCTTCTTAACGACGGAACCCACGGGTTACCTCCGGACGTAATTGGTTCACGCGGCACATGGCCGCTGGCTTAACAGAAGAATAATACCCCACGAACTAGGAGCCTGAAACTTCGCGGTAATCCATGGATGCCCCACCGGACAGCAGCTGGTCGACTGCCGATTTGGGGACTCGGTAGGAGTTACCTACGCGTACTGCGGGCAGTTCACCAGAGTGGACCATGCGATATACCGTCATGCGCGAGACCCGCGCCATTTCGGCAACTTCGGCAACAGTAAAGAACTGCGGTGCCGATGATGGGGGCTGAGCCATCTATGTTTCCGTCCTGCCACAACAGCCGGATTATCTCCGGACTTTCAACAACTAATTAGTGAAGTTATTGCGCGCAATTGGTGGCGAGATCCACAGCGGAAATTGTTTCGAAATTCGATTCAAAGCGGTGGAGGGCCAAACTGCACACTCATTCCTTGTCACACCTTACCCGAGTTTCCCAATAATCACACAAAAATCTCACCACTCATTTGGTCACACGGTAAGGAGTAATATCGTCCCCATGGCACTGGGCACACATCATTCTTCTCCGCACCATCAGCCCGATGGCGCACCTCTGCTTGCCAACGAGGTTCGGATACCGAATGAACACATCACCCTGCGCGATCGCATAGACAATTTGGCCAAGCGATCCCCTGCTCGCATGGCCATGCTCGTGTTCGCATTTATCATCTTGACGATCACCGCTCTGTTACTGGTTCCCATCGCCAAGGCAGGGCCGGGTTCCGCCAGTCTTATCGAAGCCCTGTTTACCGCCACGTCGGCCGTGTGCGTCACTGGTCTCGTCGTGGTCGATACCGCAACCTACTGGACACCCTTTGGCCAAGTCGCGATTGCGCTGGGTATCCAGATCGGTGGCCTCGGAGTGATGACGCTCGCCTCAATTCTCGGTCTCGCGGTCTCGCGCCATCTTGGACTCACCCAAAGAATTCTGACCGCCACGGAAACAAAGAGCCGTTTGGGTGATGTCGGCACGCTGCTTCGCGCGGTTATCTTGACGTCCATCATCGCGGAGACGATCTTGATGATCGTCTTCCTGCCAAGTCTCGTTCCTCGCACGGACTCCTTCCTCAGCGCGCTCGCCGATTCCGCGCTCATGGCCGTATCAACCTTCAACAACGCCGGCTTCGTGTTCCTCGAGTCGGGCTTGGCTCCCTTCGTGGGGAATTGGGCTATTTGTGTGCCGATTATTCTCGGCACCATCGTGGGTGCGATCGGTTTCCCGGTGATCCTGAGTATCTCGCAGAACTGGCGCCAGCCCCGCCGCTGGTCTCTTCACACCAAGCTCACCGTGGTCACGTATCTTCTCATTCTCGCCGCCTCGGCAGTCTTGATTGGCGGACTCGAATGGAGTAATCCGGATACGCTCGGCGGTCTAAGCAATAGCGAGCGCACCCTCGCAACCCTGTTCCATGCCACCACCCCGCGATCATCCGGTCTTGCCACGGTGGACGTCAGCGCTATGAACGAGACAACCTGGTTCTTAACCGATGTCCTCATGTTCATCGGCGGCGGTTCTGCATCCACCGGCGGCGGCATTAAGGTCACGACCTTTGCGGTTCTCGTCCTCGCAATTATCGCCGAGGCCCGCGGCGACCGAGACACGGAAGCCTTCGGAAAGCGCATCCCCGCAGACGTGATCCGACTGGCCATTTCGGCAGCATTCCTCGGCACCTTCCTCGTCGGAACCGCCACGCTCGCGCTGTTGCAGCTCACGAACCTGCCACTATCCCAGGTACTTTTCGAGGTCATTTCAGCCTTTGCCACCTGTGGCCTTTCTACCGGCATCACCGCCGACCTGCCCGATTCCGCAAAACTCGTGCTCGTGATTCTGATGTATCTGGGCCGCGTGGGAACGATGACTATGGCGGCTGCGCTAGCCCTCCGTCGTCGTCGTCGAGTAATCCGCCTCCCAGAGGAACGCCCGGTTATCGGCTAAACCGTGCCGTCCTCGCGATTAACTCACCTTCGCGACTATGCTGAGCACAGAGCAACGAAAGGACGTCCATGGCACGCAGGGATGACACTAATACCGAAGCAATTCTTGTGATTGGGCTCGGCCGTTTTGGTGCCGCTATTGCCGTGACACTCGATAAACTCGGCAAGGACGTCCTCGCGGTCGAATCCGATCCCGATCTAGCCCAACAGTGGTCGCATCGCTTTCGTGTGGTTGAGGCTGATGCCCGCAGTGCCGAGGCTCTTCACCAGTTGGGGGCGGAAGATTTCAACGTGGCTGTGGTGGGCGTGGGCACGTCCTTGGAGGCGTCGGTGCTGATTACGGCCAACCTCGTCGATCTCGGGATGAAGGAGATCTGGGCGAAGGCCACCTCCCGCGAACACGGAACAATCCTCAAGCGCATCGGCGCTAACCACGTGGTTTATCCGGAGTACGACGCCGGTCAGCGCGTTGCGCACATGGTCTCGGGCAAGATGCTCGACTACATCGAGATGGAAGATCAGTTCACGATCGTGAAGATGATCCCGCCCAAGGATCTCATTGGTTTCACCGTGGCAGAATCGCGAATTCGTGAGCGATTTGGGGTGTCGCTGATCGGCGTGAAGTCTCCGGGACAGCCGTTTGAATACACCACGCCCGAAACAAAGATTGGGCACGGAGATACCCTCATCGTGTCAGGGGAGCCCGCGCTGCTCGAGGCATTTGCAAACCGCGTCTAGGACGTTTTCCACCGCGCCACAATACTGTCGGACCGACAAGATAACCTTCACCTATGGCATCAAAAAACAGACCGTCGTTCGTGTGCACTGAGTGTGGTTGGACCACCGCCAAATGGGTGGGCCGCTGCGGTGAGTGTCAGGCATGGGGAACGGTTGTTGAATCGGCACAGTCCGCATCGCGTGCTGCCGTGAAGCCGATGGTGCCACACTCCCCTGCACAGCCTATTACCGACGTCTCCACGCAGGCCTCCACCAAGGCGCCCACCGGCGTCTCCGAACTCGACCGGGTACTTGGTGGCGGCATTGTCCCTGGGGTCGTCATTTTGCTAGCTGGCGAACCTGGCGTGGGTAAATCGACGCTGCTGCTGGATGTGGCGGCGAAGGCGGCCGCCGAAGCGCGTGAGAACGGGCGCGCGCCGGTGCTTTACGTGACCGGCGAGGAATCTGCTTCGCAGGTCCGTTCACGCGCCGAACGCATCGGGGCGATGCACGAGCATCTGCTTCTGGCCGCGGAAGCCGATTTGGCGCGGATCATGGGGCACGTTGAGTCCTCCAAGCCTTCACTGCTCATCGTGGATTCCGTTCAGACCATCGCCGATCCCAACGTTGAGGGCGCCGCTGGCGGTGTGGCACAGGTTCGGTCTGTCACCGCCTCGCTGGTGAATATGGCTAAGTCATCCGATCTACCCGTGATCTTGGTGGGACACGTGACGAAGGATGGGTCGATTGCCGGACCGCGCGTGCTTGAGCACCTAGTGGACGTGGTGTGCCAGTTCGAGGGCGATCGGCACTCGCGGCTCCGCCTCGTGCGTGCCGTGAAGAATCGCTACGGCGCAACGGACGAAGTCGGCTGTTTCGAGCTTATTGATTCGGGTATCCGCGGGCTCGCTGATCCCTCAGGTCTGTTCCTGTCCGCGCGGAATCTCACAGTACCCGGCACCTGTGTCACGATCACCCTCGAAGGCCGGCGTCCAATGCCCGTCGAGGTCCAGGCACTGTCCGTTAACGCCGCCGGTCCGCCTCGCCGAACAACATCGGGTGTGGATAGTTCGCGCGTGGCCATGATGCTCGCGGTTCTCCAATCTAGGCTCGGCCTCGAGTTCGACCGTCGGGACGTGTTTGTTTCGACCGTGGGTGGGGCTCGTGCAGCCGAACCAGCTACGGACATCGCGATTGCATTAGCTCTTGCTTCGGCCGCGGCAGACCTCCCTCTCGCCCCCGGAGTGATCGCGATTGGCGAGGTTTCCCTCACCGGCGAGCTGCGCCCGATCGTAGGGTTACAGCAGCGGCTTAACGAGGCCGCGCGGCTGGGATTTAGGATTGCCCTTGTACCCGAAACTGCCGACGAAATCAGGGCGCCGAAGGGCCTAGAGATTCGTACGGTGAACGACGTGCTCGCAGCCGCGCGGTCCGTACTTCCTATCGACCG
>CAYOEJ010000038.1:0-10045 GCA_964403015.1 uncultured Arcanobacterium sp.
TTGGATCGGAAACGTTTCCGCAATGGCTCCAACATACCAGCCATAATTTCAAAATGCAGCAGTTTTCGGAAACGTTTTTGTAACAAGTTTGTCCGTTTTGTTACCGACGAGCGGGACGACGGCGATCAGCCCGAGGCACGCGCAACACCAACGAGAAAAGCGGGCTGGTTTCCCAGCCCGCCTCTCGAACTTACGTTTACTTGGTAACCCGCAGGTAGACCGGGTTTCCCCAGACTGCGCGCTCTTGGGTACCCATCGAGGGGTTCCACGCAGCGATGTGCATGCCGTTGCCGGTGTAGATTCCGACGTGACCTGGCCACCACATGACGTCACCGGGACGTGCCTGCGATGCAGGAACCTGCTGATATGCGCCCCAGTACTGACCAACACTCTGGCCCGTACGACGCGGGGTGCTGATGCCGAACTTCTGGAATACGTAGTGCACGTAGCCGACGCAGTCCCAACCGTTCGGCGTTACGCCGCCCCACACATACGGGGATCCAACGAACTGACGGGCGTAAGCCACTGCCTGGTTCCCGACGCCGCTTGCCTGAGCCGCGGCCTTGTCTGCGGCGGCCTTGTCTGCGGCAGCCTTATCTGCGGCAGCCTTATCTGCGGCAGCCTTATCTGCAGCAGCCTTGTCGGCAGCAGCCTTGTCTGCAGCAGCCTTATCGGCAGCAGCCTTGTCTGCAGCAGCCTTCTCGGCAGCAGCCTTATCTGCAGCCGCCTTTTCCTTCGCCGCCTTGTCAGCTGCAGCCTTTTCCTTTGCAGCCTTATCGGCAGCAGCCTTGTCTGCGGCAGCCTTCTGCGCGGCCGCTTCCTTCTCTGCGCGATCACGGGCTGCCTTCTCAGCAGCCGCCTTCTCGGCAGCAATCTTTTCCTGGCGCTCGCGCTCAGCCTTGTTCGTAGCTTCCTTCGCGGCCCTGTCAGCTGCAGCCTTCTCAGCGGCTGCCTTCTCGGCAGCAGCCAGTTCTGCCGCAGCCTTCTCTGAAGCCTCGCGCTCAGCCTTCTGCTTCGCTGCCTGATCGGCGGCGCGGCGCTGTTCCGCGGCCTTCTCGGCAGCTTCCTCAGCGGCCTTCTGTGCCGCGGCCCGGTTGGCGGCGTCTGCGTTGGCAGCCTGCTCAGCTAGCCTCTCGGCTTCCTTCTCGGCGGCCGTCGCGGATGCGGCAGCAGTTGCGGCATCAACAGCCGCGCGATCAGCTGCAACCACAGCTTCGTCCGCGGCGCGCTCCTGCTTGACTTGAACAGCTTCGGCAACGACGGCGGCAGCAGCTACGTCCGCACGGGTCTGGCGTTCCTTCTCAATGGTTTCGAGGCGCTCACGCTCTTCCTCGGCAGAGGTTCCGCGCTGATCAGCGAGTACGACAACTAGCTCGTCGCGACGTTCCTTCGCTGCCTGAACCTGAGCTGCAACGTCATCGGCGGCCTCGACCGCGGCTTGAGCCGTTTCATCCACGCCAGCGGCAGCATCGATCTGCGCCTGTGCGGCGGCGTCAGCTTCGGCTTGGAGTGTTGCCGCAACCTGCTCGAGGGCGTGGAAGTGCTGGACCTTGGAATCGACCTGAGTCGCAACCTTGTCAAATGCGCGGGACCGCTTGTTTGCATCGTTGAGCGATTCAGCGCCGAGAAGGAACTGTGAGCCTGGAACGGTGGCAGCAGAGTCGCGGTACATGGCCTGCGAGACGGAGCCGAGCTCGCGGCGGGCAGCTTCAAGCTCCTCTGCCGCAGCATTGGCATCCTCTTGGGCAACAATGGCGTCGTTAATGGCTGTCGAAAGGTCGGCCTGTGCCAAGATCTGCTCCGCCTGCGCTTCGGCAGCAGCACGCGCGAGGCGATCACTTTCCGCCGAAAGGGTGGCAAGCTCAATCTCTGCCGATGCGACCGTGTGCGTCTCAGGCTTCTCTGCCGTGCGGGTCGCCGTAAAACCGGTAGGTGCAGCGGTGTCAGCTACAGCAATGGGGCCGAACGACAATGCCGCAGCTAGAACTACTGCAGTGGCTACAGACCTGGGGATGCGCTTGTCCACCAGTATTACCTCCAGTGTAATGACGTGTTTAAATTTGGCCGCGTGTCGCCTTGACATCTGCGTGGAGCAACAACTTGCCGATATCGACCGTATAACAATTGGTCACAAAAAGAAACACGAGAATCACAATTCACTCAAGATTCTTTCTTTAACACTGATCACATCTGTCACATTCTCACCAGTAGAGCGATCTACCTACAAAGCCACCCACCATCTGAGACCGCTGGCGTCTCGGTTGCGACCGTCGTCGCCGCTCCCTAGGCTCAAGCCATGGTCTTACGAATGCTCAGCTAGCGCGGTACTCCCCTCGTCTGAGCCAGTGCCGTGCTTGCGACCAGCGAAAATCCTGGGAGAGAGGCCAGCATGACTACCGAACCACATCACTCACCGCCCTACCTCGTGGGGCAAGTACCGCTAAGGCCGGTAACGGACGCCGCACCCGTCGACGACTTTGATACTGGCTACAAACCCTCCCAAACACAGCAAATTCCCGCATCAGGGGCGTGGAAAGAGGGCGATTATCCCGGTGAGCGTGAGTTCATCGATCTCGGACCGCAGGAGCTCGAACTCGGAAGCCGTCTGCCCGATGTGCGTCTCGCCTATGAAACGTGGGGCGAGCTCAACGACGATCGATCCAACGCGGTACTCCTCTGCCACGCGCTCACCGGTGACTCGCACGCCACCTCCCAGCACGGCATTGATGGATGGTGGAATGAGATCGTCGGGCCGGGTAAGGCCATCGATACCGAACGCTGGTTCGTGGTGTGCCCCAATGTGCTGGGCGGCTGCCAAGGCTCCACTGGGCCGTCATCTGAGGCGCCCGATGGGAAGCCGTGGGGGTCACGCTTTCCCGAACTGACGATTCGCGATATGTGTGCGGTTGAAGCAGAGCTTGCAAACCGGCTGGGGATTGCTTCATGGGCACTCATAGCCGGCGCCTCATTCGGTGGCAGCCGCGTGATGGAATGGGCT
Organism: uncultured Arcanobacterium sp.; assembly: GCA_964403015.1. Lineage (GTDB taxonomy): Bacteria > Actinomycetota > Actinomycetes > Actinomycetales > Actinomycetaceae > CAYOEJ01. The sequence continues at coordinate 2,999 of CAYOEJ010000038.1, forward strand.
GCCAGCTATCCCAATCGTGTGCGTTCGATCGCGGTGCTTGTCTCCGCGCCCGCCACAACCGCAGAGCAGATCGCTTGGGCTCACACGCAGATTGCTGCCATCAAGCTTGACCCGGCCTTTAACAATGGCGACTACTACGATGCCCCCGATGGCCACGGCCCGCACCGCGGTCTAGGCCTCGCCCGCGAGCTCGCACACACCACGTACCGCTGCCCCGAGGAGCTCCATCGGCGATTTGGCCGCACACCGCAGGAGGGCGAGAATCCGCTTCGCGATGGCCGCTATGCCGTGGTCTCCTACCTCAACTATCACGCGCGCAAGCTCGCACTGCGCTTTGATGCCAACTCCTACATCACCATTTCGCAGGCGATGATCACCCACGACATCGGTCGCGGTCGCGGCGGAACCGACGTGGTGGTTGCGCGGCTGACGATGCCCGCGCTCGTCGTCGCCGTCGATACCGACCGGCTCTTCTATCCGCGCGATGTGGCCGCGCTGGCGGAAGCGTTGCCGGGTTCTGGACCGGTCGTCACCGTAAAATCCAGCTACGGACACGACGGTTTCTTGATCGAAAATGACCAAGTGACACAGATTCTGCGCGACTTCCTCGACGACCGGAAACTTTTTCCGGAATAATCAGATCCACGATGACTACATGGATCGATGACCTTCTTGGCGAAGGCTTCACGCAAACCACACTTCCGTTGCATGACGACGACGAAGGCCCGGTTGTTGCCACCCTTATCCGTTATCGAGCGGAGTTGGATTCGACGACGCTGCCAGCTCTAGAGGACGACGCCGGTCATCTGGGCGGCGCTTCGCACTCTAGCGACCACGCGGGTCAGCCCGGTGAGTTTGCTGTGCTGGCCATTCACGGTTGGAACGACTACTTTTTCCACCGCGATTTCGCGCGCGAGATCGCCCGGCTGGGCGGCCACTTTTATGCCCTCGACCTCCGTAAATACGGGCGCTCGCATAGAGAGGGTCAGTCGTGGGGATACGTCACGAATCTATCCACCTATGACGAGGACATCCACGCTGCACTTGACGTCATCTTTGCCGAGCAGGGGTATGACATCCCGCTGGTCATGTATGGCCATTCCACCGGCGGCCTGACGGCAGCTCTGTGGGCACATCGGCATCCCGGCCTCCTATCGGGCCTCATACTGAACTCCCCTTGGCTTGAATTCCAAGGCTCGACCGTGATCCGCCAGATCGGACAGCCGGTGATTGACGCGGTCGCTCGCATGGCTCCCACGACGGTGATTCCCGTGGCAGACACAGGCAACTATCAACGCCTTCTGACCGCCTGGCGCGATGAGGATGAAGAATTTGATGCGGGCGTTGTTGGCGACGATCCGTTCTACAGCACGGGTTGGGAGCCTGATGAGCGCTATCGCCATGTGCCAAGCTTCCCCATCCGGGCTGGCTGGATAGCTGCGGTTCTCCGCGGGCACGAGCAGGTAGCGGCAGGGCTCGAGATCGATTGTCCGGTATTAGTGTTTACGTCCGGGAGGACGCTCATTGCCGAGGCATGGTCGCCTGACATGCGTGGAGCTGACATCGTCTTGGACGTCGCCCAAATATGGAAGCGCGTCCCCAATCTCGGCCATATCACCACGCTCGTCAAGCTAGACGATGCGATCCACGACGTCCTTCTCTCGCGCAAGCAGGTGCGAGACGACGTTTATGACCACATCAAGCGCTGGGTGACAGCCTTTATCTAGCGCAGGTCGCCGAGGCGTGCTCCGCCGTCGACCTGCCACACACGCCAGCCGTCGACCCGCGTACCCGTTGCCGCCTCCGCAGCATCGGACGGATCGATGTAAAGCGAGCCGTCTATGTCGATGTATCCCTCTGCTGTAAGCGTGGCCGTCTCATCGATTCCGCGGCGCGGTGAGTGCCACCGTAGCGCAACGGGAGCACCGATCCGCTCAGCAATCTGCACGAGAGCCGAAATCGGCTCGCGCTCTGGCTCGACCTCAATGGGTTCGACCTCAATCGCCTCAAGTTCCACTGTCTCGGTAGCGTCAGAATGAGATAGTTGGTCAGAGCCACTCGTCTGGTCGGATCCACTCGGTTGATCAGTGCCACCAGAGTCCGCCGGATGCTCGGAGTCAGACCGCTCACCATCAGCCGCCTGCGCAACCGCGCGCGTAGATTCCGAGGCCGACCACTGTTCGGAAATCAGCATCTTGTCCGACGAGCTTTCCGGTGCGCTCATGTCCCAGAGCCGCTGTTCGGGTCGCTTGGCTTCAGCCATCATTTGGTCAAACATCGTTGGGCCCGGATCTACCTGCTCAAGCCTTTCTTCAGCTTCCCGACGACGAGCTGCTCGACGTTCACGACGAGACAGCCTGCGCTGCTCGGCTTTTTCCCGGGCGACGCTGAGGTAAGCGATGACCTCTTCCTCGTTCTTCGCGAACACCGCAGGTCGTTCGTCCGTTGTAGGAATTTCGTCGTCCGAGCTGGATTGCGCCCCGTCTGGACTGTCCGCCGAACCCGCGGCGTTCGCTGAACCAGAAGCATCCACCGAATCTGCTGCGTTCGCCGAGGTTTGCACCGCACCAGAAGTGCCTACCTCATCCGATGTGGGCGCGCGGCCCTCCGAAATTTCTGCTAGCGCAATTGCCGTGTCTTGACGCCTACGGGCATCGTGAGATTCAGAATCCCGCTCCTCACCGGTATCCGGCTCGAGTCCGGGCGCCTGCTCGTCCTCATCGTCGCTCCAGCCAGGCATGGACCAAAGAGACTGGTCGATACCCCACGCGTCTTTGTTCGTATCTGGGTCGACATCGGCAAAGCCGTCGTCACTGCTCTCGGGTGTGGCGTCAGTGTTCGCGAAGCCGTCAGAATTCGCGGGGCCGTCAGACTCGGTCTTCTCATCCTCGTGCTCGAGACGCCCTGCAAAGTCGGGGAGCTTATTGTCACCCGCGCCAATTGCGGCCTTACGCATTCCGGGAGTAGTTGCAGTGTCTTCCTGAATGCCGTCATTATCCTCATGAGCCGACTGGTCATCACTCGCATCGCTGCCCGCAGCTGCGCCACCAGAAGTAGCCACGCGATCAGCTTTATCAACATCATCAGCATCGTCAGCCGCGCCGTCCGCAGATTCCTCGGCTGGGGCAGCATCCACGGGCTCCACGCGATCGAGAATGTCGTCGATGTGTGCGCTTTCGCTGGCTGGCTCCGCAGCTGGATCTGATCCCGCTTGGTGCCGCTCGAAAAGCGACTGAGCGTCGAGTGAGACGGAACCTTCGTCGTCGTCCCCGCGAAGAGCTGCGTTATCGGCGTCGTCGGAAATCTCAAGAACTCGGGAGGACGCGGGAAGAAGGTTGTTGCGAGCCGCGCCGATGTTGGAAAGTTCGATAAGGAGTCCGTCCGCGCCGCGGTGGATGATCACTTGCTGCGCTTCAACTCCAAGCCCGGCGAGGGCAGCGAGTGGCTGCAGAACGTCTTTGGCGAGGGTGGTGACGAAAAGGAATAGTCGTGGGCCGCGGCTGGTGCTCGGCGGCGAACTCTCGATGAAGGCGGCCCAGTCGATGCCGAATGCGTGGGCGCCGTGCGGGTATAAATCGGCGAGCTGGGAGCGGGACTTGTCTGAGTTACGTCCAGCGCGCGCAAGCGAGGCGATGAGTCCGTGAGAGTCGAGCTCCGGCATCACCTCGACGGTCACAACCTGCCCGGTCACATCCAGACAGATCAGGGACTCCTGATTGTTGCCGCGCGCGTCTGCGGTGATGCGACCGACGGCAAATAGTGGGCGATCGATGAGGTCGAGTGCTTGCTCGCGAACGGCGCCGAGCACTTCCTCGGACATCTCTTCAGCAATCTCAGGATTCGTGGGTGCGCCCACAAGTCTGCCGTTTTCCAACGCAAATACAGCCATGCTACCCTTCCCAGACGCTCCGCTCTCTAGCCTACCGAAATCGCGAGTGAACGTTGAACTTTGGACTCAGGATTTAGTTCACGATCCGGTCTCATTTTCGTGCCTTCTTTCGCCACAGCGCCCGACGACGACGGCGCGGCGGCCCTTCACTCTTCCGTCGCGCTGCGGTTCCATCGCGCAGAAGCTCGGCGAGATGAATGCCTTGATCCCCCATGAGCTGCTCAGCTTGGGTGCGGCACGAGAATCCGTCCGCGAGAAACACTGCGGAATCATCCGCTGCTTGAAGCGCCGGCAAGAGCGAGTTCTCAGCAACCGCAATCGACATGTCGTAGTGGCCGCGCTCCATGCCGAAGTTCCCTGCCAGCCCGCAGCATCCGGCCACCTGTGTCACGTTGGCTCCCATGCTGGCCAGGAGCGCTTCGTCGGCCTTCCAGCCCATGACTGAATAGTGGTGACAGTGCGGTTGGGCAACGACGTCGATGCCCGTCAGATCCGGAAGCTCCAGCGACTCCCCCGGTCCGATCGGTTCGGGCGCGGTGAGAAGCTCGGCCAACGTGAACGTCATGTTGGCGACGACGATCGAGCGCGCATCGTCGGGGAGTAAGTCCAGCACGTCTTCGCGTAGTACAGATGTGCAGGAAGGCTCCACGCCCACGATAGGAATGCCAGAGGCGGCAAACGGGGCGAGCGTCTCGAGTAGTTTCGTGAGCTCCTTCTTGGCGCGCGGAAGCTGACCGGTGGTAATCCAGGTGAGGCCACAGCAGACGTCCTTTGGCGGGACCAGCACGGTGTATCCCGCCTTCTGCAGCACAGCTACCATGGCTTGGGCGCCGCTCGTATCGAGGGTTTCTGAGAACGAATCGGCCCACAGGAGCACGTACTTCTGGTCGGTCGCGTGCCTGGCGGAGGGCTCGCCATTCTCGGACGGGTGGGCCGTGGGCCGTCTGTCAGGAGCCGCAGCCTTACTCTGAGCAAGCCCGGACTTCTTCATCCACGCCGAGAAGCGCTCCTGCACAAAGCCCGGCATCTGCCTGCGCGTATCGATTCCCACCGCGAGAAATGCCGCCTTGCGGATGGGAGGCAGACTCATGGCGGTGTTAGCTAGGCCGGCGATAGCCGGCACCTTCGTCGCGATCCTTGCCAGAAGCGGGAGGTTACCGAGCACATAGTGCGTGGTGGGTCGACGCTTGCCGCGGTAGGCGCGGTAGAGCACTTCGGACTTGTACTTCGCCATGTCCACGCCGGTCGGGCAGTCGCTTGAGCACGCCTTGCAGCTCAGGCACAGGTCGAGCGCTTCCATCACGGCGTCGTCGCCAAAGTTCGTGATGAGAGAACCGTTCGTGACATCCTGAAGCACGCGAGCACGCCCGCGGGTCACGTCCTTTTCGTTCTTCGACGCCAGATAGGACGGACACATGAAAAAACCCGCCGAGCTGCGATCTGCTCGGCAGTTGCCCACGCCCGTGCACCGATGAAGGGCACGGGTGAAATCGCCGTCGTCGTGCGTGAAGTGGAAGCCGCCCGCGTAAACGGACCGCGCGGCGTCGGGCCGGCGAAGGTTTGCATCAATCGCATCCGGGTCCACAAGCACGCCGGGGTTGAGGGTGCCTTCGGGGTCGAAGACCTTCTTGACCTTGGCGAAGAGGTCCACGACCTCCGCCGGGTACATCCGCTGCAGTAGCTCCGAGCGGGCGCGCCCGTCGCCGTGTTCGCCCGATAGCGAGCCACCGAAACTCACCGCAAGATCGGCGGCGCTTTCCATAAACCCGCGGAACTTCGGTATGCCGGATGGATTCTCGACCGGGAAATCGATGCGCACGTGCATGCAACCGTCGCCGAAGTGGCCATACATGAGGCCTGCTAACCCGTAGGAATCCATCAGCTGCTGGAGGCCCTCGAGGTAATCCCCCAGTTTCTCCGGGGGCACCGCCGAATCCTCCCAGCCCGGCCATGCCGGCTTACCTTCGGGGGTGCGACCGCCAAGCCCGGCGCCGTCGGCACGGATGCGCCACAGTTCGGTTGCGGTTGGTCCGGCTGGGTGGACGACGACGGCGTTCGTGCTCGCTGCTCCGAGGATTCCCTCGACGCGGCGTTCGACCACCGAAACGTCTTCACCTTCCTTCGCCCCCACTTCAATGAAGAGCCAGCCCCCGCCGTCGGGCAGCGTGGGAACCGAACCCTTGTGACGCCGAACCACGTCCACCAGCTGAGCATCAATCCCTTCGACGGCGAGCGGAGAATGCTCGAGGATGGCTGGGACGTCGCGCGCCGCCGTCGGCATATCGGGGTAACCGAGCACGAGCAGAGTGGGCGCCTCCGCGATCGGGACGAGGCGGAGCGTGGCCTCGGTGACCGTAACGAGCGTGCCTTCAGAGCCCACCAAAAACTTGGCGAGGTCGAAACCATTTTCGGGCAGCAGATGCTCGAGCGCATATCCGGAAACCTGGCGGGAAAACTTACCGAAGTTCTGGCGGATCGTTGCGAGATTTTTCTCCACGAGTTTCGTGAGACCTGGGACGACGTCGGTTGCCGGATCCCCGTGGGAATTCTTACCGGAGCTGGCGGTAAAGGCGCGCCCGAGACCGTCAATGCACTGCAGTTCCACCACGTTGTCCGAGGTTCGCCCCCAGGCCACGGCGTGTGGGCCGCAGGCGTTGTTGCCGATCATTCCGCCAAACGTTGCGCGATTCTGGGTGGACGGATCCGGGCCGAACCGCAGGCCGTGCTTCGCGGCAGCGAGCTGGAGGTCAGACATGACGACTCCCGGCTGAACTCGCGCGGTACGAGCTTCCGGATCAATCTCGAGGATCCGGTTCATGTGGCGCGAAAAGTCGATGACCACGCCCGGCCCAATGGCATTGCCGGCCACGGATGTTCCGCCACCGCGCGAGGTCAGAGGGATGCCATTAGCACGACAGATACCAAGGATAAGGGCAACGTCGCGGGCGCTGTGCGGGAAGGCGACCACCAGAGGCGGCACGCGATAGTTTGAGGCATCCGTGGAGTACTCGGCACGCACACGAGGTGAGTCATCGACCTCGCCGTTAATGAACTGCTCGATAAGTCCACGCAGTTCCGCGCCCCCGATGGGCTGATCGGGGCCTGGATTCGGGTGTGATTCCTCGATTGCACGTGCGGTCATTCTTCCATTGTGCCCC
>CAYOEJ010000038.1:10145-13147 GCA_964403015.1 uncultured Arcanobacterium sp.
GGGCTTTAGCGCGCGAAGGCGCATCCAGCGCAGGCAACGCGAGCCTCGTCAGTGGTGGCACCCGATGGCCCGCACGCACCGCTGCCAGAGTTGCACAGTGATTCGGTGGTACCGGTCATTCCTAGCCGCGCAAAGTGATCGAACATCACGCGCACGAATGTTTCGGAGGTTCCCACTCGTGAGGCAATCGCAGGAATTGTTCCGCCTGCCTTAATCTCGGCGATAACACGCTGAGAAACAGAGGGCTGCGGGTTCGCCGCTACCTGCGGGCCGATCGGCGTCTGCGCCTCGTGCCCGTGCGGCATAGCCGGGGCCTGCGGCGAAACTGCCAACGTCATCGTCATAGGAACAGACTCCCCACTTGGAACACAGCTACCGAGAGAACCCACGCCACCACCAGCTGCACACCGACTGCTGCGGCCGTGCGTCGGCCACCGATGAGGCGTGCCTGCTCTGCCACAGTGGCGAGGCACGGGGTGTAGGTGAGCACGAAGACGAGGAACGCGAATGCGGCAAGGCCCTGCTTACCCTCGCCCGCGGTCTCGGTAAAGGTGGTGTTGAGGAGGTTGGGGAGGACGCCGAGGTTGTCGCCGTTTTCTTCGGCGTCGCCGGCGGCTTCCGGATCCATGTTGTAGGCGGTGACGATCGAAGAGACGACCGTTTCCTTCGCCACGAAGCCGGTCATCAAGGCACCAGTCATGTGCCAGTCGCCGTAGCCGGCGGGTTCAAAGACGGGCTCGAGCGTCTTCGCGAGCTGGCCGTACGCCGACTCTTCCATCGCAAGCTCCGGATGCGCAAAGCCCTTGTCTGCGGCGTTCGCACCCATCGGGATTGCCCCGAGGAGCCAAACGAACATCGTCATGATCACGATGATCTTGCCGGCTCCCTTGATGAAGATCCACGAATTCTGCAGCGCGCGCTGGAGCAGCACCACGAGTCGCGGCATCTGGTAGGCCGGCAGAATGAGCATGAGCGGCGCCTGCGCCTCCTTCTTCGTAATGAAGAACTTCAGCACCCACGCACCGAGTACCACCATCACGATAGACAGCACGTACATCGCGAACACCACGGTGCCGGCGTTGTTCGGGAAGAAGATCTTGCCGATCATGAGGTAGATGGTGAGCCGCGCTGCGCACGACGTATAGGGCGTAATCAGCACGGTCACGAGACGCTGGGTGGCACTCGGGAGCGAACGCGCCGCCGCAAGTGATGGCAGGTTGCAGCCGAAGCCCATGATCAACGGAAGGATCACGCGCCCATCGAGGCCGATGCGGCGCATGAGGCGATCGCCGAGGAACGCAGCCCGCGCCATGTAGCCAGAATCCTCAAGGATCGATATCGCTGCGAAGATGACGAACATCAGCGGCGCAAAGCTTGCCACCACGCCAAGCCCCGTAGCCAGCCCGTTGACGAGCAGCGATTGCACCCACGTGCCGTCGAGCGACAGCGCATTCAGCACCGCGAGGAACCCATTGGCGAGTGAGAACGCGCCCGGGTCGGTGGAGGTAAACCATCCGTCGAACAGATCCTGCAGCGGCCCAACCCACTCCCCTGCGATCTTGAAAAGCAGCCACATGAGAGCGAAAAAGGTTCCCAGGCCGAGCACGGGATGAAGCAGAATGCGGTCGATCTTGTCCGACCGCGACGGCGCGATACCGTTCGGCCGCTGCTCACTGACCTCAGATTCCACGCGGTCAACCCACGCAAATAGCGTGGTTGCGCGGTCAATTTCCGCTTCCGACGTGGGATCAATATCCGACGACGACGGTACGCTCGCGCCCGACGCCCTGCGTGTGGGCGAGCCTTGGGTGGCGGGGTCTTGGTTGGCGGTGCTTGCGGCTGCCGGCAGGCCCGAATCCGTGGCTTCATCCATCCGACCGATGGGCGGAATGCCGAGGTCGGTGACGCGGGCATGCCCGCATCCACACGACGATGCCTTATCGGTACCACCGAGGAGGCTCATGAAAACTGACGAGTCCTCCTCTGAGTCGACGTGGCCGTTGCAACCGCAGCCTTCTTGCGCGCAGTCTTCGTCGATCGCAAATGACTTGCCGCATGCGCAGGTTGTTTGGGCTAGGAGATCGCGTTCGTCGCGGAGAGTGCCCGCGGCGCAGCCACTGTGTTCCGACACTGCTTGGGAGTATCCGGGAGCCGATGGGTCTGCAACGATACCCTTCACGCGGGGTCGCATGCGAAGCCCTTCGCGGACGAACCCTTCAAGTGCGGTGTAGTCGCTGGCCTTGCGCGGGTCCATGAGCATCACCGGAACCCCAAGCGCACGGGAGAGTGCGGACGGATCGAGCTCAACGCCGTCGTCCTTAGCCACGTCGGCCATCGTGACGATGACTGCGACGGGACGGCCGGTCTGACCGAGCTGCGCGAGAAGGTAGAGCGAGCGCGTGAGGGAGGAGCCGTCGAGGACGGCGACCACGAGGTCGATTGCGCCGCCGCGGGCAGGATCGGTGAGCGAATCGGGTTTGCCCGCGAGGGTTTCGGCAACCACGGCTTCGTCTGGGCTGTTCGGGATGAGCGAGTAGGTGCCGGGTAGGTCGAGGACGCGTGCGCCGAGGGTGCGCCAGCGGCCCTGCATGACGTCGACCGTGGTACCCGGCGCGTTCATCACCTTTTGCTGGGCGCCCGTCACCCGGTTGAAGAGAGTGGACTTGCCGACGTTGGGGTTGCCCACCAAAACAATGGTGGCCTCGCGCTGAGCATGCGAGGCGTGTGCGTCCGTGGAACGAGTCTGTGTGCTCATGGGAGCAGCTCGGCTTCAATAGCCTCTGCGGACCGATGGTCGACGGCAACGCGCGAGCCAGCGACATTCATGACGAGACCCCCGAAACCTGCGTGTTGAGTGACCACCACGTGTGCTCCCGCACGGACACCAAGCTCCTGCATGCGAAGGAGATTCTTGCGCGGCAGAGGTACGTCTGTGAGTCGCAAAGGTACGCGCTTGGGGCACTCGCTAAGTTTCAACATTCCTCCGGTGGGACCGAAAAGTT
>CAYOEJ010000038.1:13247-16203 GCA_964403015.1 uncultured Arcanobacterium sp.
ATGAAAGAAGGCCGGTCCCTCAATCGGAACCGGCCTTCTCTAATTGGTGTTACGCCGAAGCGCTGATGACTCAGGCAGTGGTGTTGCGACCAGCGCCACCTGCTTCAGCTGCACGCTCGGACTCGTTGGCGAGTGCCGCGCGGCCTGCTTCGAGGCGAGCAACTGGGACGCGGAACGGCGAGCAGGACACGTAGTCCAGGCCGATCTCGGCGAAGAAGTGGATCGACACGGGGTCGCCACCATGCTCGCCACAAACGCCCATCTTCATATCCGGCTTGACGGAGCGGCCACGATCGACACCCATTTCGACGAGCGCGCCAGTGCCGCGCCAGTCGATGGACTCGAACGGGGAAACGCCGAACACGCCGTAGTCGAAGTATTCGTTGAAGAAGGTGCCTTCGACGTCGTCGCGCGAGAAGCCCCAGGTGGTCTGGGTCAGGTCGTTGGTGCCGAACGAGAAGAAGTCGGACTCAACTGCGATGCGGTCAGCGGTAACGGCTGCACGCGGAAGCTCGATCATGTTACCGATCGGGAGGTTCAGCTCAACGCCGTACTCCTCGGCAACATCAGCGACGACCTCAACGGCCATGTCGCGAACGATCTGCATTTCGCGCACGGAACCGATGAGCGGAACCATGATCTCCGGCTTCGGATCCTTGCCCTGCTTCTGGAGCTCTGCGCATGCCTCAGCAATTGCGCGGACCTGCATCTTGATGAGGCCGTTGAGCTTCAGGCCGAGGCGGACGCCGCGGAGGCCGAGCATCGGGTTCTGCTCGTGGTGCGACTTCACAGCCTCGAGAAGAGCCTTGTCCTCATCCGTTACTTCCTCACCCTTCGCCTGCTTGACCGCGAGGTCAACGGAGAGGTCCGTGAGGTCCGGGAGGAACTCGTGAAGCGGCGGATCAATGAGGCGAACGGTGACCGGGAGGCCATCCATTGCACCGAAGATGCCCACGAAGTCTTCGCGCTGGAGCGGGAGGAGAGCGTCGAATGCCGACTGCTGCTCTTCCTCGTTCTTGGCGAGAATGACGGTCTCGATGAGCTTACGACGGTCGCCGAGGAACATGTGTTCGGTACGGCACAGGCCGATACCTTCTGCACCGAATTCGCGCGAGCGCAGTGCGTCGTCAGGGGTGTCCGCGTTTGCACGAACCAGCATGTCACGCTTGGAATCGGCATGGGTGAGGATGTTGTGAACGGCGTTGACTAGTTCCTTGGTCTCCTCGTCCGGCGACGCTTCAAGTCCAGCTTCGAGGCCGCTGGAAATGTAGGTCATCACTGGAGAATCGGAGACGGGTACGTCACCCTCGAAGATTTCACCGGTGGAGCCGTCGATAGCGATGACGTCGCCAGCCTTGTAGACGTTGCCGGTGGACTTCACGGAAACCGTGCCGTCAGCTTCGGAGACCACGAGGTCATCGGCGCCAACAACACAGCAACGGCCCATGCCACGAGCAACAACGGCTGCGTGGGAAGTCTTGCCACCGCGAGCGGTGAGAACACCGGAAGCGGCAACCATGCCCTCGAGGTCATCCGGGTTGGTCTCGCGACGAACCAAAATCACCGACGCACCGGCCTGCGTGCGCTCCACAGCCTGCTGGTTGTTGAACACAATCTCGCCAACTGCAGCGCCCGGGGATGCGGCCATGCCCTTGGAAATGGTGGTTTTCTCTGCGTTCTTATCGAACTGCGGGAAGAGGAGGGAGGTGAGCTGCTCACCGGTCACGCGGGTGACCGACTCGTCGCGCGTAATCATGCGCTCGTCAACGAGCTGATCGGCCACGCGGAACGCGGCAGCAGCGGTACGCTTGCCCACGCGGGTCTGGAGCATCCACAGCTTGCCCTGCTGGATCGTGAACTCGATGTCACACAGGTCGCGGTAGTGGTTCTCCAGCTTGCGCATAATCGCGAGCAGTTCGTCGTAAGACTTCTTGTCAAGGTCCTCGAGGTCTGCGAGCGAAAGGGTGTTGCGGATACCGGCGACGACGTCCTCGCCCTGAGCGTTCTCAAGGTAGTCGCCGTAGACGCCGGAGTGACCGGTGGAGGGGTCGCGGGTGAAGCAGACGCCGGTGCCGGAGCCCTCACCCATGTTGCCGAACACCATGGTCTGAACGTTTACTGCGGTGCCGAGGTCGTTCGGGATGTGCTCACGACGACGGTAGAGGCGCGCACGGTCCGTGTTCCACGAGTTGAAGACGGCTTCGACAGCCATGTCGAGCTGCTTGCGCGGATCCTGCGGGAAGTCTTCGCCGGTTTCGGACTTGAAAATTTCCTTGTACTTGGCAACGAGATCCTTGAGGTCCTCGGTGGTCATATCGAGGTCGCCCGAGTAACCCTTGTCGTCCTGGAGGCCGTGGAGAGCGTCAGCGAAGAGATCGCCGTCGACATCCATAACGGTCTTGCCGAACATCTGGATAAGGCGACGGTAGGAGTCCCATGCGAAGCGGTCGTTGCCCGACTGCTTGGCGAGGCCTTCAACCGACTCGTCGTTGAGGCCGATGTTAAGAACGGTCTCCATCATGCCCGGCATGGAGAACTTTGCACCGGAACGAACCGATAGCAGAAGCGGATCGGCGGGATCGCCCAAGGTCTTGTTCATGTCCGACTCGACGTCGTGAACAGCGCCCGTAACCTCGACATCGAGAGTTTCGGGTACAGCACCCTCGTTGAGGTAGGCGCGGCAGGCGTCGGTGGTGATGGTGAATCCCGGAGGAACCGGGAGACCGAGGTTGGTCATTTCAGCAAGGTTTGCGCCCTTGCCGCCGAGCAGGTCCTTCTGCTCCTTGTTGCCCTCGGTGAAGTTGTATACGTACTTCGTCATACGGGTGTGCCCTCCAAGTGGGTTACTTTGTTTCAGCGGGTATGTTCTCCGGCGGTTTGCTGCAATTTCGGCACAACACCGCGAAAAACGGTCCGTACCAAAGTTACCACTGACTATGGTCCCGTGCTAACTTGC
>CAYOEJ010000039.1:0-7633 GCA_964403015.1 uncultured Arcanobacterium sp.
GCGCCAGCCGACTCCCGGCGTCGTCCCGGGGAACCAGCCCCACGACCAGTGGGCAATGCACCCCTGGCACCTTGACGTTCAGATCCCCTAGCGCCACGGGCCCGCGAGTTCTTGGAGCCAGTATCCTTGCCGCCCCTGCGGGCAGCAGGACGAGACCCGCGCGAACTGGCATCACGCCGGCTTGGGGGATTCTTCTCGTCATTCACGTTGCTACCGTAGCCCGAAGCTCGCCCCCATCGCCGCAATCCACGCCGGGGAGGTAGAACACATCTGGCATAGTGGAGACGATGGAACTTCAGCAACCTGCCACCCTTCACCAGCCAATGATTGACTGGTTTGGGCACAATGCGCGCGACCTCCCGTGGCGCCAGACGCGCGACCCGTGGGCGATCCTGCTTTGCGAAGTGATGAGTCAGCAGACCCCGGTTGCCCGAGTCGAACCAACGTGGAGAGCGTGGCTCGAGCGTTGGCCGAGTCCAGCGGACCTAGCTCAGGCATCGCCCGCAGAGGTTCTCATCGCGTGGGATCGCATGGGTTACCCGCGGCGAGCTCTCCGCCTCCAAGAATGTGCCCGCCACATTGTGCGAGATTACGACGGCGTTGTGCCCAGCAATCGAGAAGACCTGCTTGCTCTTCCCGGTATCGGTCCATACACCGCCGACGCCGTTCTCGCCTTTGCGTTCGAACAACGTTCCGTTGTGCTCGATACCAATATCCGGCGGGTGCTGGCTCGCTGGCATGGCGAGGCCCTTCCTCGTCCTTCACAAACCCGGGCCGAGGAGAGGCGAGCGGACGCTTTCGTCCCCGAAGACCCCCGATTGGCAGCACTGTGGAACGCCGCAATCATGGAGTTCGGGGCTCTCGTTTGCGCGGCGCGAAAGCCGGACTGTGCTCACTGTCCGTTTACCGGTATCTGCGAGTGGTATCAACAGGGGCGCCCGGCAGATGCATGGGCAGATAAGAGAAAGACTCAGGCCTGGTCGGGAACCAACCGCCAGGCACGTGGGGCGATTATGGCCAAGCTTCGCGAGAAGCCGCGAACTCGAGCGGAGCTCATCGCTGCTACTGGCTTGGCAGAGTCGAGGTTCGAGGAGGCTCTTGCCTCCCTGGTAGCGGATTCCCTCGTGAGCCTAGTTGCTGATGAGTATTCGCTTCCGACCCACTGATACCATCGAGCGCATGAGAGATCCGCAATCCGCACAACTCGGCCGACTTGGCAGCATGCTGGCCCTCGCGGGCATTGTCGTCGCCGCCATGGCCATCTTCTTTTTGATGTTCGCGCCGGAGTCTGACTTCCGTGGACCGCCCGCTATCCCGGCGCTCTCAGCGCTCATTACTATCCTGACCGCCGGTTGGGTCGTCTTCATCGCTCGGTCAGATCAGAGCGGCCGCGAGTCGTGGGCCAATGCGAAGCAGATTCTCGGCCATATGAGCACGGTCGGTTTCGTCGGAGTCATCTTCATCGCGATCCTGTACTGGCTGCGCACCGACGACGAAGTGTTGGTTCTGCTCTGCGGCCTCGTCGCGATTCAAGGCCCGCTAGCCATCTACCTCGCCAGCCGGATCGCGAACCGGACGGTTGGCGAGAAGTAATCACATTTCTCTGGCAGAGGCTTATCGGAGCTCTGGCGGAGGCTTATCGAAGCTCCTTGAGCATCCGCGCATTTCCTAACGTATTCGGCTTAACCCGAGCCAAATCAAGGAACTCAGCCACGCCGTCGTCGTGAGAAAGAACCATCTCTTGGTAGACATCCACGCCCACCGGAGTTCCCTCGATTTCCGTGAAGCCATGGCGGCCAAAAAAGTCCGTCTCAAAGGTGAGGCAAAACAGGCGTTGGATTCCGAGGTCGTTTGCGCGAGCCTCTAGCGCTTCGAGAAGCCGCCTTCCGATGCCGGCCCCCTGCCTATCGGGCTGGACGGCCAAGGTGCGGATTTCGGCAATATCTTCCCAAAGCACGTGGAGCGCACCGCAACCGACAATCCGCTCGTCTTCCTCCGCAACAAGGAACTCTTGGACGTGCTCAAAGTAGGTAATGAGGTCCTTGGCGATGAGGATACGTCTATGGGCAAAGGGCGCTACGAGCTCGGCGATGCGACGCACATCTTTTGGTAGCGCCGCACGAATGGTGATCGTCATGAAGGTATTTCACCATTGCTCGTGCGCATTGGCGAGCCCGTCTCAGAGATTTCACGCAGGCGTGCAGCGGCGTCCTCGTCGATAATCAGATCCGTCACCACGCCGGCTCGAAGTGCAGCCAGTGTTGCCACAGTTTTATCTAGGCCGGACACCACGCAGATCCGGCGCGGGATGTTCGCGAGCTCATCGGGAGTTGGGCCCGATGCGCGGCGGTTGATTTCGAGATCCCGCCAGGTGCCGTCACCGCGAAGGAGGACGGTACACACGTCTCCCACCACACCGTCCTTTTCAATGCGGATGAGCTCCTCGGGACTGAGGTAGCCACCGGAGTAGACGAGCGAAACATTCTGCCCGGTCATCGATCCCACACCAAACACGGCAACATCTGCTTCCGACTGCAGGCGACGTACGGCCGCAATCGAACGCTCACGCCACAGAGCCTCCCTCGTCTCGGGATAGTCGAAGAACGCCGGAACGGAAAAGTGCTGGACCGTGGACCCGTGGGCCCGTCCGAACGCCTCCATGATTGCGCCCGCATACGGGATGCCGGTGGTCGAGGGGTTCGCAGCACCGTTGAGTTGGACGACGACGGAACCTGCGGCTGGCCGTGGCGAGAGGTGGTCGGCGATAGCGGAAACCGTGTTACCCCAAGCAACCCCAATAACGGCGTTTGGAACCATGGCTTCGGAAATGATGATGCCCGCGAGCTGCGCCACCGCGTTGAGCCGACGCGCCTCGTTTGCCTTAAACGGCACGGGGACAACGTGGGTGGTCACTCCGAAACGTTCAGAAATCCAAGTACTGAGCCCCGTCGCCGCTTCCTGCGGAGGGTGGAGCGTGATCTGTACGAGACCGCTTTCGCGGGCGCTCTTGATCAGCCTCGAGACCGTTGAGCGTGAAACTTTGAGCCGCCGTGCGATAGTTTCCATCGTCTCGCCTTGGACGTAGTGCATCATTGCCGCTTCGTAGGCGATGGAATGGCGTTCGCTCACTCTGTGCTCCTTGGTTGGCTTCATCTCCAAGCGGTCGCGTGGAAATTAGTTCCAGCATATCTGCACGAACGTGCACAGTTGTTCAAATTTTCGGCGTGGCCAAAGTTTGGCAAAACATGATCGGCAAAAACGCCTAGTCTGATGAGGGTGAATACATTCACAATCTAATGACTTACCGGAAGACTTCCATGAAAACACTTAGCACCGACGTCGTTGTTATTGGTGGTGGAGCCACAGGAGCGGGCGCAGTCCGCGACTTGGCTATGAGAGGGCTGAGCGCGATCCTCGTTGAGCGCGCTGATCTAGCTCAGGGCACCTCGGGACGATTCCACGGCCTCCTGCACTCTGGCGGACGATACGTGGTCTCCGACCCCGGCTCCGCAACCGAATGCGCAGAAGAGAACGTGATCATCCGCCGTATCCATTCGGACGCGGTGGAATTTACGGGCGGCCTTTTTGTGGTCGGGCCAGACGATCCCGACGACTTCCCGGACAAGTTTGTTGAAGGCGCGAAGAACACCAAGGTTCCGGTCAATGAGATCTCGGTAGCCGCGGCTCTGAAAATGGAGCCCCGCCTGAATCCGCGGATCAAGAGAGCCTTCGAAGTCGAGGATGGTTCGGTGGATGGATGGCGCATGGTGTGGGGGCTGACAGAGTCGGCTGCCGCGTACGGCGCAAAAACGCTCACCTATCATCGCGTGACGAAGATTGAGGTGGAGGACGGAGCGGTTGCCGCCGTTATTTGTTCCGCCGAGAAGACTGGTGAGCAGGTGCGCATCGAATGTCGCGGCGTCATTAACGCCGCAGGCCCATGGGCTGGTCAGGTTGCTGATATGGCGGGCTGTGAGGGCGTGGAGGTCGTGGCCGGCCGCGGCATTATGGTCGCCATGAACCACCGGCTCGTCAACCGCGTCATCAACCGCTGCATCGTCCCATCCGACGGGGATATCTTGGTACCGGCACACACCGTGTGCATCATTGGAACCACCGACGTAAAGGCCGACAACCCCGATTTCCTTGAAATACCGCAGGCTGAAGTTTTGGCGATGCTGGAAGCGGGCGAGGTACTTGTGCCCGGTTTCCGCAAGGCTCGCGCAGTTCACGCGTGGTCCGGCGCTCGCCCGCTGGTCAAGGATTCGCGTGTGAGCGAGGAAGACACCCGCCACATGTCGCGCGGCATGGCGATTATTGACCATAGCGAGCGCGATGGTGTGAAGGGCTTCGTTACGATCGCGGGCGGAAAGCTCACCACCTATCGCCTCATGGCGAAGAACGTGGTGGATCAGCTGCTTAGCCAGCTTGGCGAAGATCGCCCCTGCATCACCGACCAAGAGGAAGTCCCCTCGGCCAAGGGGAAACGGACTCATCGCAATACCGATCGTCTCGCGCATCGTGAGGCTGACCGCTTCGAGGACCCGATTTTGTGCGAGTGCGAGCTCGTGACGAAGTCGATGGTTGAGAACATTCTTGAACAGCAGCCAGACGCTAATCTCGACGACGTTCGCCGCCAGACCCGCCTCGGCATGGGTCCGTGCCAGGGCACGTTCTGTGCTTTGCGAGGCGCGGGAGTCATGCACGAGGTTTCACGCAAGCGCACGGATTCGCCGGCGGCTGCAGCCGATCGCACGTCGACCATGCTCCGGCTCTTCACCATCAACCGATTCGAAGGTCTGCGGTCGCTGCTCTACGGAGAGCAGCTGCGCGAAGCCACGCTGAACAAGTGGATTCTTTCCGGCTCGCTGGACATCGAGCACCTTCCCGCACCGAGCGACGAGGCAAGAATCGCCACTGGCGATCTAGCCATGATCCACGGCAAGCCCGAGACCGGCCATGACGAGGACGCCTACCTGCGCCCCGAAGATAAGGGCACCGACGGCGACATCTCCGAAGGCACCCACTCAGACACAACCGAAAAGGAGGCGGCACAGTGAAGGTCTACGTCATTGGATCTGGCCTCGCGGGCCTAACCAGCGCGCTTTTGCTCGCTGAGCAGGGACACCGCGTGACTATCATCAGCCGCGGTATCGGCGGCCTGCTGCTTTCCACCGGAACCATCGATGTGCTCGGCTGGAATCGAGACGGCAGCCCGGTCCGCTCCCCCTTCGGTGAAATCGACGCACACATCGCAGATCACCCAGAACACCCCTACGCCGCGATTGGTGTGGACGCCGTGCGAGGCGGAGTCGAATGGCTACGTCGCAAGGCTCCCATCTTCTCGGATCGGGATGCCGAGTCAAACGCGCTGATCCCGACAGCGGTTGGCGCGGTTCGCCCCACGGCGGTCGTCCAGGACACCATGGACAACTCCGTGCTCGAAGACGGCATGAAGCTCGTTGTGGTGGGAATCCACCAGTTCAAGGACTTCCCCGCTCATTTCATCGCGGACAACCTGTCCCGCTCCCCGTTGGTAGACCTCGAAGCTCGCGCACTCACCATTGACCTCGAAATCCGTGAACCAGAAGCGGATTCAGTTGCCTCCACGTTCGCTCGCGGTTTCGATGGCGAGGCCGGACTCTCCGCGCAGCGTTCTCGCGACGCGCTCATAAACGCGCTCGCCGGCCAGATTGAGCCCGACGAAATCGTACTTCTGCCCGCTATCTTGGGCTTCAATGCCGAAACCTTCGCGGACATTTCTCACCGCCTCGGTGCCCGAGTTGGCGAGGTGCCAGTGCCGCCACCATCCGTGGCCGGACGCCGCATCAACGACATCTTGGTGCAGGCATGCCACGACGCTCGCATCGACATCCACTACAACGCCGCCGTGATCGGTTTCGAGACCGACGCCGGTCGCATCAGCCACCTGCAGGTGCAGCGAGCAGGCCGCGTGACCACCGATCACGTTGACGCGGTTGTTTACGCCGGTGGCGGCTTCGAATCAGGAACTCTCACCCGCGATCCTGACGGCACCATCGTCGAGCGCGTCTTCAAGCTGCCGCTCTTTTCGATGATCTCGACTCCAGACGACGGCGGTGCCGAGGATATCTTTGGGACCGGCGTTCGCGTGGACGAGCAGATGAGACCAGTAGACGGCGTTAACGTTCCCGTCTTTAACAACCTGCACTGTGCGGGATCGATCATTGGTGGAGCTCGCCCGTGGGATGAGAAGTCCGGTGAAGGTATTGCGTTGGGAAGTGCATGGGCTGCGGCTCACGCAATCGGCAAAACGGCGAGCGAAGGCGAGAAGGCTCCCTCCCGCGTCGGCGAGAAGGCCCCCTCCGGCGTCGGCGAAACTAAGGAAAGCGAAGGTGCGCGATGAGCGTTAATCCACTCGAACATGCAAAGGCATCCCTTGCGCGAGCTTCACTTGATGCCTGCGTCAAGTGCACGATCTGCGAAACGCAATGTCCCGTCTCCAAGGTAACGCCACTGTTCACGGGCCCGAAGTTCGTTGGGCCGCAGGCTGAGCGTTTCCGCGAGGGACTCTCCGTGGACGTCTCCCTCGACTACTGCTCCGGGTGCGCCATCTGCACCACCGTGTGCCCGCAGGGAGTGAAGATCTCCGAGATCAACGCCCAGGCACGCGCGGTCATGAAGAAAGGCAATACGCCGCTTCGTGACCGTCTCATCACCGAGACCGAGCTCGAAGGCAAGCTCATGACCCCCTTCGCACCTATAGCCAACGCGGCGCTCGCCAACAAGCCGATCCGCACGATGGTGGAAAAGGTCGTGGGCGTCCATCGCGACGCACCGGTACCCAAGGCACAGCCGAAGTCGTTCATGAGCTGGTGGAAGACGCACTCGAAAGAGCGCGGTGAGGTCGAGGCGCCCCGCGGCCCGATCGTTTTCTTCCACGGATGCGCCGGCGGATACTTTGAAATCGCGACCTCGATCGCCACGGTTGAGGTGCTCGAATACTTGGGCTACGACGTGCTCGTGCCCAAGCAGGGATGCTGCGGACTCGCGCACCAGTCGAACGGGCTATTTGATCGCGCTACGAGCTCGATCCGCAAGCTGGTCAAGCAGCTGAATTCTGCAGGCAAGGATCTGACCATCATCGCCTCATCCGGCTCGTGCGGCGGCATGCTGCGTCACGAGGCCCACGAGATTATGGGCCTCGATGATCCTGAGCTGCTTGACGTCGGTAAGCGCACCGTCGAACTGTCTGAGTTCCTGCTTGAGCTGATCGACGAGGGCGAATTCCCCGTCGAGGACCTGCGCCGTTGGGACATTACGATTCCTTACCATCAGCCGTGCCAGGTGAAGTCGCAGGGTATCGGCAAGCCGGCTGTGCGCCTCATGGAGACCGTACCGGGCGTCACCGTAGTGGAGTCCGGGCAGGCATGCTGCGGAATCGCGGGCACCTACGGCCTGAAAAAGGAAAAGTACGATGTGGCCCAAAAGGTTGGCCAGCCGCTGTTTGACATGGTGAAGGAGACCAACCCCCACCTCGCCACCTGTGAGACGGACACCTGCCGCTGGCAAATCAGCAAGGGTTCCGGTGCCACCACCGTCCACCCTGTGCAGATCATCCATCGCGCGCTGGGGCTTTCCAACTAAGCGCGCT
>CAYOEJ010000039.1:7733-9348 GCA_964403015.1 uncultured Arcanobacterium sp.
ATGCCTGAGTTCTGCCGCGACCCGTCGGCGCTCCCCATCCGACTTCACTGATGGGAAAACCGGCTGGCAACGCCGGAGCGTGCACCTAGGATGAAGACATGGGTTTTGAACAAATTACAGATGCACTGGCTTACCACGGCGAAGGGCCCTGCTGGTCCGCCGAATGGGGAGGTCTGCGTTGGGTGGATATGCTCGATGGCGATCTCCTCACGCTTCGCGACGACGGTTCGGTTCACCGCCTCTCCACCGGCTCCAAGGTGGCCGCATTCGTGCGCCCCAGAAAGAACGGCGGTTTCGTTGTGGGGCTCGAACGCGGGCTGGGCCTAGCCGATGAGCCATTCGGCGAGGTCACGCCGCTACCTGAAATCTGGTCAGATCCTGACCTGCGAATGAATGAAGGTGGCACCGATCCGTGGGGCAACCTATATTGCGGAAACATGTCTTACTCGCGCACGAAAGAGGCGGGCACGGTGTACCGAGTTGGACCCGAGCACGTGGCAGAGCCCTACATCACCGATGTCACCACCTCGAACGGCATCGACTTCTCCCCTGATTCGCGCCACGCCTACTTCAACGACACGGGTCTGAAGCGCACGGATATCTTCGACGTCGTGCGCGGCGAACTCACCAACCGCCGCGAGTTCCACGCCGCCCCAGACACGAGCCCCGACGGTCTCACGGTCGATTCCGAGGGCAACGTGTGGGTGGCCCTCAACAAGGTGGGCAAGATTCGCCTGTACTCCCCCGACGCCGAGATCCTCGACGAATGGCAACTCCCGGTGCGGTTGGTCACTGCGGTGACCCTTGGCGGCGACGACGGTCGCGACGTTTTCGTAACAACCTCGCGTGAAAACCTCGATGATCCCGAGCCACAGGCAGGCGCCGTATTCCACATGCGCACGGAGGTGCCCGGCAAGCTAGTCGTGCCGTTTAACGGCTGAGCGTTAAGCTATACCCATGTCCACGCCGCTATCCAACGACGGTCTCTTTGACCTCCCCGAGGGTTCCCGCCTCCCGCACGCGAAGGTCATTTTGGTGACCGGCCCATCTGGCAGCGGTAAGACCCGCTTTACCTCGCGTACCGGGCTTCCCGTGGTATCGCTTGACGACTTTTACTACGACGGCGATCGCCCTGGTCTCCCCCATAGGCACGGCATGGTGGACTGGGATTCGCCCAAGACGTGGAACCGTGAAGGCGCTGTGCGTTCGCTTGTCGAGCTCTGTACCGAGGGCGAAACCTTGCTGCCTATCTACGACATTCCCTCGAACGCCAAAATCGGCGAACGCACCCTGTCGATGGACGGACGCCGTTACGTGCTCGCCGAGGGCATCTTCGCCGCAGAAATCGTGGATGACCTCGAGAAGGAAGGCATCCTCGCCGATGCCATGTGCATTTCGAGGCCGCGGGTGCAAACGTTCTGGTTCCGCCTCATGCGAGACCTCGACGAGGCGCGCAAGCCCTTTCCTAACCTCATTCGCCGCGGCGTCGCGCATTATCTGCGCGAGCCAAAGATGTATGAGGAGCTCGAAGCCAAGGGCGCTCGCCGCGTTTCCTACCTCGAGGCGCACGAAGCTTTGACCCAGATGCTGGCCTCCCAGCGCTGGGCGAGATAGC
>CAYOEJ010000039.1:9448-14163 GCA_964403015.1 uncultured Arcanobacterium sp.
GAGGCGCACGAAGCTTTGACCCAGATGCTGGCCTCCCAGCGCTGGGCGAGATAGCGCATTCCGAATCTCGTGGGCCGGGGCTTTCCACCCTCCCAGCACCCCGGCACCAGTGAGAGTTTTCACTGCTCAGACGGGGTTAATTGGCATAATTGCGCCTGCAACTCCGACGACCACAGGCCCCTGCGTGCACGTTTGCTAAAGTTGGCCGAACTATATTGCACATAGGTTCACGGTCTGCTCAAATGTGGCTTGGATCTCAGCGGATGTGGAAAAGTTTGTCCCGGTGCTGCGTTTCACAACACGTGAAGTATGCACCTGCATAGATATCCGCGAGGGCGCGGATACGCACAAGCAATCACCTGTGGGTTCTTAGAAGCCCCACTTCCACCAGAAAGGTTGGAGATTATGTCTTTGGGGGATATTTTCATCTCCGAGTTTGTCGGAACCATGTTCCTGATCATCCTCGGTGTCGGCGTTGTCGCAACAAACCTCTTGACGAAGTCCAAGGGACAAGGCACCGGATGGCTCATGATTAACATCGGCTGGGGACTCGGCGTTTTCGTCGGTGTCTATGCCGCATGGAGCACCGGTGGTCACCTTAACCCGGCCGTCACACTCGGCGTTATCGCCTCGGGTGCCGAAGAGTTCGTGCCCGGCGTCGCCGTCGATTTTGCTAACACCATGGCCTACATTGTCGCCCAGATTCTCGGCGCTATGGCTGGCGCACTGATCGCATGGCTCGCTTTCAAGCAGCACTACGATGCACACGAAGATCAGGCCGAAGTTCTCGGCACCTTCGCAACCGGACCGCAGATCCGCAACCCGCTATGGAACACCGTCACGGAGGTTATCGCGACCTTCGTTCTCGTTTCTTGGGTTCTCTTCAACGGCAACACCACCACCGCGACCGGACCACTCGCCGTCGCACTGGTCGTTCTCGTTATCGGTGCCTCGCTCGGTGGCCCCACCGGTTACGCCATCAACCCGGCTCGTGACCTCGGTCCTCGTATCATGCACGCACTCCTCCCAATCAAGGGCAAGGGCGGCTCGGACTGGGGCTACGCCTGGGTACCGATCGTTGGCCCGATCATCGGCGGCATTCTTGCCGGCCTGATCTTCGGCCCCAACATGGTCGGTATCGTCGCCGCCTAATCCGCTAAGTCATTGATGAAAGGATTAACTCATGACTGAAAAGAAATACGTACTCGCTATCGATCAGGGCACCACGTCATCGCGTGCCATCATCTTCAACCACTCCGGCGAGATTGTCTCGGTGGGTCAGCTCGAGCACGAGCAGATCTTCCCGAAGGCAGGCTGGGTAGAGCACGATCCGATCGAGATTCGCGACAATGTTCGCGAAGTTATCGGTCAGGCTCTGTCTAAGGCCGACGTCAACCGCCACGAACTCGCAGCCGTTGGTATCACCAACCAGCGCGAGACCGCCGTCGTCTGGGACAAGAACACGGGCAAACCGGTCTACAACGCAATCGTGTGGCAGGACACCCGTACCGACAAGATCGTGCGCGAGCTTGGCGGAGACGAGGGCAACGACAAGTACAAGGAAATCTGTGGTTTGCCGCTGGCGACCTACTTCTCCGGCCCGAAGGTGAAGTGGATCCTCGACAACGTCGATGGAGCACGTGAGAAGGCAGAAGCTGGCGACCTCCTGTTCGGCAACACTGACACGTGGGTTCTGTGGAACCTCACGGGCGGCAAGAACGGAGGCGTTCACGTCACGGACGTGACCAACGCTTCGCGTACCATGCTCATGGATGTCCGCAAGCTCGAATGGGATGAGAACATCTGCAAGGACATGGGTATTCCGATGTCCATGCTTCCCGAGATCAAGTCCTCCTCCGAGGTCTACGGTAAGGGCGCAAAGAACTCGCTCATTATCGATACCCCGATCGCAGGCATCCTGGGTGACCAGCAGGCCGCTACCTATGGTCAGGCATGCTTTGAAAAGGGCATGGCGAAGAACACCTACGGCACCGGCAACTTCATGCTCATTAACACGGGCGAAGAAGCTGTCACCTCCGAGAATGGCCTTCTGACCACGGTGTGCTACAAGATTGGCGACCAGCCAGCGGTGTACGCACTCGAAGGTTCTATGGCTGTGACGGGCTCGCTCGTGCAGTGGCTGCGTGACAACCTCGGCATGATCACCTCGGCTCCGGAAATCGAGAAGCTGGCTGAGACCGTTGATGACAACGGCGGCGTGTACTTCGTACCTGCCTTCTCCGGCCTGTTCGCTCCGTACTGGAAGGACGACGCACGCGGCGCGATCGTTGGCCTGACCCGTTACAACAACAAGGGCCACCTTGCCCGCGCCGTCCTCGAGGCAACCGCCTTCCAGACGGCCGAGGTACTCGAGGCCATGAACGCCGACTCCGGTGTGGACCTGACCGAGCTGCGCGTGGACGGTGGCATGGTTGCCAACGACGCCCTCATGCAGTTCCAGGCCGACATCCTCGGTGTGGACGTTGTTGCTCCCAAGGTTGCTGAGACCACCGCTCTGGGCGCTGCCTACGCAGCTGGCATGGCTGTCGGCTTCTGGGACGGCGAGCAGGACGTTATCGACAACTGGCAAGAAGGCAAGCGCTGGACTCCGAACATGGATGAGAAGGAACGCGAGCGTCAGATGCGTCTTTGGAAGAAGGCGGTCACCCGTACCTTCGACTGGGTCGACGACGACGTTTCCGGCGCGTGATAACTTCACAGTCCCCCACCTTCCTATCCAGAGGGACTGTGAGCAGGTCTAGCATGTGATGCTAAACCCGAGAAATAGAAAGCTGCCCCGCTTGGTAAAAACCGAGCGGGGCAGCTTTCGGCTTGCCGATCGTTAGCTTCAGCTACGTGCCGAGGGCTTCACAAATGGGAACGTGATGGTCTCGCGAATTCCGAGGCCTGTGAGAACCATGAGCAGACGATCCACGCCCATACCCATGCCTCCGGCGGGCGGGAAGCCCTGCTCCATAGCCTCGATGAAGTCCTCATCAAGCTGCATGGCCTCGGGATCGCCGTTGGCGGCCTCGAGGGACTGCTGGGTAAGGCGCTCGCGCTGAATGACGGGGTCCGCAAGCTCGGTGTAGGCCGTTGCCGTCTCCATGCCGCGAATGTATAAATCCCACTTCTCAGTGAGGCCCGGCTTCGAGCGATGGTTACGCGTGAGCGGAGAGGTGTCTTCAGGGAAGTCGCGAACAAAGGTGGGCTCCCACAGATGATTACCTACAAGCTCCTCCCAGATGTCTTCAACGATCTTGCCGTTAACGGCATAGTCTTTCACGCCGATGCCGTGCTCATCAGCAATCTCGAGCAAGCGCTCGCGTGGAGTTTCTACCGTGATCTCTTCGCCGAGGTGCTCAGATAGCGAATCGTAGAGCGAGATTTCCGCCCACTCCCCTCCGAGGTCATACTCGGTGCCGTCCGCAAGTGTCACGGTGGTGGATCCAAACGTGTCACGTGCCGCGTTTTGGATGAGATCCATGGTCAGCTTCGCCATCGAGTCGTAAGTGCCGTAAGCAGCGTAGGCCTCGAGCGCAGTGAACTCTGGCGAGTGCGAGGAGTCCGCACCCTCGTTGCGGAAGTTCTTACCGATCTCGTAAACACGATCGACACCGCCCACCACGGCACGCTTGAGGTAGAGCTCGGTAGCGATCCGAAGGTAGAGATCCTGATCGTAAGCGTTGATGTGCGTGGTAAATGGACGGGCAGCCGCACCGCCGTGCAGAACCTGCAGGGTGGGGGTCTCGATCTCAATGTAGTCCTGCGACTCAAATGTGTTGCGCAGCGAGCGCATAACCTTGGCGCGAATGCGCACCATGTCGCGCGCAGACTGGCGCGTCACGAGATCGAGGTGACGCTTGCGAACGCGCGTCTCCTCGTTCAGATGCATTTCCGTGCCGTCCTCGGTTACGAACGTCTTGGGCAGCGGGCGAATCGCCTTCGCGGCCATCTGCCACTCATGAGCAAAAACGGAGAGCTCTCCGCGCTTGGACGTACCTACGTGACCGCTCACGAAGATATGATCACCGAGATCGACATCAGCCTTGAGCGCATCGAGGGACTCCTTGCCCACGTTCGCGAGGGAGAAGATGACCTGAATGCGTTCGCCAGCACCATCTTGGATCACGACGAATGCAATTTTTCCCGAGGGGCGCATGAACATGACGCGGCCAGCGATGCCAACCATCGTCTCCGTCTCTTCACCTGGCGCCAGTGCAATGACACCAGCTTCCGCGGCCGTCTCCGCAGCAGTGCTGCCAGCGGCGGTGCCGCTAGCTGCAGTACCGTCAGCTGCAGTGTCATCAGCGGTAGAGCCGTCAGCTGCAGTACCGTCAGCTCCTTCACCCTCTGCGGGCTCAGCTTTCACGACGTAATCGCTCCGCACCTGCGAGATGGTTGCGGTAACGGGAAGCTCGGGCGGGTACGGATCGCGCCCTTCTTGAAGCAGTCGCGCACGCTTTTCTTTGCGCACCTTGATCTGCTCCGGCGTATCGTCTTGGACCTGGCTGTTGTCGTTCACATTGCTCACGTTTCAAGAGTACAAGGGCGCGGGTGGGTTTATTAGTCATCCCGGGGTGATTTTGGCCAAGGTGGACGACGACGAACGGCTTCCGTGAGCAATTCGAAGACAAGCTGCTACCCTGTGCGAAAGGCATTCAGCTACCTTGTGCGAGATGTGGCGGCCGGTCCCGGCCGCCTACTCAGAGCTG
>CAYOEJ010000040.1:0-1206 GCA_964403015.1 uncultured Arcanobacterium sp.
TTGGCGTGGTCGATGCGGCGTAGCCACGCGTGAACGGTGGCCCCCCAATTTCCAAGGTGGTAGAAACTCGAATGGCCGAAGAGGAGAACGGCAGAGAGCGCGAAGATGATAGACGCGATGCGCGTAGCGGTGTCGGGAGCCAGAGCAACTAAGAGGATTCCGTCAATGAGCGCGATGGGCGCCGTGATGGCGTGCAGCCAGCCGCGCGCCTTCGGCTTTGGTAGAGCGGCGTAGAAGCGCTTGCGATCCGCACGAGTCTTCGGCTCGTATGGCTGTGTGGGGCTAGCCGTCATATGACCTCTTGACCTCTGAGTGCAATTCGATTCCAAGGTCAGGCTACCCCTTATGATCGAGCTAGCGAAATGGATGAAACCATGAGACTCACTCACTTGGGGGTTAAGCTTGCTTTGTGAGGAGGTGCCCATGTGGGTCCCAGAGATTCTTTACTCCATCTATGAGCGCCGGCTGTCAAGCCAAATTGATCGGGAACGCATGCCAAAGCACATTGGCATTATCCTCGACGGCAACCGTCGATGGGCGCGAGCTCTCGGCAGTTCGGCTGCCACCGGTCACCGCCAAGGCGCGGACCACATTACCGAGGTGCTCGGTTGGTGCGAAGAATCTGGCATCGAGATCGTCACGTTGTGGATGCTTTCTACCGACAACCTCTCGCGCGCAAAAGACGAACTTGATGAACTCATAGGAATCATTGTTCAAGCCGTGGAACATTTGGCTGAGAGCGGTGATTGGCAACTGCGTGTACTCGGCGATCTTGACCTGCTTCCTGCGGGTGC
Organism: uncultured Arcanobacterium sp.; assembly: GCA_964403015.1. Lineage (GTDB taxonomy): Bacteria > Actinomycetota > Actinomycetes > Actinomycetales > Actinomycetaceae > CAYOEJ01. The sequence goes on from CAYOEJ010000040.1 coordinate 795, forward strand.
GACAGAGAGGCTGAAAGCGGCAATCGATCGTACGGACAACCACACTGGTATGACCGTGAACGTGGCCGTCGGGTATGGCGGCCGTCAAGAAATCACCAGCGCCGTGCAAAACTATCTCCTTGAGAGAAACGCCGAGGGTGCCACGCTGGCCGATGTTGCCCAGAGCGTCACCATCGCTGACATCACCGAGCACATGTACACCAAGGGCCAGCCCGATCCTGACCTCATCATCCGCACCTCGGGCGAGCAGCGCATGAGCGGCTTTATGCTGTGGCAAACCGTGCACACCGAGCTGTATTTCTGCGAAACCTATTGGCCCGACTTTCGGCGTACCGATTTCCTCCGTGCAATCCGTGATTACTCCACGCGCGACCGGCGTCGCGGTAAGTAGAGAGCCAGCCGCGAGGTAGCC
>CAYOEJ010000040.1:1306-13716 GCA_964403015.1 uncultured Arcanobacterium sp.
CCGGCGTCGCGGTAAGTAGAGAGCCAGCCGCGAGGTAGCCCACCGCAGTGCGAGGTCAGGCTGCGCGCCTAGACCACCGACGGCGAATACAGTTCCGTTGCAGCGCCAAGTTCTGCGCGCGTGGGCGGATTAGCGCCTTGACGGGTGACCGTGATTCCAGCCGCCGCGGCCGCATAACTGCCAAGCGAGGCCAGCATCGAGCGGGAGAGATGTGAAATCGCGTGGCGCTCTTCGGCGCCCAAGACCGAGAGCCTGCCCAAGCCGTCGATGAGCGCTGACATAAGCGAGTCTCCCGCACCTACCGTGTCCACCACCTTCACGTCTGCCGCAGGGACGACGACGGTGTGTTCCGGTGTGTAGAGCGCGAGTCCGGCGCTTCCTTGGCTAACGACGACGAGGCTCGCGCCCGCGTCAAGGAAATACTGTGCAGCGGCGTGGGGATCGACTTTCCCGAAGAGCTCCTCAAGATCATCTTCGGATGCTTTGACGACATCGATGAAGGGCATCAGTGAGTCGATGTCGGCCAACAGCTTCTCGCGTGGCCCAACTACGCCAAGACGGACATTGGGGTCATAAGTGACTGTTGCGTGGTCGTGGAGCAGCTTGAGCCATTGCTTGATACGCGAAGCGCCTGGTTCAAGATGCGCGCCAATAGAACCAATGTGAACGAGATTTGGTGGATCCGCTAAAAGAGCCGCAAGCTCGTCGCCCACCGGCGGCTCGGGATAATCGGAATGCAACTCGAAGGTGTAGGTGGCAGACCTCGATTCGTCGATCACGGCGTCGGCTGTAGAGGTCGGGTGGTCGTCAATCGACTTCGGGGCTAGTCGAACACCGGCGTCGGCGAGGTGCTCGAAGATGATGTCGCCCAGTTCGTCTTCACCTATTCGCGTCAGGAGAGTCGTGTTGCGGCCCAGCCGGGCGAGTCCCACGGCGACATTGAGCGGTGAGCCACCAGGAAGCTGAGTTGGTTCGGCGGTGCCGTCGTGGACGACGTCGATCAGGGATTCGCCGATCACGAAGCTACTCATCGACCGACTCCGAGGCGTTGTTTGCAGCCGAGGCGTTGTCGCCAGCTGAGGTTTTACTGGGCGTAGATTCATTGGAATCATTGGCCGCCGAGCGAGTACGTTCCTGGGCTAGTGCGAGGCGCTCGCGAGCACCGTTAAGCCAAGATTCGCAGCGGCGCGCGAGAGCTTCACCCAGCTCCCACAGGGTCATCGCTTCCTCGAGGGGGATATTGCCCTGCTCGAGGCGGGCAACGATCTCGACTAGGCGTGAGCGTGCGTCCTCATAGCTGAGTTCGGCGACCTTCTCGTCGAGTTCGGCGGGACTGAGCTGGGTTCCCTTTTGTGTCGCCATTAGTTTCCTCTTTGTGTACTTCGCAACGATAGGTGCCAATTGCGTGATGACGTCGGATGAGCCGTTAGTTTGCCGTCTCTGGCATGAACCGGTGGCAGCATCCCAGTGCTGGCGGTGACACCATGTCTTACAGCGTATCTACCTTCACGAGCCAGAACTGGGGATAAAGTCCGTAGCCAGTGCATTTAGGCTCTATTCTCGATCAGGCACGGACCAAGAATCCGGCAACGACGAATTTTCATGGCGAAAGAATAGAACGCTCGCGCGATCCGTAAATTAGCATGACGGCAGAGGGGGAGTGCCGTGACCGAATCCACCAACGACGCCAGCATCAGGCCAGACGAGCCCGCGTCGTCTGCATGCCCGGCGAGGTGCGCTGCTACCGGCCGCGGGTATCGCATCACGTGCGGCTGCTCCAGTTGCCTTTGTTCTGCGGCCAACGGAACGGTTTGTGATGGGCAGGCTTAGCCGTCGAGTTGAGAGGTAACGCTGGTGACGGTGAGATCGAGTTCGCCATCGTGAAGGCGAGCGGTAGCGCTCTGACCTGGAGTGGCATCGGCGACGCTCGCGATCACACCGTGTGGCGTGCGTAAAACTGCGTATCCCCGCTCGAGCGTGGAAAGTGGGGACAGTGCGCGCAAGCGCGCCAAATCTGATTGCAACGCGGCTTCGTTCTTGGCCACGAGCTTGTCAAAGTAGGTGGCGGCCCAATTGCGAAGGTTCTCGAGTTCCTCGGCGCGAGCATCAATGAGGAGATGCGGCTGGTCCATCACGGGCCGGGATCGCAGGGCATCAATTTCTGAATCTGCTCGCATGAGGAGTCCATCAATGGCCACGCGCCCGCGGCGAAGCGCCTCTCGCACGCCCTGCCGCTCTTCGTTCACGTCCGGGACAATGCGGCGAGCGGCATCCGTGGGTGTGGATGCCCGAAAATCAGCGGCTAGATCAAGAATGGGGCTGTCGGTCTCGTGTCCGATCGCAGACACGATCGGAGTCTTACACGCAGCAGCCGCACGAACCAGCCTCTCATCAGAAAACGGAAGCAAATCCTCCACAGAGCCGCCGCCGCGGGCAAGAACGATGATATCGACGTCGTCGATAGAATCCAGCTCGCGCAGCGCGGTGAGCATCTGTTCAACGGAACCGGGGCCCTGAACTTGAACCTCACGCACCTCGAATTGTGCGGCGGCCCAGCGGGCGCGTGCATTGACGACGACGTCGTGGAGCGCTTTCGTGTTTCTTCCGCAGATGAGGCCGATTTTGCGGGGCAGGAAGGGGAGGGGCTTCTTGTGGGAGGGATCGAAAAGGCCTTCGGCGGCGAGTTTGGCTTTGAGCGCTTCGAGGCGGGCGAGGATGTCGCCGATGCCAACTGCGCGAACCTCGTCAACATGCAGGGAGAGCGAGCCGTTGCCGGTCCAGAAGTCGGGCTTTGCGCAGATAACCACGCGTGACCCCGATTCGATCCCTTCTGGAAGCGCATGGCTGAAGATCTTGCAGTTGATCGAGACCTTTTCGTCGAGGTCTGCCAGGGTGAAGAACTGGACCTTCGCGTTTGGTCTGCGAACGAGCGTGATGATTTCGCCCTCGACCCACAGGCGAGACATGGCCGAGACGTACTCGGCAATCTTTGCGGAAAGCAGCCGAAGCGGCCACGGCTGATCGGGCGTGGTCTGAGCGGCGCGCTGTGGCAAATTCGCGGGAACAGCTACTCGGGATGACACGGCAATAGCCTAGGGCATGTCCGAACTATTTCCCGTGCCGAAATGCCCACTGAACGTGGCGCTGCGGGCGAACGTCACTCCACATTGACAGGGCCGATTGCGTAGGGTGGTGAGCGTGAAGAATGAGAATCAGGTTTCGCTCGCAGGAGCGTCGGCTTTTCCCGCGGATATCCCGTCGGAGCCTTCGCCCGATGGTAAGAGGATCTTGCTCGCAACGCCGCGCGGTTACTGCGCCGGCGTGGATCGTGCTGTTGACGCGGTGGAGAAGGCGCTCGAGCTCTACGGTGCGCCCGTGTATGTGCGCAAGGAGATCGTTCACAACAAGTTTGTGGTGGAGACTCTCACCAAGCGTGGTGCGATTTTTGTGAATGAGACCGACGACGTGCCCGTGGGTGCACGAGTTGTCTTTTCGGCACACGGTGTTTCTCCGGCGGTTCATGCCCAAGCTGAACGCCGTCAGCTTCAGACCATCGATGCCACCTGCCCGCTGGTGACTAAGGTTCACAAGCAGGCCGTGCGTTTTGCCGATCAGGATTACGACATCCTCCTTATCGGTCACGACGGCCACGAAGAGGTTGAAGGCACACAGGGTGAGGCACCCGATCACATTCAGGTGGTCAATGGGCCCGAAGACGTCGATAGCGTCCAGGTCCGCGATCCCGACCGAGTCGTGTGGATTTCGCAGACCACTCTTTCCGTTGACGAAACCATGAAGACCGTTGAGCTTTTGCGTGAGCGTTTCCCGAACCTGATGAACCCGCCGTCAGACGATATTTGCTACGCCACCCAGAACCGCCAAGGTTCGGTGAAGAAGATGGCACCGGACTGCGATGTAGTGATCGTGGTTGGTTCGGCGAACTCTTCTAACTCTGTACGTCTTGTCGAGGTGGCGCTCGAGGCGGGTGCCGGATCCTCGTACCGAGTGGACAAGGCTGATGAGCTTGATCGAGCATGGCTCGATGGTGCCATGACGATTGGCGTAACCTCGGGTGCATCCGTACCGGAGATCTTGGTTCGCGACGTGGTTGACCAGCTCAAAGAATGGGGATACACGGGTGTCGAGCCCGTTTACACCGTTCAAGAGGACGTGCAGTTCTCCCTGCCCAAGAACCTTCGCGCCGATCTCAAGGCGACCGGTGTTGAGCCTGACCGCCCGCACAAGGTACGCGACAAGGACGCCATTATTTCGAACGCGCGTCGCACGCGCGACGAGGTCTGAGCAAGGGCTTGGTCGATTCTCTGGCGGCCGCTTGCCCTCGCTCAGTTAACGGGCTGGTCTTCTGCGCGCCTAGCGATTCTCTTCGCCCAGTTCAGCATGTGCGGATGAACCGTGGTGTTGAGGGTATCCATGCCCAGTACCCAGTCCTCGGTCATGCGACCAATGGCTGCGAGGCTGTGAATTGGCCGAACGGCGTCGTCCACAACCGTCCCGTCCTCATCGGTACGAACGCCGGTGCGGGCGCCTTCCTTCTCGGGATCCGCCCAAATTCCTAAGTACTGCTCGATATCCGCCAACTCTGGATACGCGCCCGGCCAGAAACCCGAGGGCGCAAGAACCGCGTCAATGAGAGCATCCACGCGATCCGGTAGCTCAAGGGCGTCAACGCCGGAGTCGAGCCACGAGCAGTCGATGATGCCCGCGTCGATGAGCGTGAGAATCTTTTGTGCGTTGATTAGCGGAGGCCCAAACCCGTAGTTGCTCACCAGTTCGTTGATCGTGGTGAACGTGGTCCATTCCGAACGGGGCCATTCTTCTCCCGACAACTTCCCGATGAGTTCCTCGAGCAACCTAATAACCGTGCATGCAAACGCAGCGCGCGCGGTAAATGGGCGCTCGCGCTTTGTTACCTCGATAGATTCAGCGAGCTTCTTTCTGGAGAGGCCCTTGCCTGGCTCGGGGCCTTTCAAGATATCGTCGTAGGTGCCTTTGGGTGCGCTGATTCCCAGCTCTTCAAAGACGTCGGCGCACAGTTCCCCGATGACATCGAGAATCTCCGCAAGGGAATCGGCTCCGGCGATCTCGTCTTCGGCAATCTCCCAGCACTCGGCGTCGAGCAGGTTATCGAGCTCTTCCACCGGCGGCTTCGCATCAAGGAACATTCCTTGAAGATCGGTGGGGTAGATGACGCCAACCTCGTTGCCCGATGGCGTGTAGACGGTGGCGTCCTCGTTGAACGAACCGCCACGGCCCTCGGTCAGCGCTAGGGCGACGTCGATAAACGTTAGCCCCGCTCCGCGCGTCGCCACGCTCGCGTCGGCCGGGATATCGTCCAAGCGATCCAGCGGATAGGCAGATTCATACAACGTATCGGCAATCTTGTCGGTGTCCTCGCCCGCGAGGGCATCTGGCGCCGTTACCGCGTGGCCGACTGCCAGCAACAGCTCCTCGGCGACGATATCCTGATGCTCCGTAGCAATGATCCACCGGTGGGGTTCACCAGTTACCCGCTGCGCCCTGCCGTATTCGAGTAGCGAGATATTCTCCGGCAGGTTGTCGCGCACAAATTCAATGCAGTAGCTGAAGTACTCACCGATCACGGACCTCGGCGGGAAGCTATTTTCCCACTGTTCTTGGCCGGTCTCGTTTGCCCATTCGTCGAAGTTCATACCGACGACGGCGGTGGGGTCCGCCGTGTCGTCCTCGTCGCGCTTGGGAGGATTGTGCGAGGAAGGGTTGCTTTCCTCGACGTCGGTGGGGGTACGGCGGTAAGGACCGAAGGTATCGACGATCGCACTTCGAGCGTTCAAACGCGAAAAGTCGTCCTGATCCACCGCGAAAGGCGTACCTTGGCCCGCGACGTTGTTTCCGGCGTCGTCAAGCGCACCAAAAAGGTGGATCGTCAACGGTCCCGTGACTTCCGATGCAAGCGTCTGAACGGCTGCGATGCCGCGGGGCCCTGCGCCCACGATGGCCACATTCAACGAATCTTGCCTTTGAGACGCCATCGCGACCACCTTTCAGCGTGGCACCCACTGCCACTAGGCAGCTATTTTAGTTCACTTCTTGGGGTAAATAACCTTTCCCGCAACGGCTGCCGTGGTTGCCGTGAGGAAAGCGCCCCACGCGGTGTCAATGAGAGCGACGTTGATGGGGAAGCGGTCCATGATCGCGGCGTTCGTCATGCCGAAGGTGCCCCAGGCGAGGCCGCCCAGAACTGCGCCGTCGACGAGCCGCTGCTTGGTGGTTCGAGTGCGATCATCTGGGCGAACAACGAGGTAGACGGTCCCGGCTAGGTGAATGATGTAGAAGGCGGCGGCTGGCGCAGCGCTGATCGTCTTGGCCATGAGGTGCGGGATCTCGTTTTCATAGATCTTCTTGGCGAATCCGCCGATCCAAATGGCGTCGAGTACACCCGCTGTGAGGGCGCCCGCGCCCAGTGCCTTCATCCAGCGCTTCTTTGAGCCTGCATTCTTCACCGTTTGGTCCTTTCGTAAAGATCATCAACGAACTGTTGAAGTCGCGTGATCGCTTCATTTCTCTTTATTTTCAACGTGGGCGTGAGCAGCCCAGATTCCGCAGTGACGTCAACGATCACGGTGCGGATAGCTTTGACGGTTTCAGAGCGGGCAACGGTTTCGTTGGCGCTCGCGACCAGCTTCTCGACATGGTCGACGACGGCGGGATGGTCCACTTCGACCGGCCCGTCACCTACCAGCTGGGCCATGAGATCACCGTGCTCCTCGACCCACGCTTGGAGTTCGGTCTTGTCCAAGATGATGAGCGCGCCCAGATAGGGCTTGTTTTCGCCAACCATCACGGCGTGAGCGATGAGTGGATCGTTTTCGAGTTGTGCTTCCCACCGGGCTGGCGAGACGGTCTTGCCACCGGCGGTGACCAGCACGTCCTTGAGTCGACCGTTGATGGTGAGGAAACCGTCGTCGTCCAGCAAGCCCAGATCGCCGGTATCAAAGAAGCCGTCCACGAAGGCTGCCTCGGTGTGTTCTTGCTTCACGTAGCCGTCCATGACGCCGATGCCTTTGACGAGGATGCGGCCGTCGTCGGCAATACGCACGGTTGTGCCGGGAACCGGCTGGCCAACGGTGCCCGAGCGTATGTTGCCCGGGCGATTGCCTGCCATCGGTGCCGTGGTTTCCGTGAGCCCGTAGCCTTCCATGATCGGGATGCCCATGCCGCGAAATGCCAGCGACGTATCAGGGTTGAGTGCAGCGGCGCCGGAAAGGAGGAATTCGATGTCCCCGCCCAGAAGCTTGCGGATTCGGGCGTAGAAGAGCTTGTCGAAAACCGCGTGGCGAATGCGTAGTGAGCGGGGGATGTTTGCCAACGAGCGATTGGTGTTGGTCAACGAGTGGTTGGCGGGCTGCGGTGATGTGGAGGTGATGCCGGTGACGCCGGTGTTACTGGCGGCGGCTCGGGAACTCTCATTGCTTCGGCGATCTGCTACCTCGCAGGCTTTGCCCCAGGCGATGGCTGTCTGCTCGGCTGCCCGCCAGACTTTGCCCAGTCCTTTCTTGCGCGCTTTTCCTGCCACTGCGCCGAGGATCTTCTCCATCACGCGTGGTACGACCACGAGGAACGTGGGTTTTAGCTCGGGCAGTGCCGCGATGAGTTCGGTGGGTTCGGACATGTGAGTAACTCTCATCCCTGCCCACATGCAGATCATCTGTAGCCCGCGGGCAAGGACGTGCGCGAGCGGGAGAAAGATTACCGTGCGGCCGTCCTCATTGAGCACGTCCTTCCACGCTGCTTGCACGTTGAGAACGAGGTCCACAAAGTTGGCATGGGTGATCCGTGCGCCCTTTTGTTCGCCGGTGGTTCCAGAGGTATAGACGATGGATGCGACGTCGGTGCGTTGTGTGGCTTGGCGGCGATGTTCTAGTTCGGTGTCGAGATCATCTCTTGCAGGGCGACTGAAGTGGGAAAGTGACTGACGGGAGGTTCCTTTGAGCTGCCACGTTCCGAAGTCAGCGGATGCCTGGTCGATTTCGCTTGGGACGCCGTCGTCGACGAAAATCACTCGCACGTCGGCGTCGGCAGCAATCTCCAGAGCGCGGGGGACAGGGGTGGTTTCATAGATGGGCACGACGACGCCACCGGCACGCCAAATCGCAAACTCGGCCACGGCCCATTCGAAACTGGTGGAGGCCATGATGGCTGCGCGGTCGCCGTGCTCGAATCCGCGATCGATGAGACCGCGGGCTACGCCATCGACGAGTTTGAGGAACTGCGGCAACGTGTAATCGCGCGTCTGCTTGCCATCTTTCGTGCGGAAGGCGATGTGACTGGGAGCTGCATTCGCACGTTCGTGAATCAAGGTGATCGTGGAATTGATATCGGGGCGTTCGACGAGAGCCGGGCAGTGTGTTTCTCGCATGTCATTCACCTCGTGGAGATTGTGGGGACTTTTCCCGCGTGGGTGCGGGAATTTCTTGGAGTTGGGCGGAGCGCTCGCGAATTGCTTCAAGCGTTGCATTGAGGAACTGCGTGACGGCCTGCTGACCTGTGGAGTCGAGATCGCGATAGGCGTCGCTTGTCGCTTCAATAATGGGTCTGAGGTGGGACATCGCGGTTTGCATCGAATCGGGATCGGGTTGGATGATCACGCGGCGGCGATCCTGCTCATCGCGGCTCCTGTGGCAATGACCCACCGCCTCGATGCGATCAACAACCACCGATGCGAGAGCCATGCTGATTCCCGAGTGTCGGGCTAGTTCGCCGACTGTCGCTTTCTCATTTTCCATCAGGTAGCTCATCGCGCGCAGGTCAAGATCGTTGAGCTGGAGGAGGCGCGACAGTTCACGGCTCATCTCGTCTGAGGCTCGGGTGATTGCGCGCATGAGCCGTGCCGCTTCGGGCACTTCCTCTGGAATAGAGCTGCTCATTGAGTTATTCAAACATATTTGAATAAAATTATCTAGGGTTTGCGGACGATCGAAATCGTCGTTTCCAACCATCGAACTTATCGTTTGCAACCAACGAACTCGCCGTTTCCAACCATCGAACTTATCGTTTGCAAACATCGGGGCGGGCGCTGTGTTTAAGTGGATGCAACCGTGTATTAAATTTTAAGAAGCACGTATTTCGATAGGAGACACTGTGTCAAGAATTGTTGTAGTGACCGGTGCCGGCTCAGGAATCGGTGCTATTTGTGCGAAGATCCTCCGCGATTAGGGCAATGAGGTTATTGGTCTGGACCTGAAAGGATCGGATATCGAGGTCGATCTGACGGACGCCGATGCGATTCGTCGCGCGGCCGAGCAGATCGAACACGCTCATGGCCATATTGATGGCCTGATTGCCAACGCGGGTGTCCAAACTAGCTCGTCGCTCGATTTGAAGGTGAACTTCTTCGGGGCGGTGGACACTATTCATGCCTTCCAGCCACTGCTGGCTAAATCTGATGCGGCCAGGATTTCCGTGACAGCTTCAGCTGCGAGCCTCCAGCCATCGGATCCCGAGCTCTTGAAGCTCTTGCTCCAAGATCAGCGCGAGAATGCTTTTGCCTATGGCGACAAGCTCAAGGAACAGGGTCAAGAAGCGGGTTACGCTAACTACGCAACGGCGAAGCGTGCGATCGCGCAGTGGGTGCGCCGGGTTGCACCGACGGACGAGTTTGCAGGTGCGGGAATCGGCATAAATGCTGTTGGGCCAGGCGTAGTTGCGACTCCGATGACCAAAGAGCTCCTCTCAACCGAAGAGGGCCGAGCGCTCGCGTTCGGAAATATGCCCGCTCCCTATAACGGTGCTCAGGAGCCGGAAGATATCGCGAATGTTCTCGTATTCCTCGTATCGAAGGAAAACAATGCGATGACCGGGCAGATTATCTACGTGGACGGCGGATTCGATTCCATTGGACGCGGCGAGGACATCTGGCATTCCCCGAAGAGCATGGATCAAAGAGCTGACTAGCAGCAGATCTACTACGCAGACTTCTATTCGACGGATTCCTCCTCCTGTCCGTTGGCTAGCGTCCCGCGTTCCTCAGCCAGAACCGCGTGGAACTCGGGAGATGTGAAGTCGCGAATCTGGGCGGCGTCATCGGTAATAAGCCGGGCGTCGCCCAATTCGCTGCCCGAATCCTTGAAAGAGTCGAAGGATCGGGCGGTGACGAGTAGCCGCGATTCCAGTGAACTGAGCGCAGCGTTATAATGATTCACCGAGTTTCCAAGTGATTTGCCCAGCTTGTTGAGGTGAACGACGACTGTTGAGAGCCGTTCTACCAGCGTGCGACCCAGTGCGACGATTTCGCGAGCCTCGGTGGATGCCGCCGCGGAACTCCACACGGCTGCCACCGATCGCAGCAACGCGAGAAGTGAGGAAGGAGCGGTCAGCAAAATACCTGCAGATAGCGCGTGATCGAGGAGAGTCGCATCAGCACCGATCGCTTCGGCAAGCAGTGCCTCCGAGGGAAGGAACAGTACGGTGATCTGCGGAGATTCGGGGAAGTCGCCCGCATAGTTTCGCTTAATGAGAGCGTTCACGTGGGATCGCAGTGCCTTTGCGTGCTGCTGGAGCAACTGCTGGCGTTCGCTTGCCCCATCAAGATCGGTGGGAGAGATTTCCTGGGCAAGCAAGTAGGCGTCCATCGGAACCTTGGCGTCAATGGGAATGTGGCCACCCCCTGGTAAGTGAACGATGACGTCGGGCCGGGACGTAGACGCTTTCGTTGAATGCGGGGAGGACTCCATGAACGCCGCCGACGACACCTGCGCATCAAAATCCACCCGCTCAAGCATCCCCGCCGCCTCAATCACGCGACGAAGCTGCACTTCACCCCAGCTGCCGCGCGCAGAGGTTGAACGAAGAGCCGCATTGAGTGACGCCGTGGTCTGGGAAAGATCCGCGCTTAGCTCGGCGTCGCGCTTCATTTGGTTGACGAGAACCGAGTGTTGGCTTGTTGTTTTCAGCTCCAAGCCCTGCACCTTGGCATTGACTTGATCAAGCTGCTTCACGATGGGGGAGAGCGCTTGAAGCACATTGGCATCCGCGCGCGATCGCTCAATCAGCCCATTGTTTTCCTCCATGAGTCGCTCGGCACGAGCTCGCTCAGAGATCAGTTCCTCACGCGACTGGGACAGAAGGTGGTCGCGCGAGGAAAGCTCCGCCGTCGTCGTCGATCGAGCGTAAGCCCAGCCCACAGCCGCGCCGAGCGCGATCGCCAACGCAACGATGAGAATGAGGAGCGCAATGTGAATCGTCATGGCTCAAGGGTAGACCGCGCATCCGACAAGTTTTTGGCACGGTCTGTGAGTTTCGCGGCCAAACCGCGCAGATTGCGCCACGAGCAGGTGCGGCGATTAGACTGGGCGCGTGGCTTTAACTATTGGTATCGCAGGACTGCCCAACGTTGGCAAGTCGACCCTTTTCAATGCGCTGACCCGCGCAAACGTGCTCGCGGCGAACTACCCGTTCGCGACGATCGAGCCGAACGTGGGTGTGGTGCCGCTGCCGGACGAGCGGCTCAACAAGCTCGCCGAAATCTTCGGAAGTGCGAAGATCCTGCCAGCGACCGTATCTTTCGTTGATATTGCGGGCATTGTGCGTGGAGCGTCCGAAGGTGAAGGCCTCGGCAACCAGTTCCTTGCCAACATCCGTGAGGCTGACGCCATCTGCCAGGTCACGCGCGCGTTTTCCGATCCCGACGTCACGCACGTTGACGGCAAGGTCGACCCCGCGTCCGACATCGAGACCATCACCACCGAGCTCGTTCTCGCCGACATGCAGACCCTAGAAAAGCAGCTCCCGCGCCTGCAAAAGGAACTGACGGGCAAGAAGATCGGCAAGGAATACGTGGACACCGCGCAGGAAGCGCTGAAGATCCTCGAAGAGGGCAAGACGCTTTCCGCGGCCGGCGGCCACTTGGATCAGACGATTTTGAAGTCATTCCAACTGATGACCAACAAGCCGTTCATTTACGTTTTCAATACCGACGACGACGGGCTGGCCGACGCCGATATGCAGGCTCAGCTACGCGCGCTGGTCGCGCCGGCGGAAGCTATTTTCTTGGATGCGAAGTTCGAGGCGGAACTCGTTGAGCTTGAGCCGGATGAGGCTCGGGAGATGCTTGAGGAGTCGGGCCAGGATGAGGCTGGTTTGGACAAGCTCGCTCGCGTCGGTTTTGACACGCTCGGCCTGCAGACGTACCTGACCGCTGGTCCGAAGGAAGCTCGTGCCTGGACGATCAAGAAGGGTGCCACTGCACCTCAGGCCGCCGGGGTTATCCACACGGACTTCGAGCGCGGATTCATTAAGGCTCAGGTCGTGTCCTTCGACGAACTCGTCGAGCACGGTTCGATGGCTGAAGCTAAGGCCCACGGCCGCGTGCGCATGGAGGGCAAGGACTACATCATGCAAGACGGCGACGTCGT
>CAYOEJ010000041.1:0-9241 GCA_964403015.1 uncultured Arcanobacterium sp.
GACAAAGGAGGGAGATCCCCGTGGGAATCTCCCTCCTCGATTACACCTTTTGCTTCACAGAGCTAGATGTTCAATCAGCTAGATACGCAATCAGTCAATCTGCGTGGCTTCTGCGTACTCTTCCATCTCGGCGAGGAGATCGGCGTCCAGCGCGTTGAGAGTGAGTTCGTAGGTTGAATCGCCGGCTTCGAAGCTGTAGATCTTGGCTACGTAGTCAGCACCTGTTACCTCATAGACGTCGACGGTGGTGCCGCCCCAGCTACCCATGCCACCGGATTCGACCGTGACATCGGCGCCCAAGTTGGAACGCAGGATCTCCATGTACTCCGTAGGACCAGGCAAGATGCCGGCCGGGCCAAGCTCGGTGAGGACAAGTGACTGATTACCCACAGGCGATGCACGATTAATGACGAACTCTGGGCTTGGGGCCGGGAAAGACTCCCAGTCGGACGGGGACTCAATGGTGACAGCCTTGTAGGTGTGACGAACCATGTCGCCAGCCTCTTCGGTGGTCACATCGGAAGCAGAGTCGGTCGAGTCTTCAGTTGGCTCGTCAGTGGTTTCCTCTTCGGTGGCTTCGTCGGTGGTTTCCTCCTCCGTAGCCTCCTCGGTGGTCTCTTCCTCAGTTACCTCTTCGGTAACCTCTTCAGTCGTTGGTCCGGAGGTGACTTCCTCCGTGCTGTCGCCGCCACATGCGCTGAGAGTCAGTGCTGCGGCAGTAAGTCCTGCGGCGAAGATCTTGCGATTCATTTTTCCACCTTCGATAGGTTGCGTTACGTTAAGGGAGTCTACGCGACCGTAATTTGGAGATGCCACATCCATGCTTAGCGGTCAGCGGAAACGGGCGGGCATCTCTACCCCGCCATTGCGCGGAATTGTCCAGTTCGATAGTCGACGACGACGCCGGTTGGCTATCGAACGAACGCTCCGCTGCCGAGCAAGACGGCCTTCGGCAAGATCTCCTGTGGCTCGGTGCGCTGTTTCCACATACCGGTTGGGACCGCTGAACTAACAAGGAAATCCGCTGTCAGGGTTTCTCCTCTTTGCTGAGCACGCAGGTCGTAAATCAGGAGTGCGCCCATGATGGCAGTGCTCGTGTCAACATCAAATGGCTCGAGCCCCATCTTCTCCATACCGCGGTATGCCGCCCTCAACATTTTCGATGTGAGAACCGATCGTGTCTTAGCCATTGGCGCAATATTGTATGAAACTGGCAGCCCTTCAGCGTGTCGGACAGTTGCGCGCCATCTGCCGATGCGTTTGGCAGCAGCATAATTTGGCCCCTGCACGTCGAGAAGCCCGTTAAACACTCCCCCTCGGATCGCCGGTGTCCTTCCAAGCCCAGGAATAAGCTTGCGCAGAGCTCCGCTTGCGCCACCCGACGTCGTGCCACCCGACGTCGTCCCACCCTGTGTGCCCGCATCTCGGTCGGGTACATCCCGCAGGAGATAGGCATCGCTAGGCGAGCCGAGATAAGCCGTCAAGATATCGCGATCCTCTCCGAGGATTCGCATGACACAATCAACTCCCAGCGCACCAAGTAAGAACTGTGTTCCAGGTGCATAGAGCGTATCCATCACCAGATCGACGTCGTGATTGCGCAGCCAACCTGCAACAGCCCCTGGATTCGAGACAACGTCGCCAGCTTCTGCTGGAGAAAGATAGAGGGTGCCAGCAAGCGAGGAGGCCTCAGATACCAGTGGGCCCAGGCGCTTCGAACTTGCTCTGGCCACCCCTGCCACTGTCGCTCCGTGATTGAGGAAGAATCTCACCGGGGCGAGCTCTGCACCAACGCCGATGATCCCCACAGTTGTATCTCGAAGATCAAGGAGAGTGGGATCCTCAATCAGCGCAGTCAACTTCATGACCGCGCCGGGCGTGATAATTCCCTTTGACTGCCATTTCTCAAGCTGTTTAGCAAGGTCTGAATTCTTGAGTTTCTTTCCCTTGTATGGAACATGGAATTCATGATCGAGCTGGCCGGTTCCAACTACCGTTTCTTCGCGAGCAGCTGGAGTCTCCGGCTCGATCTGCCCCAGCTTTGTGCCGTCGGTTGTCATGACGGCGTTGTCAAGGAAAGCGAGTCCGCGCGTCGCAGCATCTACACCCACGCGTGGGTCATCCAGTCGAGACAGGTCCACAAATGCCTGACGGTAGTCTTTTCGCCAAATCTTCACATCGCGCAGGGCTCGCTTAAGAGATGGGTCATCTCCCCCAGCATGTTCGACCATTGCGCGAGTGAGAGCCGTCGAACTTATGCGACCGTTCACGCGTGGAAGGCTAATCTGGGTATCTGGGATCCGTTCGGCACCAGCCCTCACCGCCTTAGCACTTGCCCGAGTTCGTGGTTGGATGACGGCGTGAACCAGGTCGCGGCCAGTAGCGGCTTCTGTGACGACGAAGCGGTTGTCCTCGAGCGACACGACCTCGAGTGTGTTGGGCAAAAGTACTGGGGCTCGGAATCGAGTGGCTGCGGTGAGTGGCTGAGTCCCATCGATACCCAAATGCGACTGTAGCCATCCTTCAACCGCGGCACCATGAAGTAGCGCTCGGTGGTATCCGAATGCGCGAGCACTCAGTGAGCTCATGTGGATGGGGTTGATATCACCGGAGAGCTTGGCCCACATCCGGCCGGCGTTTGCCGGAAACCTGCGCGTGACGAGGGACGTTGATTGTCCGGTATTCAAGGATCCAGCATCGTTGAGTCCGAGTTCCTCGCGAAAGTCCGGTGCATGAGGCAAACTTACGGGCAGATCGGCTGGGAAGGGGTCCCGCCACAGATCCATGGGAGGCAGACCCGTCTTTCTAGCGGTATAGGTGGCGACCTCCACATAGTGCACGTCGCCGTGTGCGGAGACAACTGATGTGACCTCAAGATCGGCGCGACCCTCGGCACTAACCTGCACTTCGGAGAGAGTTGTTGTAATCGTAACGGGTGAACCCACGGCCACCCCACGAAATGTCTGCCAACGCTGTGACTCGTGAACAAGGCCTACGACCTTTACGGGAAGCGCTGGGTCGTTCAACACCGCCAAGGTGTTGTCAAAGCACGCGTTGTGCAAAAGTACGGGCGGGACCCATGGAGCCGCGGCCGTTCCCATGAATGACGAATACTCGTAGACATCTTTAGAATCCACGGTGACGGTAGCGACGCGGGGACGAATCTGATCGAGTGACTCGAGACGTTGCTTTGACGTGCGCTTTGACAGAGCCGCAAGGTACGTTCGCCGATCCATGAATTCTCCCCCGAATCAAAAACTACTGGGCGAGCGTCATCTCCACTGCCACAAGCACTCGGTTGTTGACCTGCAACTTCTCCTGCGCCGCAGAGAGGTGGGTCTTAACAGTGCTTTCCGATAGTGAAAGATGCGCCGCAATCTCCACATTACTCAAACCTTTTGCGACAAGTCGGGCGACTGCGAATTCCCGCTCTGTCAGCCTCTGGACATTCTGTCGAGCACGTACCCGCTCGCGGTCTTGAGGATCGTTACCAAGGTGCTGAAACAATTGACGCGCAGTTCGCCTAGAAAGCGCACCCTCCCCAGCCGCGACCGCCTTGACCGACTTGATAATCTCCATCGGATCTTCACTCTTGAGGAGAAAACCAATCGCGCCGGCTCGCGCAGCTCGCAACGGCTCATCGTTGGCATCGAGCGTTGTGATGATAATGATTTCCGGAGGGTTAGGAAGTGCTCTGATGCGACGCGTGGCCTCAAGCCCATCGAGCACCGGCATCGCAATATCCATGAGAATAACGTCCGGTCGGTGTGCGTGAACGGCGTCAATCGCCTCGTTACCATCGTGTGCCGTACCCACTACTTCGAACTCGCGGTCACCGCCAAATTCCAGCGGAAACCTCATGGCGGAGCACAGCAAAGGGTCATCGTCAACGATGAGTACACGGATAGGTTTGGTAGGCACGGCCCCAATTTACCAGTCTTACTCCGCGGTCTCCCACGGCAACCACACTCGTGCAACAAATAGGCCGTCCTCGATCGAGGTTTGTGCCCACCCTCCCATGGTCGTTGCGCGCTCGCGGATCCCGGTGAGACCGCTACCGGACCTCTCCTCGGTAGCTGGCTCGCGGACGCTCCGATTTTTCGTCTCGATCGTCAAACCTACTTTCGGGCCTCCGCTCACGCGTACCCTGATCATTTCTCCGGGAGCGTGCTTGACAGAGTTGGTGAGCAGCTCCCCAATGATTCGGTAGGCCGTGTGAGTAAGTGTGTCCGACGCCGACGACGGGCTCTCGATCATGACTGAAGAGGTTCCGGGGTGGCCGGCGTCGAAAACTTCCTCGATAACTTTCGCCATGTCTTCCAGAGTCACGGCCTCCGCTACGTCGAAAGTCTTCAAGGATCCGTTAGGGTCCCGCATCACCTGAACAAGTGACCGCAGGTCATCGATGGCCTGCTGGGCAGACTTTCGAACGTTCTGCGCTTGTTCCCCTACCTCCGCGTCATCCTTAGTCATCATTTCCAGACCACCCGCATACAGCGAGATCATCGAAAGCCGACGCCCAATCACGTCGTGGATTTCTCTAGCGATTTCATCGCGCTCCTGTTTGCGCACCAGTTCCTGAGTGAGGTCATCGGTGGCGCGGCGCTGCGCCCGCAGGCGGATCTCTTTTTCAATAATCTGATCCCGCGATCGTTGCCATAGTCCCAGCCCCACGGGGGCAAGGAACGCTGTGAGTGCCACACCCACAACTATCGCGACCTCGGAGAAAGCGGACACGGAGTAGGCAGGAACGCCATCAAAGTTGATTCCCTTGATGAAAGACCCCTCCCCGTCTTGGCCAGTAAGGTCGCGAGCAAGGTTGGCGATGATTCCCGCCGCGTGCAACGCGCTTGCCTTGCGTGCTTCCTTCCGCTGTTGCGTTCGAATAAAGCGAGGCAACGTAAACGCCATGACCGGACCGATGGGAAACACGACAGAAAGCCATCCGAGGATCCACGTGATCCGGACCAGTCGGCGTCGTCGAAGTGCCACCAGAATCGGAGCTGCGATGCCAACGACCATGCCAACATTCGTCGTTACTGCGGCAAGCTCAACCCAAGGGCTGGTGAGCGTGGGATTATCCATCCGGTTGATGGCATAGCCAATGCCAAAGATCACCGTAATGACGGCACCGGTCACAACGAGGGCATGCCGTACAAATACGCCCGTTTTCCCAAGCGCAGTGCGCGCATCATCCATCGTCATATCGTCTGTTTCCATGCCCTCAACGCTAAAAAGATGATGCCTTAAATACACCATCCGACAGGTCCGAGTTTAGCTGGCACTTCTCAGCCAATTGGTCAGCGAAGTCTGACTGATTGGCCGATCCGCCGAAAGGGACAAAATCTTAGGTTGGAGGAGTTCACTTAGCACAACATAGGAAAGACCATGTTTAACAAGAATTCGAAGTCTTCTCAGCCCAATCCGCAAGACCCAACTAATTTCTCGGGCGAACCATCCCACCAAGTCGCTGGCCAAGGCTCTGCTCAGTATCAGGCTCCGAAGCCGGAAAAGGAAAAGAGCTGGTTTGCGCGCCACAAGTTCCTGACCGCGCTGCTAGCCGTCGTCGGAATTGGGGTCGCCGCAGCTGCGCTAGGCGGTGGCGGGGGTGACGGTGCGGACAACGCCGCGACCTCCGAAACGACCCAGTCGACAGAAAACGATTCAGAATCCGCCGACGACGGTGCCGAGGCATCCGAGGAAAGTCCGGCTGAAGAGGAAGCTGAGGCACCTGATTCTGGAATTGCCGTTGGTACCTCTGCCGACGTTGGCGATCTCTCCTTCACGGTGACAAGCGTGGAGGCCAACATTACCTCTTCTCCTGGCACTCTCATTGATGAACCCTCCGGGCAGTACGTCCTCATCAAGGTGACGGTTGCTAACAACGGAGATAAGGCCGAGACCGTGTCCGGCTCAGACGCCAAGCTGATCGACGATCAGGGCCGCGAGCACGAGTTGTCCAATCAGACGATGTGGATGGATAACGGCCTGTTCTTCGAAGAAATTAACCCGGGCAACTCGATCGAGGGCGAGCTGCTCTACGACATCCCCGCAGATGCCGTGCCAACAACGCTCGACGTCACCTCAGGGATTTTCTCTTCCCCAGTGACGTTCGCATTGAACTAACCATCACCCCGATCGTGCCCGGAAAGCCGAGTGACGGGAATCGAACCTATCAGTCGAACCGGCACCACACCGTTCGCACCCGGAAAGCCGAGCGCACAGCGGCATAAAAATGACCCCAACCGTAACCGGTTGGGGTCATTTCGCGTATGTGATGCTCAGTCGAGCATGCCCTTTTGTGCGGCCTTTGCCAGACGGCGCGGGATACGCACCTCGCGGCCACCCAGGGACTTTACTGACTGAAGCTCGGTGAGCTCAGCCTTCCACTGGGAGCGGCGAGAGCGGGTGTTGCTGCGGGACATCTTGCGCTTAGGTACTGCCATTGTCCTACCGCTCCTTTCAGTTCTTGACGACTATTTTCATGCGAAGAAGATCAGATCCTCTACGCAGACAAGGCTCTACTTTAGCGTAAACGCCTTATCTAAGGCCATCTCCAAGCCCCTTATTGTGCTCAGAAACACGAGTACTTGATCACAAGCACCTCTGCAATAATAGCCTCATGACCGATCTGCGACTCCCCCTCGGCTGTGAGCTGCGCTCCGAGCTTGAGGTCAAGCGATCGCGTTTTATCACCCTAATCCGCCGCGTTGACAGCGCCGACGTCGCTCGCCAGCTTCTCGCCGACGCTCGCGACGAATTCCCCGACGCGCGCCATCACTGTAGCGCTTTCATTGTTTCCCAGCAGCATGCGAACCCAGTTCTTCACTCTTCCGACGACGGCGAACCCTCCGGAACAGCCGGACGTCCGATGCTCGACGTCCTCGTTGGTCATAACCTCACCGACATTTCTGCAGTGGTGGTTCGCTACTTTGGCGGAACGCTCTTGGGCACGGGCGGGTTAGTGCGCGCCTATTCGGATGCGGTGCGGGAATGCCTCAGTGGCGCACCCGTCGTCGAGCAGGTCCAACTCACCCGCCAACGTATTCTGCTCGACCATGCGTCCGCCGGCAAGACTGAGGCCGATCTTCGAGCCCGCGGATACGAAGTCATGGATGTGGATTACCAAGCCACCGGCGTCGTCGTCGATTTGGCCATCGCCGACGCTCCTAGCTTTGCCCTCGAACTCGCGGAATTGACGGCGGGCCAAGTCACGCCAGAGCACGCGGGCGCAATCATCCACGAACGCCCATACGGCAATCTGTAGCAGCGAAGCACCGGCGACCTGGTCGATCATCGGAGCCGGCAAAGCAACGTGCAATAAGCCACCAAAACTGAGATTTGGCTATCTCGAACTTGCTCAGCAATCTTACCAATGTAGAATGATGAAGTCGGTTGATAATTCAAATACTTCGACCGGGACACGACCTCAAGCACGGAAGGAAGGGAAAACACCATGTTCTTTGCCCCCACCTCCTCCGATTGCTGCTGCACCTGTCTGAAGGGCGTCAAGCTCTGACTTTGTGCACTTTGTGCATGCTTGACGCTCAGATGACGAGTCGAGATGACTCCTCGGGCGCGGGCGCCCCGATAGCCCCTTTATTCAGACATTCATTTCATTTAACGTGCAAAACGCATGCAGCGAAAGAGACTACATATGACTATCTACGAAGACATCACCCAGATCACTGGTAACACCCCGCTCGTCCGCATTAACCGGCTGGCAGGCGATTCCAAGGCCACGCTTGCGGCAAAGCTCGAGTTCTACAATCCTGCCAACTCGGTCAAGGACCGCATTGGCGTAGCGATCATTGATGCCGCAGAAGCATCGGGTGCGCTCAAGCCCGGTGGCACGATTATCGAGGCAACCTCGGGCAACACCGGAATTGCACTTGCGTGGGTAGGCGCGGCTCGCGGCTATAAGGTCGTGCTCACCATGCCATCTTCCATGTCCAAGGAACGCCGCGCCCTCCTGCGCGGATTCGGCGCAACCCTCGAGCTCACCGAACCCGCCAAGGGCATGAACGGTGCCGTTGAGCGCGCGAAGGAACTCGTAGAGGAATACCCCGGCGCGATTCTCGCTTCCCAGTTCGCTAACCAGGCAAACCCGGCGATCCACGAAAAGACCACCGGCCCAGAGATCTGGGACGCAACCGATGGCAAGATCGACATCCTCGTGGGAGGTATCGGAACCGGCGGAACACTCACTGGTGCCGGCCGCTACCTGCTGTCACAGAACCCAGATCTTGAGATCGTGGCCGTCGAACCGAAGGAATCCCCCATTCTTTCTGAGGGCAAGACCGGCCCACACGGTATCCAGGGCATCGGTGCAAACTTTGTGCCAGAGGTTCTCGATACGGATATTTACAACGAGGTTCTTCCTGTCAGCACGCAGGACGCCATTGCAATGGCGCGCCGCGCCGCGCACGAAGAGGGTCTGCTTGTAGGTATTTCCTCCGGTGCAGCTCTTGTTGCCGCGACCGAGGTCGCACAGCGCCCAGAGAACGAGGGTAAGACCATCGTCGTCGTCATCCCCGATTTCGGCGAGCGCTACGTCTCCACCCCACTCTTCGAAGGTCTCGCTGACTGATGCACACGAACGTTCCGCTTCTCCAACTTCTGAAGGAAGACCTCGAAGCTGCCTGCAAGCACGATCCCGCTGCGCGCAATAACCTTGAGGTTTTTCTCGCCTACCCAACCGTCCACGCCGTGTGGGGCTACCGGATAGCTCACGCGGTGTGGAACAAGGGTGATCGTTTCAAGCTTCCTGCCAGGATCTTCTCGCAGGTCATGCGCGGAGTGACCGGGGTGGAGATCCATCCCGGAGCCAAGCTGGGACGCCGCCTTTTTATTGACCACGGAATGGGTGTGGTCATTGGGGAGACGGCAGAAGTTGGCGAGGACGTGGTGATCTTTCACGGCACCACGCTTGGCGGAACATCGATGGATCCAGGAAAGCGCCACCCCACCGTGGGTGACCGCGTGATGATCGGTTCGGGTGCAAAAGTGCTTGGCCCGATCAATATTGGCGACGACGTCCAGATCGGCGCTAACGCGGTGGTCGTCAAGGACGTTCCCGCTGGTAATACGGCAGTTGGCGTGCCCGCGAAGAACAGGGAGCCGGCGGTAACCGTGCCTCACGTGGACCCAGCTCTCTTGATCACCGATCCCGCGCTGTACATCTAGCGGTGTGCGGCTAACGCTCTACAGCTAGCGGTGTGTGGCCAACGCTCTACAGCTA
>CAYOEJ010000041.1:9341-13070 GCA_964403015.1 uncultured Arcanobacterium sp.
AACGCTCTACAGCTAGCGGTGTGTGGCCAACGCTCTACAGCTAAAAACGGAGGGAACCGGCAAGGTTCCCTCCGTTTTGTCTACCGGCCGACTCAGGCCGTGCGGTCATTCTCGTAGCCGCTAATCATTTCGATGCGTGACTGGTGACGCGACTCCGGATCGAAGTCAGTTCCGATGAAGGTCTCGACGAATTGGGTCGCTTCCTCGATTGTGTGCTGTCGAGCACCGATGGAGATGACGTTCGCGTTGTTGTGCGAACGTCCGAGCTCAGCTATCTCGTTATTCCACGCGAGGATCGCACGCACACCCGGCACCTTGTTGGCCGCAATCTGCTCGCCGTTACCTGAACCGCCGATAACGATGCCGAGCGAACCGGCGTCGGCAACCACTGCCTCACCGCAGGAGAAGCACACGGGCGGGTAGGCGTCCAGCTTGTCGTAAGTTTCGTATCCGTGGTCAATGACCTCATGGCCAAGCGCGGTGAGGTGCTCCACGAGGTGATTCTTCAGCTCGAATCCAGCATGGTCTGTTGCAATATGTATCCGCATGCTCAAAGCATAACGCAAGGCCCCAAGTTCGAGTGGGCAGTAGCACAATGTAAGCTTGCAATATGACTGATATTGACAAGACTACGCAAGAGGTTGTTTCCGGACTGGACGAGGCGGTGCGACCACAGGACGATCTTTTCCGTCATGTGAACGGCGCATGGATCAACTCCACGGAGATTCCTGCGGACCAAGCATCTGCCGGCTCCTTCATTGACCTGCGCAATGAATCCGAGAAGCACGTGCTCGAACTCATCGAAGAACTCGCTGAATCCGGCTCCGAGGATCCCGACGCGGCCAAGGTTGGTGACATGTACACCTCCTTTATGGCTGAGGACCGCATCGAGGCCGCCGGTACAGCGCCACTTCAGCAAGACTTTGAACTTCTTGACCTGTCCGGCGACAAGGATCAGCTCGAGGTCGCCGTCGGAAAGCTCGCCAAGACCGGCGTCACCGTCCCGTTTGGTTTTGAGGTAGACGCCGATCGCAACAATCCCGATTCCCACATCGTGTGGCTGTTCCAGTCGGGACTCGGTCTGCCAGATGAGGCCTTCTACCGCTCCCCCGAGTACGCGGAGATTCTCGAGGAGTACAAGACGTTCATCCCTACCCTCTACTCTCTCGCTAACGAATGCGACGACGTTGAGGCAAAGGATGCCGCCGAGACGATTTTGAAGATCGAGACCGCCATCGCTTCGCACCACTTCGACGTGGTCGAGTCACGCGATGCCGATAAGACCAACAACATCATGAGCTTCCAAGAGTTCCTCGACTCGGCTCCGGGCTTCGATTGGAAGGCCGCGTTCCAATCAATTGGAATTACCGAAGAGAACTCTCCCGAGCTGCTGATCTACACCCCGCGCGCGCTCACCGGCTTCGGTGACGTGTGGCAGGAGTTCTCCCATGAGGATCTTCGTACCTACCTGCGCTGGCACGTCATTCTGTCCCGCGCCCCCTTCCTCTCCAAGGACATCGTTCAGACTCACTTCAACTTCTATGGCAAGACCCTCTCCGGTCAGGAGGTCCAGCGAGACCGCTGGAAGCGCGGCGTCGGCCTCGTTAATGCCAGCCTCGGAGAAGCCGTGGGCAAGGTTTACGTGTCCAAGCACTTCCCTCCCGAGTACAAGGAGAAGATGGAGCAGCTCGTTGAGGACCTCATCTCCGCCTACCACGAGTCCATCACCGGCCTCGATTGGATGACGGAGGAGACCAAGGAGCGCGCCCTCGACAAGCTCGGAACATTCGTCACAAAGATCGGTTACCCGAATAAGTGGCGTGACTATTCCTCGCTGATTATTCAGTCTGACGACCTCGTGGCCAACGTTCGCGCCGTTTCAGGCTTCGAAACCGACCGTCAGGTGAACAAGCTTGGCACCCCGGTTGATCGTGACGAGTGGTTCATGAATCCGCAGGACGTCAACGCCTACTACAACCCCGTGGCGAACGAGATCGTGTTCCCAGCTGCAATTTTGCAGCCTCCGTTCTTCGACGCCGACGCCGATCCGGCCTGGAACTACGGAGGCATCGGCGCCGTGATTGGTCACGAGATCGGACACGGTTTTGACGACCAGGGTTCGAAGTACGACGGCACCGGACGTCTCAACAACTGGTGGACCGACGCCGATCGAGCAGAATTCGAAAAGCGCACCGCATCTCTTGTTGACCAGTATGACGCCTACGTTCCCGCCCAGTTCCCCGAAGGATCCCCGCATCACGTCAAGGGTGAACTCACACTCGGTGAGAATATCGGCGATCTCGGCGGTCTCACCATTGCCCTGAAGGCCTACAACATCGCGTGCAAGCGCGCTGGTCTGGCTGGCGCCGAGGACGCTCCAGAAATCGGTGGCTACACAGGTATTCAGCGCGTCCTGCTCGGGTTTGCTCGGATCTGGCAGGAGAAGCGCCGCGATGAGCTCATGGTTCAGCGTGTGGCAACCGATCCGCACTCCCCCGCGGAGTTCCGCTGTAACGGTGTGGTTAAGAACGTTGACGCATTCGCCGAAGCGTTCGATGTCAAGGAAGGCGACGAGCTTTACCTTGCCCCCGAGGAGCGCGTGCGGATTTGGTAATCGTCGACTAGTCCGGATTTAGCGAATGGCAACTAGTCCGGATTAGGCGATCTTCAGTCCGTCCAGAATTGGTAATTCTTCACTAAAGGTGGCCCCGATCCCGTTTTTCAGCGGATTGGGGCCACTTTTCTACTAAACTAGATTCCGTCCAAAATGACCGCAAGATACTGACCGCAAGATTGCGCACCAACTAGCGCACTTACGAAAGGCATTATGCAAGTCCGCCAACCCACACGCACCGAATTCATCCAAGTCATCGACGAGATCCTCGTGCCAACGTTCCCAGAGACCGAACGCCCCAGCGCCGACGGAATCCTCAAACTCTTCGACAAGGGAGTCATCAACCCCCTTGTCATGTTCGTTGATGACCAACCCGTGGGTACGGCAGTGGGCATCTGGTCGCGGCGCGGCAAGTTCAGTTTCGACGACGACGAAACCCACCACGCACTCGACGAATTCTCCAACCTTGACGAATTTGCAGACCCCAACGGTGTAGACGATCCCGAGGCCGTTACTGTCACCATCCCATCCGGCGACGAAATTGCTCTCAGCGATCTACCTAAGGTGGTTCTCTTGAATTGGTTGGCAATCGGTCGTCGTGGCCGAGGTGGCGGATACGGCAGCAAGCTTCTCAAGGAGGCCATCCGCATCTGGGAAGAGAAGTTCAACCCCGTACTAATCTTCGCTGAGGTTGAGGACCCGGCTGTTCACTCCGGCAGCGAAGAATTCGGCGATCCGGAGGCACGCATCCGGTTCTACAAGCGCAATGGTGCCCGTCGGATCGACACGCCATTCCTCATCCCCCGCTTCATGTTGGACGAGGGTCTACTGGACGGGATGATCCCGATCGCAGTAGGCGGACGTGCGTTGCCCAGTGTGGATGACGACGGCGTGGAGACTCCCGGCGAGCCATTCGGCGAGGAATTCGCAGAGTTCCTTCACGAGTACGTGGAGTACTCGAATGAACCGCGCGATGAGCACGGCCAGTATGAAGAAGCGGCTATCCGCCACATGCTCCGCGAGGCCCCGAAGGCGACCCTCGCCTAAAGCCCGGCTTGCGAGATGCCGGTCGGGAGATCGGCGCGCAAGACCGCCGCATTCGGGGCTTTCGTGCC
>CAYOEJ010000042.1:0-4889 GCA_964403015.1 uncultured Arcanobacterium sp.
AGGAGGCGGGCGATAAAGAACACGAAGACGGGGCAACCGAAGACGAGAATGTAGTGAATGATTGACGCGCTTGCGCCAGCACTGGGCAGCGCAAATGCGAATGAGCTCACGGCGATACCGATAATCGCACCTAGAGTCGCACGCCCCTTCCGGGCGAAAGAATCATGGAAGGGCCGAAGAATCATTCCGCGGAACAGCAATTCCTCACACACGGGCGCGAGGATAACCACGGTCAACATCGAGATCAGCGCAGGTAGCAGAGGGCCGGCTAAGCCCATCTCGTCGAAGTACTCCTCGGCAACATTCACCGTTGACTTATCGAGGAACGAGAGCAGCCAGAAACTCAGATGCGACAGCGCAAACACCGCCACGATGATCGTCAGGTCTCTGACGCTCAGCGACTTCTTCAGGGCGAGGTCCTGGGCGGTGGCCACTTGCCGGACACGAGCCGGATAAGCGCGAGCGAAACGAGGACAAATGCAATAAAGATGCCAAAGCCCATGAGGTTCTGTGCGCTGATTGACCCACCGTCACCCACGATCTGCGCGATGGTGGGCCCCGATGACGTAACTAAAAACGCCCCGATTCCGAGGAATGCGTACCACGCTTTCCACTTGGTCAAATGTTTGGCCAGCTTGTTGGTCATCGGTTATCTCCAGAAATCACAGGAACACGGGCAGCAGACTATCTAGTTCTGCGAGTATCACGATTACACGGGCTGGCAGACCTACGACCGTTTCCTGGTGTGACTTTCGCCCATATCCGGCATCCGGTCGATGAACTGGGCCGAATCGAGCGGGGGCCGATTTGATTCCGCTAAACGCTTCTTGAACGACTCATCAATGCTTCCCACATACAGCCAGCCCATGAGGTGTTCGTGTTCATCCAGCCCATGCGCTGCTCGAACGTCAGGATGGTTAGCTAAAAGCCCCGTCCTCCACATCACACCCCAGCCTGCACGCCACAGGGCAAGCTCAAGCAGGTGCCCAGCACCAGCCGCAGTCGCATGCTGCTCCCACGTGGGAACACTCGGGTGTTCTTTCGGGCTCGCGACTATCGCGATCAAGAGTTCTGCTCGGAAGGGCTTGGTATTGAACTCACCTGGCTCGCGCTGTACTCCGGCCGCGGAGTCTAGCGCCTCGCCCAAGACTCTCCTATCGTCGCCACGAAGAATGATGATCCGCCATGGCCGAAGCGCCTTGTGATCTGCCACCGGGGTGACCGCTGTCAGTAGGGCGGCCAGCTCGTCGTCGGTAGGCGTCTCAGGGCCCACTTTGGAAACCGAACGTCTGGTCGCCATCGCGTCGAGCACCGGATCAGGAAAGAACTTCATATTCCGTATTATGGTCTGGCCATGCCGGCCTTTCTAGAGGGACTTCGCACATATTCTCTGGTGGCGCAACGAAATCACGGTTCGTACGATGGAGCTATGCCACACAGCACGTCCGAGCGAATCTACTCCGCGCTCATGGAGCGCAATCTTGAGACCGAGCGCGAGATGCCTGCGGAGGCGCGAGAGAATGTCGCCCGCAATGGGCTCCAACTCGTTGCCGCACATACACTTCAGTCATCAGGCGACCAGACCGTCAAAGCTTCCACGGTTCTACCGTGGCTCTTTGCCGCGCTCGGCGTGCCTTCTGCCCTAACGGGCCTTCTCGTGCCCATCCGCGAATCCGGATCAATGCTTCCCCAAGCATTTCTGACGCCGCTCGTGCTCCGCGTGCGTCACCGTAAGTGGATCTTCGTCACCGGCGCCCTGATCCAAGCAGCATCAGTTGCCGCAATGGCCCTGACAGCCGCGCTCGGCCACGGCCTTGCAGCCGGCCTTATCATTCTTGCCGCTCTCGTAATCTTCTCCCTCGGGCGCTGCTTGGGGTCTATCGCATCGAAGGACGTTCAGGGTCGCACGGTCCCCAAGGGTGAGCGCGGGCAAATCAATGGCCTGTCTACCACCGCATCGGGGCTCGTCGCCATCACTCTCGGGCTCGCGATTCGATTCTTTGGTGGCGAAGACTTGAGCCCCGGCCAACTCGCATGGCTGCTAGCTGGCGGCGCGGCACTGTGGGTGGGTGTGGCTTTCATCTACGCAGCCATTCGCGAGCCAGCCGGCGAAAGCAAGAACGACGACGGTCGCGAGGGTAACGACGACGGTTCGGCTAACGACCGCTCCGAATCAGGCTGGTTCAGTCAGACCGTTGCGTTGCTTCGTGATGATAAGCCCTTCCGCAACTTTGTGGGCGTGCGGAGTCTGCTGCTCGTCTCGTCCTTGAGTCCGCCGTTCATCGTTACCCTGTCTATTCAGGCCGGTGCCGATAGCTTGGCTGGTCTGGGCGGGTTCATCATCGCCTCTGGCCTCGCATCACTGATTGGAGGACGACTCTTCGGACGCTTCGCCGACAGGTCAAGCAAGCGACTCATGAGCATAGGCGCTGGAATCGCATCTGCCATCATCATCGCGACTGTGGCAGTTGTGGCGCTTGTCGATTCTGCGGGCGAAGGCTGGCTGGGCAACCTGCTCTTTATAGTTTCCTACTTCGCGCTGACTCTCATGCACACAGGTGTCAGGGTTGGGCGTAAAACCTACGTGGTTGATATGGCCGAAGGCGATCAGCGCACTACCTATGTCGCGGTCTCTAACTCAGCGATGGGGCTCATCCTTCTCGTTGTTGGCGCTATCACCTCGCTCCTCGCGATCCATCATGTGTACTGGGCTCTCATTTTCCTCGCACTGATGGGCCTTATCGGAGTATTTGCTGGTTCGCGTCTGCCAGACGTCTCAAAGGGTTAGATTCCTGCTCAATGCTTGACGCTATTCGTAGGGACGCATTAGCTTAGACCACGTATTGGACTAAGTTTCGCGCCAGTAACCTACCAACAAGGGAGTGCCATGGGACTGTTCCGTCGGAAGCAGAAACTACCCATGATCAGTTTCACAGAAGGGTTTGAGACGTATACACCTCACCTTATTGCCGAAGCGTGGGACTTCACGGATCGTACACCGGAGGTCGAAAAACTGTGGGTATACGTCACCAACGTTGAGCAAACCCTGCTGGTAGAGCCGGTCTACAAGGTCGGTGGAGACATCTTTACAGCCGAGGACATTGATCAAGCGATACCCGGAATTGATACGTCATTCGACTCCACAGACGAACTCAAGCATCAGTTAGCCAACCTTGTGGCCGGCTTCTATACCCAAGTCCGCAAGGAACCACGTCCCACCCACATGGTGATCGCGTTTGTGACTGCAGACGAGGAAATGAACGCAGACTTTTCATACGATCCGATTGCTGAGGTTGAACCAGTCGACGGACTCGATCCGATCGAGATTATTTTTCAGCAATGGCTCAAGCGTCTCAAAGAGACCGGCGACGATTCAGCTGTCATCTAATCGTCGAGAGCAGGCCTGGTCACGAGCATGCCTGGTCAAGATCAGGCTTGGTCGAGATCGGGTTTCGCAGAAATTGGTTTAGCCGTGTCGATGTCACACGGAGCTACTACCTGCGCGACGTACATCCATCTCCCGCCGCGGCGCTTGAACATCGAACGCTCGCGCATATCCCCATCGCGGTGACGGGCGATAAATTCGACCATGCCGGTCTCATCGCTCGCCAAGCCGTCCACCACGTCCACGATCTCGAGGCCGCGCCAACCGTCGTCGGCGGAAACCTGGATTTCGGGTCGAGTACTGGGGTGCCACGTACGAAAGAGATGATCGCCGGCGCCAACCACGTATGCCGAATACCGCGAGCGCATCGTTGCCTCTGCGGTAGGGGGCAGCGACTCAGCTCGAAGATAGGGCCGGCAACAAGTTTCGAAACTCTCGCCACCGCAGTGACAGGATCGCGATGTCATGGTGCAATTATAATATGACCGCACTTCAGGAAACGCTCGAGCACTTCGCGCCTCGGTTCGCAGAGATTGCTTACCGTTTTACCAATAACGCACGCGACGTAGAAAAACTATGGGTTTACGTAACCGAAGAGGAAGGCGTCAGCGTTGCAGAGGCCTTTTATTTGATTGGTGGCAGGTACTTGCATCCGTTCGAGATACAAGCGCTCATCGCCGATGTCGATAGTTCACCCGAAGCACAAGACAATCTCTTCGATGGGTTGTTAGACGTTCTCAACGAACTCTTCGAAGAAGTGCCCGATGGCTCGCTTCCCACACGCACGATCATTTCGTACGTGCCTAGCACAAACCATGTCGAGGTCGACCATACGGACGCTCCCCTCCAGCCGGGCGTTCCAGACGACGAACTTGTCCCTGACGCGACTCTCGCGCGGCGCTGGTTTGAGCGCCTGCGCTCGACTGGAGAGGAATCCGCAACCCTCTGAGGGCCTACTGCTCCTTACAAAAGCGAGACTTCAGCCAAGATCGTCTGCTGAGTATTCTGCTTTCCGATTGGGGTGGCAGTGAGCGAGGCCAGAGTGGAGGCGCATGCGCCTTCGTCCACACCTTCTTCGTTCGGTGTGTACCAGGCACCTTGCGGAACTGAAATGACGCCGGGCGCGATGCGCGGCGTTACAAACGCAATCGACGTTAGCGCGCCTCGCTTGCCGGTAACCTTGATGGCATCGCCTTCACTGATTCCACGGCTTTCGGCATCAATCGGATTCATCCACACCTTTTGCGGATGAGCTTCTTAACGTGACCGTCAGGATTTCGATGGCGAATCACGCCGGCTTCTTTAAACTCCTCTTCTGTCGGAAGCTCAGGCGTCTCTTCGCGAGCGCGGCGATACAGCTCACTCACCCACTCTTCTTGCGTGCGACCCTCCGTGAACTTCTGTTCAAATGCGGGGTCGATGCGCCGCAGAATCTCCCTGCACATGTCATAAACGCGCATAACGTTGCCGGGCGATTCGATTGCGGGCTGAGCGTATACCGCAA
>CAYOEJ010000042.1:4989-13056 GCA_964403015.1 uncultured Arcanobacterium sp.
TAAACGCGCATAACGTTGCCGGGCGATTCGATTGCGGGCTGAGCGTATACCGCAAATCCCGTATCGGCTGCTTCATGGTTGAGAACTAGGTCTGGCTGCTCAACCGACATTACATCAGGCAGAAGGTAGTCAGCCATCTTGGCCGTCGGGGTCATATGGGTGTCGATCACTACGAGTGTTTCGAGCTTCGATTCGTCTTCGAGGATTTCTCGAACTCGTGCTGGATCAGCATGCTGATTCATGATGCACTGGCTGGCGTAGTTCATCATGAACTTGATCGGGTTACGAAGCCGATCTGCTCCTTCTACGCCGTCCTTGTCCGCGGTGAATTCCTCACCGTGGTCGACTGCGTCAGCCCACTTGAATACCGGGATGCCCACTTTAATGGGCTTCTCGAGTTCGGGGAACATGGGGATGGGCATGTTGTAGGATCCCGGCCAGCGGATCCTCATACGTTGACGTCGATGTCCGCTCACGCCGGTGTTAGTCCCCGACATCTCAATCGGCTTTTTCAGTCCGAGGTAGGCACGACGCCGATACGCTGGCTTGAAGAGGTACGTGTAAACGTGGCTAAGGCACTGATTCTCGAGGGACACTCCATCACGCGGGCCGCACAGTTCAGCGGGCTGGGAAGCGACGAGACGCTCCGGCGCGTATTCGCCAAGCATCTAGGCACCACGCCGGCCGCCTTTAGGGAAAGGTTCTCGACCACTCATCGAAGGCATGCGAACCGGTCCGCATGAGTGTCCAGCACCCGTAGATCTAACTCACGTGAGATTCGCCCCTCAACAGGCATTCGATTGCATCGGCGAGAAATGCGGGCGGTTGAGTCCCGTCGAGCTCGCTTGTTGCTCCACGACGCAGAAGTGGCTCGACGCTGTCGAAATACCTCCGAATCTCGGCGCGCTGCTCCACCGTCTTTCCATAGGGACTATTAGTACGTGTCCGTACCCGTTCGAGCAGGACGTCGAGTGGAGCGCTGAGCAGAACGATGTGGGAGAAGTAGCGATAAAAATCGGCCTGATTTTCCACCGTCCCAGACACAATCACGTCATCACGATCCGCAAGCAACTGTGCCATTCTCCGGTCATCCCACAGCCCATTGGCCATGGTCCAGCCTTCGTAATCAGTATCGACAGTGAAGTGCCCGCGCCGGTTCAATTCCTCGAGCAAAGTTGTTTTGCCCGCCCCAGACATGCCCGTTATGAGAATTCTAGTCATTGCATCTCCTCACAACGTCACCGATCATCCGATTTCTTGCGTCGAGTTTTGAATGCTAAGCGCATTCTTCACACTAGCTCGCGGCAGAATTCAATCCTGCAGGCTCTAGCTCGCGAGCTTGCCACCAATTTCGACGATGCGCTTGGTCATGTGCTCAAGCGCGTCAATCGTGGCCTGCTCTAGTTCGTTCTGATTGTTAGCTCCGGTTACATGGGAAACACCGTAGGGGTTGCCGTCCACGAACTTCAGGCCGTCCGTGTAACCAGGGGTAACGATAATGCCGCCGAAGTGCATCACCATCTGGTAGATGTGCTGCAGGGTGGTCTCCTGACCGCCGTGCAGAGTCTGAGACGAGGTGTAGGCAGCGTATGCCTTGTTGGCAAGCTTGCCATCTGCCCACAGACCACCGAGGGTGTCGATGAACGACTGGAAGGAACCCGTAACGTTCGCGTAGCGGGTGGGAGAACCGAAAATAACGGCGTCGGCCCACACGATGTCGTCACCAGTGGCAGCTGGCAGATCCTTGGTGGCCTCGTAGTTTGCGCTCCATGCCGGGTTGTCCTTGAACACCTCGGGATCAACCTGTTCGGCGATGTGGCGAACGCGTATCTCAGCACCGGCGGCCTGCGCAAACTTCTCAATGTGCTTAGCCATTTCCGTGCCGTGGCCGGTTGCCGAATAGTAAATTACTGCTAGCTTCGTCATTCATTCCCCCAATGGTTGTTTGACGTGATTTCCACGCTAGCAGCTACACCATTGCGATCAAGCGTTCCCGCTTTAAGTTCTCCATCAGCGTGATTACGCACGTGGCTAGGTGAACGACGTGAGCCCACTGGCCATTTAGCTCCGGATATACTCACCTCCATGACCAGCGGCCGCTCACGTGTTCCACTTCCCCACCCGGCAACTAACAAACTATTCCTCTCTCCCGTCCCGCCAGGTACGGGTTGGCCGGGCGACTCGGCAACCGAGCGCACTCCGGTCGCACACACGCCGACCGACGTCGTCCGGCTCGCGCTCAGCGCACAATCACTTGCCGACCTCGACGACGCCGTATCCGTTTGTCGCGCCTGCCCGAGACTGGTCGAGTGGCGCGAGAATGTTGCCCATGCGAAACGCGCCGCCTACGCCGAGGAGCCGTACTGGGGGCGGCCCGCACCCGGGTGGGGCGATCCACGGGCTCACGCACTGATCGTGGGCTTGGCTCCTGCGGCACATGGCGCTAACCGTACGGGCAGAATCTTCACCGGCGATCGCAGTGGTGACTGGCTCTACCGATCACTTCACCGTGCCGGGTTCGCTAATCAGGCGACGTCGGTTCATGCCGCCGACGGTTTAGAGCTCAACGGAGTCCGAATCACTGCGCCCGTTCATTGCGCTCCCCCGCTCAATAAGCCACTAACCTCCGAGAAAGCCACATGCGCTCCGTGGCTGGACCGCGAGCTGTCTATCCTAGAACCGCAGCTCGAATCGATCCTCGCACTCGGAGGTATTGCGTGGACAGAAACGCTGCGCGCTGCGCGGCGTATCGGCTGGACGGTGCCGCGCCCGCAACCCAAGTTCGGCCATGGCGCTCGGGCACACCTAGTCACCAGCCACGGTTCCAAGATTAATCTCGTGGGTTGCTATCACGTCAGCCAGCAGAACACCTTCACTGGGAAGCTCACCGAAGCGATGCTCGATGAGGTCATCCAAACGCTCCACAACGAGATGAGCTAGTAACCCCACTGTTGAGCACCGACACTGCAGGCCTCAGCTAGAGAACTTCAAGAGCATCTCGTCCAGATGGTTCAACAGCAAGCAAAGGAACCACTGCCAAGCGCGGCGCAAGCTCCTCGACTTGTGCAAGATGCGGCGCCTCGGCTGCCGCTCGTGCGGCGAGTACTGAATTCGATGTTTGTGCAGCAGCAAGTGACTGATTAACAATCCATGCCCACGGCGAAATACCTGCACGCTGAAGGTCTTGCTGAAGATCTACCGCCTCTTGGACTGGCGTGGCCTCAGGAAGAGTCACAATCATGACCTTTGTCAGGTTTGAATCCTGCAATCGCATGAGAGGCGTCATCGTTCCCGCGCTATCCCCAAGATTTCGGACAATGTCCCTGTGATATGAACCTGTGGCATCGAGCAGTAATAATGTATGGCCGGTAGGCGCAGTGTCTATAACGACGAACTCCTTCCGTGCACGAGCTATGAGATGGGAAAACTCGCCGAACACTGCCACTTCCTCGGTGCATGGAGAAAGCAAGTCTTCCTCCAATTGGGCCCGACCGGCGTCGTCGAGCTTTGCGCCCTTTGTCGCCAAGACACGGGCCCGATACTTTTCCGTGGCCGCCTCTGGGTCAATGCGAGAAACAGTCAAATGTGGATCTTGCGCTCCAGCCAAAACTAGTTCTAGATGAGCAGCGGGATCGGTCGTAGAAAGATGCACCGACTTTCCGCGCTCCGCGAGTGCGAGAGCAACCGCCGCAGCAACAGTAGATTTACCTACTCCGCCTTTACCCATACACAAGACGAGGCCGAAATCGGATAGGGCGAGATCTTCAATGAGTCTTTCCATGCGAGGTAGGCTTTCGCCGTCCGAAAGCCTTACCTGTTGCTCGGGTACCGGTGATGGAACTGCATCGTCGTCAAGAAGTACCCTCAATGCATCAACTCCGACAACCGCACGTGGCTTGAGCTTAATGTCTGTTCTGGGTAGAGCTGTCAAATTCTCGTCCAGAGCATCCAGAGCATTCTGTTCCCGGTCATAAACTGCACGCGCCAGCGCATCCGAATCCAAGCCCGGATCATCTAGAACTGCATTAATTGCAAGATGCTGACTGGTAATGCCAAGTTTTGCTAACTCACCGGAGGTACGGGCTGCTTCGCGAAGTGCGCCCGGCTGGGGACGAGATACGAGGACGAGCCGCGTCAAAGACGCATCCGCGAGCCTTTCGAGAGCCGTTGCGTAGCTTTGTCGCGCCTTATCCAGACCTGCCATGGGACCGAGGCAGGATGCATCACCCTTACCCTCGTTAAGGAACGATGTCCACTCGCCAGGAAGTTGTAGCAGTCGAATTGTGTGTCCCGTTGGGGCCGTATCGAACACAATGTGGTCGTAATTATCCACTAGGGTGTCGTTTGCAAGAAGGTCGGTGAACTCATTGAAGGACGCAACTTCGGTGGTACACGAACCTGACAACTGCTCAGTGATGGAGATTATCTCTGCCTCGGGAAGCAAGTCGCGAACCGGGCCAATGATTTTCTCCCGGTAAGCTTCTGCAGCATCGTGTGGGTCGATCTCGATTCCATCAAGCCCGGGGACCTTGCTGATAGGGGTAATACGAGAACCGATAGATTGTTCTAGCACTTGCGCAACATTTGACGCAGGATCTGTTGAGACCAGTAGCACCCGCGCTCCTGCATCGGCAAGGTGGACGGCAGTAGCACATGCCAACGAAGTCTTCCCCACCCCGCCTTTCCCCGTGAAGAAAACAAATTTAGGCAGTGATTCAATCATCGGCTGGCCTTTCACTTAGCAGCACCCCGATCCGCCACAGCAACCATCTGAAGCTGAAACATCCGCAAGGCCGAGTTCTATGTGACCCGCCGGCGGAGCAGTGTCAACACTGTTTTCTTCAATCCCCGCAAATCGGACAAGTTCACCGCGATCGGGGTAGCGTCCGGTAACAGCGGTAACGTCGTCGACAAGCACTAAGGGAAGACCTGCGGATCCTGACACCTTCAGGAAGCTCACCACAGCGGGACTAGTGGCAAACGCGCTCGGGTCGTTGGCCAAGTTGTGCCGCTCAATATCCACTCCCTTCTTTTTAAGAAAGTCGAGGTCGGCAGTGAACCGCACAAGCGCTTCATCAACATCGGGACCACAGACGCCCGTGTTACAACAGAGCGCTGGTTCGAACACGCGAATGGCACGTGACTTTTTCTCATGGCTCATGAAAGAACTCCATACATAGACGAATATCGATACATCTATTCAAGAGCACGCATAGACGCTTGTCAATATGAGGGATAGACTGAGGGCATGTCGACTATGGAAACACCGGCGAAGGCGGTCGATGCTAATTCGGACCTGTGCTGCGAGACTCACGACCTCGTGCTGCTCAACGAGAACCTCGCGGACAACATCGCCTTGACGTTCAAAGCTCTAGCCGACCCGACGCGCGTCCGGCTCATTCGCTACCTAGCTGAATCTTCAACAGGCACCGCATGCGCTTGCCATCTCCCCCAAGCACTAGGGATCACGCAGCCCACACTCTCTTTCCATATGCGCAAGCTTCACGACGCCGGCCTCGTCACTCGAGAAAAGCGTGGCCGGTGGGTGCATTGGAGCATTCATCCAGAGGCAATGCGCGAATTGACATCCTTTCTTTCCTTGCTCAATCCACCACGGTAGGAAAAGCTCAGGCACGCTAGGCTGAGAACGGATCGAGCGTTCGCGATGATACCGACGAAACGCTGATGTCGGCTCTCGTAAAGGGGTCTCACATGGCTCACGACTCTCTTGCTCGCAGACTCACCACCACAGACGCGGTAGTCATCGGACTCGGCTCCATGATCGGAGCCGGCGTATTCGCTGCGTTTGCGCCTGCAGCACAGGCTGCCGGGTCCGCACTCCTCGTCGGACTATTCATCGCAGCGGTTGTCGCATATGCCAACGCCACCTCCTCCGCTCAGTTGGCCGCGCAGTACCCTACCTCGGGCGGTACCTATGTATACGGGCGAGAACGCCTCGGACATTGGTGGGGATATTTAGCCGGCTGGTGCTTCGTCATCGGAAAGACCGCCTCGTGTGCTGCGATGGCACTCACCTTTGCTGCCTACGCGGCACCGGACGGATGGGAACGCCCCATCGCTGCGCTCGCCATCGTCGCTCTAGCCACGGTCAACTACCACGGGGTCTCGCGCACCGCTGCGCTCACCAAAATCATCGTCACGCTGGTTTTGGTCGCGCTCGCAACCGCCGTCGTCGTAAGTATTTCAGCGGGCGATCCGCAATGGTCGCGAGTGCATCCGTTCGGAGGAGCCGGCGGGACCGGAGGAACCAGCGGAACGTGGTATGGAGTCCTGCAATCGGCCGGGCTGCTGTTCTTCGCGTTTGCCGGGTATGCGCGCATCGCAACGATGGGAGAAGAAGTGCGCGATCCCAAGCGCACGATCCCGCGGGCGATTCAGCTGGCTCTAGGCCTCACGATCATCGTCTATGCGATTATCGCGGTAACGCTCCTGGCCACTCTCGGCCCCGAAGGGATAGCTCAATCAAACGCACCTCTTGCTTCGGCCGTGGACGAATCTGGTCGTGGATGGGCGGGAATCGTTGTCCGAACGGGTGGAGCGCTCGCCTCGCTCGGCGCACTCTTGGCGCTCATTGCGGGCGTCGGTCGCACGAGCCTCGCCATGGCACGCGAGGAGGACCTGCCCTCATGGCTGGCAGCTGTCCATCCGAAGTACCGAGTTCCACACCGTGCCGATGTAGCGCTCGCAATCATCGTGTGCATTTTGGTGCTCACGGTCGATTTGCGCGAGGCGATCGGCTTCTCTTCGTTCGGCGTGCTGCTTTACTACCTCATTGCCAATGTGTCGGCGTGGACGCAGGATCGCGAACATCGCCTCTACCCGAAAGCCCTCCAAGTCGTAGGAATGCTCGGCTGCGTAATTCTGGTGGCAACGTTGCCCATCGCGTCGGTTGCGGTTGGTCTCGGCGTGCTCACTGTTGGGGTACTGCTTCGCTTCGTGCGGCTGCGGAACATCCGTGCATGAAAGATGCGACCGAGGAAGAGGTTGAAGTATCCGAATGGGCGAGAACAGCGGCTATTAACGCTAATCCCAATAGATTCTTAGCTCGTTTCGTTAGACTCTGGTGGCAAACGAGCAAAGGGACCTCATGAAAATTACCGTCATCGGTGGCTCACGCGGCACCGGCAGAAAGTTTACGGAAGCCGCTATTGAGGCTGGGCACGACCTCACCGTGCTATCCCGAAGCGGGGATGTACCCGAAAAGGCGCACGCCGTGGTGGGCAGCGCAACTGATTCGGCAGCGGTTCGTGAGGCGGTAGCAGACGCCGACGCCGTCGTCGTCACGGTTGGTGGGGCGCGCGGGAAGCGCCGTCAACGCGCAGAGGTTACTCACGAAGTCGTCTATGCGATGAATGCGGCCGGTGTTCGCCGACTCATCGTCCAGTCCTCACTCGGTGCGGGCGAATCCGCAGCGCAACTGGCATTTCCGATGAACCTCATCGCGCCAGTCGCACTAGCTTTTCCTCTCGCGGACCATAACGACCAAGAAGATCTTGTACGCCAATCCGGACTCGATTGGACCATCGTTCGTCCCACCGGCCTGTCCGCAAAAGAAGGAACGGGCACATGGAAGGCGCGCACTGAATCAGATCAAGGAAAGCTCGGCGCATCGATTTCCCGGGAAGATTTAGCAGCATTCATGCTCGAAGTCCTCACCGACGAGGCGATGTTTAAGCAGGCTATCGGCGTCGGCGGCGTGTAAAGCCTATTCCCTTTAGGTGAGCGGGCGAGCATACTCACTCTCACGACCCAATTTTGGCTCGTCGTAACTTGATCGGAGTCGATCATGCCCACCACAAATACAAACTACGATCTCCAAGCTCGAACAATCACGATGGAAGCAGAATTCGCTGCTCCAATTGATCGTGTTTTCGACATCTA
Source organism: uncultured Arcanobacterium sp. (assembly GCA_964403015.1). Lineage (GTDB taxonomy): Bacteria > Actinomycetota > Actinomycetes > Actinomycetales > Actinomycetaceae > CAYOEJ01. Next base: position 12,892 of record CAYOEJ010000042.1, read on the forward strand.
TGCCGACGCCGGCAAACTCGAGCAAGTCTGGGGACCTCCCGGATACCCCGCAACTTTCGTCCGCCACGAGATGGCGCCCGGCGGCGAAATGCATTACTACATGACCGGACCTAGCGGCGATCGATATTACGGCTATTGGAAAATTGCCGCCGTTGATCGGCCAAC
>CAYOEJ010000043.1:0-1094 GCA_964403015.1 uncultured Arcanobacterium sp.
TGGGCTAGGCCACTAGCGAATCAGCCCACCCCGACGCGACGCTTCCACTTCTCGATGGATTCACTCACGCCCACCTCTCGGGCCTGTCTGGTGAGGTCGTTTTCGAGCCACACCAGCTGTTCCATGTCCTCATGCGCGAAGTTCTTGATTTTGCCACGGCCTCCAGATACGAGATCCACATTGAGCGTGGCGAGGCCGAGCTTGCGCTGTACCGGACCCTGACGCAGGGTCAGTGACTGGTTGTGGTCTTGGAGGACGATATCTAGCTCGCGCGCGAAGCGTCCCTGCCGGCTGACCAGAACCTTCGGAGTCACGCATACTCCTCGTGACCGCCAAATAATGGGATCGAGTCGCTTGGTGCGGTCTGGGGCGCCGCGGAAGTATGGTCCGTGGCCGGAGCCTCGCATCGCTTCGTGAAGGAGCGCGGCGTCGTTCGTGGACCCGAGGCTTGGCACGATCGTCCACAGGACGCGGAGGATCTCATCGCGGGTCCCCACGGGAACAACAATGCCCAACGTGACGAGTTCAGAGGCATCCTCGCCACTGCCGCCTGCACCTGCGAGTGTCAGCTTGACTCTCCACCAGTCGAACCTGCGCCACAGCATCGGCTGACGAATGTTGATTGCGTGGATACGATTCGGCGGAATCGTCTGTGTGGTGAGCCTAGTTAGTCCACCACGGACCCGAAGCCCATTTTCCGAAATATAAATTTTGGTTCCATACTGGCTAAACAGGGATCGAACCGCATTGAAAATCGCACCGAAGATGGCGATGAACGCGGCGACCGGCGTCGACTCCAACCAGATAGATAGTAAAACGAAAAAGACAGCGCCCGACAGCATCGAGGCCGTGGCACCAGAAGCAATCTTTGAAAGAATGAAGCGACCGGTTGGCATCTCGAAAATGAGTTGGTCGTTAACCAAATCATCGGGGTCAAAGACGGGAATCTCGCTCGGGCTCACATTCCCGTGGGCCGGCGTTCCATTGGGAGCGGGGAAGGAATGCACACCGGCTCCGCCCGGTTGGCCAACAGGGCCCTGGCTCCAATCGGCGCCTAGGGCTTGGTCGGTGCCTTGGGGGGAGGCTCGGTAGGC
>CAYOEJ010000043.1:1194-2832 GCA_964403015.1 uncultured Arcanobacterium sp.
TCACCTTCGTCGACAATGGCGGGGTTGCCCGCACGAACCGGCCGTCCAGAACGAGCGTTGCTCAGACCGATAAGGATCTCGCGGCGCAGCAGTCCACAATCCTCGAGACGAAGCAGACCAAGGTTGGTGGGGGCCTCGCCATGGCCGGCCGTTTCTACCTTGACGGAACCGAAGCCAAAGATTCGCCCGAATAGTTTTTGTTCAATCTCAACGCTTTGGATCCGATCCCAGCGGGACTGTTGGTGCTGCTTGAAAATAACACCGTGACGCAGGTGAATCCCGGACTCCACCACAGCAAAAGACTTGAACTTCCACGCCAGCGCGGAAAAGAAGATGATTCCGAGGGTGACCACGAAGAGCAGCCCCACAACGAAAAGCACCTGGTTTAAGGAAACGGCGGAGCGTGCCCGCTCGAGTGGAATGTCCCTACCTGAGCTGAGATACTCGATGAAGGTGAACACCAGAGCGGTAAGAATACCAAGCCACGCTGCCCCAGCATTTGCGAGCGGTGTTACCTTATGGAACTTCCGCCATTCGTGGGCGGGAACGGCATTTGCAGCAAAACCCTCCTTCTTCACAGCCCCTCCATGTTCGCACTACCCAGCGCTGTGAGCTTTTCGCGCAGCCGCTCTGCTTCTTCCCTGCGCACACCGGTGATACGCGCATCGGTGCTCGCGCTCGCGGTCACAAGTTCAACGTTGGCGAGTCCGAATCTGTTGAGAAGCGGACCGGTGCCCAGATTGACCTGCTGCATACGTCCGTAGGGAACCACGGTCACGCTTTGGAACATGATCCCTTTGCGCACAAGAAGCTCCTCTTCAAGCTCCACATATCCGAGCATGCGTGCCTGACGGACGGCCAAGATGGTGAAGAAGATTCCCGCCGCCACCATGAGGAAAACACCAATCCACAGCAGAATGCCCGGAGACGACGTCGAGCCCCAAATAATCGCCGGGATCAAAATGGGCAAAGTCATGAGAACGTAGGCAAATGCATTGCGGATGACCTCAACGGTTGCGAATTTCGGATCAACCGGCGTGAAGTGAATGTGCTGAACAAGTTTGTGGCGCATGGAACCAGACTAGCAACGCCTCCAAAAATCACGAACACAGATCCTCATTAGTGGACTTGTGCCCATGTTCTCCCGCGAACCCAAGAGCCGGTCTGCTACTGGCGCTACGCGGCCTGCGCGTTTGAAGAGGGAGCGGCATCATCGTCGTCATAAATGCACCAGCGCTCGCTGAGCCAGGAGACCACCGTGAGCACAACAGAAGCGCCCCCGGCGAGGAACGCGTGAATTGCTTGCTCGGTTAAAAATCCGCTTGAACCCGCGTTGAGGTAGGCACATCCAAGACCGAGGCTGAGACCAGCGAGAATTGCCCCTGCTCGCGAGCCGGCCTGCGTGAGCACCCAAATGCGAGCAGCATGAAGCGGATCGATGGTCTTCTTTCCAGAGGTGTATCGCCGAACGAGCCATGCCTGCCACCCGATAAACACAGCTACGCCGAGCGGAATCAGGAAGACAAGCAGCGGAACGAGCAAAGGTGCACGCCCCGAGCGCAGCCAGATATCGGCAAGCAGAAAGAGGGTTACCCCGGTAACGGCCGCGATGGCGAGGAGCATAAGCGCCGACGTCGG
>CAYOEJ010000043.1:2932-12384 GCA_964403015.1 uncultured Arcanobacterium sp.
GGGGGTGCGGGATGGTGAGTTCGGCGCTGTCACATGCGATATCACTCATGTCCACGATGTCGAGGTCGAGTGTGCGAACGCCCCAGCGTTCGGTGCGCTTTCGTCCGTGCTGATTCTCGATTTCTTGCAACTGCCATAGCAGTGTGAGTGGCGGCACCTCGGTCTCAATGATCACCACCGCATTGAGATAGTCGGGCTGTTCCTCCTGCCCCTCGGCAAGTATCGGCTCAGACGAATACACGGGAGAGACCGCCTTGATCGTCACATCAAGTTCAGATAGTTCCTGAAGCGCTCCACGCAGATGCTCAATCGGGTTATCCAGATTCGACCCCATTCCGATCACCGCAGTTCGCCGCCTACCTTGATACAGTGGCCCCTCACGACTTATCGAGACCGAGACATCGTCAAAGTCCACCGAAATTGGCGCATGCGGCTTGTGGACAGTCACCGACACGTGGTGAACCCGCGAATCAAGAATGGCGCTCGCGATGCGGTCGGCAAGTTTCTCGATGAGGTCGCAGTGTTGTCCTTCGATCACTGCCACAATCTTCTCAGCGACCTCGGCGTAGTTGATGGTGTGGGCTACGTCGTCGGTAGCAATCGCCTTGCCCATATCGAAATCCAAGGTGACATCAACGCTGAAGTCCTGCGGCTGGGAGTGCTCCGACTCCAGCACCCCGTGGGTTCCCATGGCGCGAACCCCGGTGAGTCTAATGGTGCCAGTCACTATTGTCCCTTCACATCCCTCAGTTTGGCTGCTACCGCGATAGCCGACGCCGTAGCGGCCACGTTATGTACCCGCACGGCCCACGTTGTTGTTCCGCTCAAGAATGCGCTGACGACGGCGGTTGCGAAGTCGCGATCTTCATACGGCCGGTCTTCCGCTACCGTTCCGGCAAGGAAACGCTTGCGGGAGTGACCTACCAGAACGCGGTGCCCTAGGCCAAGAAAGCGGTCGAGATTTGCCAGTATCTGCCAGTCGTGGTCGCCCACCTTGGCAAAGCCGAGCCCCGGATCCAAGATGATGCGATCGGGTGCGATTCCCGTGTTGACTGCGCGGTCGCGCGCAGTGAGCATTTCGTGCTCGACGGTATCGATGAAGTCACCGGTATACACCGCCAGATCGTTCATGGACTGCGCATTACCCCGGCCGTGTTGGAGCACGTAATCGCAGTCGAGTCCAGCCACCGTCTCGAACATGAGCGGATCACCAGAACCGCCAGTCACATCGTTGACGATGTGCGCGCCTGCCTCCACCGCTCGAGCCGCCGTCGTGGCGTGGTAAGTATCGACCGAAACGGTAACGTGCCGCGAGAGTTCCGTGACAACATCGTCGATCCGGGCCCATTCGTCGTCGTCAGAGAGCGGGTCGGCACCGGGGCGCGAGGACTCGCCGCCGATATCGATAATGCTGGCACCTTGAGCAATGAGCTCGTGCCCGTGGGCAATGGCGTGGTCCGGATCGGACCATCGACCGCCGTCCGAAAACGAGTCCGGGGTGACATTGAGAATGCCCATGATCTTCATGGCGGCTACTTCGACATGATGAGGCTCATCGCCTCAGCGCGCGGTGCGGGCTCGTGCATGATCCCGCGAACTGCAGACGTGACCGTACGTGATCCGGGTTTGCGAACGCCTCGCATGGTCATGCACATGTGCTCTGCTTCCACGACCACAATGACGCCGCGGGCATTGAGATGCTTCGTGAGTGCGTCGGCCACATCGGAAGTGAGACGCTCTTGGACCTGAGGACGACGGGAGTAGCCTTCAACGAGCCTAGCGAGCTTCGATAGCCCGGTGACCCGGCCATCTTCGGCTGGAATATATCCCACATGGCATACACCGTGGAAAGGAAGCAGGTGATGCTCGCACATCGAGTAGAGCGGGATATCGCGCACGAGCACGAGTTCTTGGTGGCCGATATCAAAGGTGGCTGACAGGACGTCGTCCGGGTTTTCGTGCAGTCCGCCAAAGATTTCACGGTAGGCGCGCACCATGCGATCCGGCGTATCACGTAGACCGTCTCGATCCGGATCCTCACCGATCGCCACGAGGAGGTCGCGAACGGCGTTACGGACGCCGTCCTCGTCGTAAGATCCTTGGGCGCTAGTCGTATCGATGGCCGAATTTTCGGATTCGGCGGAGCTCACGGAACCACTCGCGGGATCAACAAAATCACTCATGGTCGGGGTCCTTTCGGTCACGTGCTCTGCGGGCTCGCTCTTCTTCTTCCAACGCCTCGGGCATCGGTACAGGAGGGAGATCAGAGACCGGACGATCCGGCGACGACAACCACAGCTCGCGCCGCGGAGCCTTCGTGATCTCCTTAAACAGTTCGCGCAGCTCGTTTTCGAGCACGGTCTCCTTCTCAAGAAGCAGGGCTGCCAAGCGGTCGAGCACAGCCCGATTATCCATAATGACCTGCCAAGCCTCTTGGTGGGCAGCATCGATGAGGGCACGGATTTCTTGATCCACCACGTGGGCAACCTGATCCGAGTGCTCTTGTGCTTGACCGCCGCCCATGCGGGTCATCGGATCAGAATCATCCGACGTCAGACGCACGGCACCAACCCGAGCGGACATACCGTATTCGGTCACCATCTTGCGAGCAATGCCAGTGGCCTTTTGAATGTCGTTCGCGGCACCCGTGGATGGATCGTGGAAGATGATCTCTTCGGCCACGCGGCCACCCATCGCGTAGACAAGCTGGTCAAGGAGCTCATTACGAGATGTGGAGTACTTGTCTTCAGTGGGCATCACCATCGTGTATCCAAGCGCGCGACCACGCGGAAGGATGGTCACCTTAGTGACTGGATCGGTGTGGTTCAGTGCAGCTGCCGCAACTGCGTGACCACCTTCGTGATACGCGGTCATGCGCTTTTCACGAGCGTTCATCACGCGCGTGCGGCGCTGCGGGCCGGCAATCACGCGATCAATGGCCTCGTCGATGTCGCTCTCGTCCACCTCGTGGTGTCCGCGCCGAGCGGCCAAAAGCGCCGCCTCGTTCAAGAGGTTGGCAAGATCTGCACCAGAAAACCCGGGGGTGCGGCGGGCGATTGCGCCAAGTGAGACGTCGTCGGCCAACGGCTTGCCATCAGCGTGGACTTTAAGGATCTGTTCGCGGCCCGGAAGATCGGGGGCGTCCACGGAGATTTGGCGGTCGAATCGGCCCGGTCTCAGCAGGGCGGAGTCGAGAACGTCGGGACGGTTCGTGGCCGCAATGACGATGACGTTTGCTCGCTCGTCAAAGCCATCCATCTCCACGAGGAGCTGGTTCAGGGTCTGTTCACGCTCGTCGTTTCCACCGCCGATGCCCACGCCACGGTTACGGCCCACGGCGTCGATCTCGTCCACGAAAATGATGGCGGGTGCGACCTTCTTCGCCTTATTGAAGAGGTCGCGAACGCGCGAGGCACCCACGCCCACAAACATCTCCACGAACTCGGAGGCCGAAATGTGGAAGAAAGGCACGCCCGCTTCACCTGCAACCGCGCGAGCGAGCAGGGTCTTACCGGTTCCCGGAGGACCGTAAAGGAGAACGCCGCGCGGAATCTTCGCGCCCATCTTGTGGAACTTGTCTGGCGTATCGAGGAATTCCTTGATTTCGCGAAGCTCTTCAACGGCTTCGTCGGCGCCCGCCACATCGTCAAAATTGACGTCCGGCAGATCGGATTCCAAGCCCTCCTTGTTGACCTTGCCGAAGCGCGACATTCCGCCTTGCATACGCGGCAAGAGCCAAAGAAACAGGCCAATAATCAAGAGCATCGGCAGCATGAAGCTCAGCATGCCCAGCAAAACGGACTGCTGCGGCACTACCGAGTTGTAGCCGTTCTTCGCCTCGGCCGCCTCGATGGAACGCGCAACGTCTTCGGCTTGGGCGTCAATGAACTGGAACTGCACCTTATCGGTGGGATCCTGCTTCTTACCCTCGATGTCGGTGGGCTCGTATTCCTTCTCCAGCCACACTTGGACGATCTGAGTGCCATCGGTGACCTGAATGCGGTCAATCTGCTCGGATTGAAGAATCTCCATACCTTCCGAGGTCTTAACCGTGCTGAAGCCGCTTGGATTGAGCAGCCAGAACAGTCCGAGCGCAGCGAGGGTGACACCGATCATCATGATCCAGAAGCTGCGCCTCTTGCGCCCCTCATTCGGATCCTTCTCAGGCTTCTTGGAGTCTGACTTTGACCCGTCAGTCGGCTTACCAGGCGCTCTTAGGCGCTTGCGCAAACCACCGCCAGAGGCACCGGCCTCGCCAGACTTGCCGGCCGCCTTGCCAGTTTCAGGCTGTTTCCCCGCACGCGCATCGTTCGCGCCGTGAGTATCTCTCCCCTGCTGCGCCATGCCCTCGCCGCGAGTCGCGCCCGTTCGGCGTCGTGCCCGGCGTCCGCTCGTATTGAACTCCTCAAGCGTGCGGTGGCGGTTCTCATCCTGAAGAAGCTCCTCACCGCGGCGGCTCTCGTCCTGACGCGGCTCAACAGCGCCGCGACTCTCGCCAGCGTGACGACTCTCGTTAGCCGAGCCCTGCGGAGAACCCTCGCGAGCGGCGTCGTCGCGGGGCGTCTGGTCTGGGGAAGTCATTCAGCCTCCGTATACGTGCGGTGCGAGGGTTGCCACGAAGGGAAGGTGGCGGTAGTCCTCGGCATAGTCCAAGCCGTAGCCGACCACGAACTCGTTGGGGATATCAAAACCGACGTAGTCGACGTCAACCTCGACCTTCTGCGCGTCAGGCTTGCGCAAGAGGGTGGCAATCTTGACGGACTTTGCGCCACGTGTGCGCAGGTTCTCGGCAAGCCAGTGAAGGGTAAGGCCGGAGTCGATGATGTCTTCGACGATAAGAACGTTCAGGCCTTCAATCTCGGTGTCGAGGTCCTTGAGGATGCGCACTACACCGGAGGATTTCGTGGAAGCGCCGTAGGAGGAGACCGCCATCCAGTCCATGTGAACGGGGATGGAAATTTTGCGTGATAGATCCGCCATCACCATCACGGCTCCACGAAGCACACCCACCAGCAGCAGATCCTGGCCCGCGTAATCGCGGCTGATTTCCTCGCCAAGTTCCGCGAGACGCACAGCAATCTGCTCTTCGGTCACCACGACGTGTGTGAGATCGTCGCCGGTATCTTTGAGATCCATTATTCCTCCGATAGGGAATGCTGGCCCACGTCTGGGCCTAGCTCCATGATGTTTTGATCGCGCCACGCCCGCAGGCCAGGAAGATCAATTCCAACCTTATTAGCTCTACCAACAACGAGCTTATCAACCGCAGCCACGTGCCAGAAAACTAGTTCACCGCCGCGCCCACCTGCGGTGAGGATGGCGCGTCGGATAATGCGTCGGCGCAGTGCTGGCGGCTCCTCGGCGAGGCGCTCACAATCCAGCTGCAGTGGCTCGCTACGAACCACCACCTGCGGCCACCGCACGGCTGCGAACTCGCTCAGCGCATCGTCGTCGTCGCGGAGCATGCTTGCGGTTCTCGCAAGAGCCGGCACGACGCCGGGGCCCACCGCTTCCTCCAGCGCCGGCATCGCTACGTGGCGGATTGCGGTACGGCGAAGGGGTGAGCCGTCGGCAGCACGCCACGGTCCATCAAGCTGGTTTGAAGGATCATCGACCCACGTCAGACCCAGCTCCGTGCAGACCGTCCGTAACTCCTCGCGGGTAAGGCCGAGGAGCGGGCGAGCCATGGGTACGTCGTCGTGCAGAGGCAACGAGCCCTTGTCACGCATTCCTGCCAGCGAGCGAGCACCGGAACCGCGGCCGAGGCCAAGCAGTACCGTTTCCGCTTGGTCCGTGGCGCTGTGGCCAAGAAAAACGGCGGCCGGTTCGTCACCGCCCAGCTCGCGCGCCCTGTTCGCGAGCGCCTCGTACCGGGCTTGTCGGGCGCCGGCTTCGGGACCGTCGTCGGCGCGGATGGTGACGGAGACGGCGTCGGCATCAATTCCTAGTGTGCGCATGTGGGTGACGACGTCGGCTGCTTCTTTCGCGGATTCCGGGCGAATCCCGTGGTCGACCGTGAGGGAGTGAAGCTGGATGCCGTGGCGCCGGGCTGCGAATGCCGCACTCGCCGCGAGGGCAACCGAATCGGCTCCGCCGGAGACTGCCAAAAGCACGCGAGCACCCGCTGGGAGCGAACCAAACGCTCGCGAGAGCGCATGACGAGCCTCTGAAACGACTCGGTGCGGGCCACTCATGAAAGAACGCGCTCGATCCACTGATCGGGATTCGAGATCTCGCTGGGCATCGGGGTGTTGATCGGGTCGTCCCAGATTCTATTGAAGCCGTCGAGTCCCACTTCGTCGATCACGTGGCGTGTGAAGTCGCGCCCGCGGCTGTACTGCTTGCCCTTTTCGGTGATTCCTACGTAGTCGCGGATTTTGCGGGTGATCGCGTTGCCACTCTTGCGCCGGCGAGCCATCGCTCGCATGATGTGCTTGCGCGATGGCATATAGGCCAACGGCACCTCGTTCATCACGTACTCGGCATGGCCTTCAAGTAGAGACATGATGGCGGTGAGTTCTGAAATCATCTCGTCCACGTCGGAGCCGGTCTCGTGTTCAACGAGCCACCGGACCCGCGAGACGATGTACTCCCTGAGCCACGGTGCCGCAGCAAATTGGAGGGCGTGCGCAAGTTCGTGAATCGATACCCACAGGCACAGGTCCCGCCGGTCAAGATCGTAGGCGCCGCGGAACTCTGCGATGTTCGGAGCGACGAGCAGCAGCCTGCCCTTCTCCCCCGCATATGGATCGTACTGGCCGAGGATTCGAGGAGCGATGAGCGAAAGAACGAGCGAAAGCTGCCCGGAGCCGAAAGGTAGTTCAATCTCGGGAGTCTGATAATCCGGCTGGGTAAACATCGACTCGATCGAGTGCGCTGCGCCAACCGACCAGTTCGGCCTGTCAACAACCACGACCGGCACATCACGGATCTGCTTAGCCAGCTCGCCTAGACCCGAAATTCGCCCGATGAGGCGCTGCGCCCTCTTCGACTGCGACCGCAAGTCCTTCGCGAGCGCTATGGCTTCAGTTGCACTGACATCAGGCCCGCCTCCGGACAGGATCTTGGAAACGCGGCGAACTAGCGTGAAATCAATGCTCATACAGACAGGATAGTCAATGGGTTAGTGCGCCGCCCAGCATGTCGCCCAAGGGTGAACGACGACGGTCGCTGGCGCTTGGCGAAGGCGCTGGGTGCGGGTGAACGACGACGGTCGCGCGGGCGGAAGGTGCCCGGCGAGAAGTCACAGGTTCGAAATCCGTTCCAGAGCTTCATCCATGGCTATCCTGATGCCTGGCGATGTCCCGACCTCGATGTTGTCCACGATGATGGCGAAGGTGAGTGGGCGCCCGGAGTCCGTAAACATGTAGCCAGATAGTGCGTTGGCTTTAACGAGCGTGCCCGTTTTTGCTTTTACGTCACCTTCGAGATCCGTGGTTTGGAATCGGTCGGTGAGGGTTCCTTCTAGGCCGGCGACTGGCATCGACGCCGGGAATGCAGCTAGCTCGCAGACCTCGCACTCCCACACATCTTGAAGAATGTCATAGAGCAGGTAGACGCTGATCCTGTTGTTATCTGAAAGGCCAGAAGAATCTGAGATCACCACGCCCGCCACGTCGTAACCCATATCGGACAGGGATTGACGGACTGCCTCTCCTCCACCTGCAAACGAAACCGGTTTACCCATTTCTGCCGCAACCATGTGGGCAAGAACCTCAGCTGTGGTGTTGTCAGAGAACACCATGACGAACTCGATAATCTCGCGCACGGGAGCCGAAGCTACTCGTGCGACTTCGGTGGCGCCGTCGGGAGAAGCACCGCGCTCAACCTCGGTGACTTCAATGCCTGCCGCTCGCAGATGCTCAGCAAAAACCTGTGCCGCGCTCAGGTCGGGATTCGGCGTATAGAGCGCGTAGTCGGTGCGCGAACGCTCAATGGCGATGGGCCGCATCTCCATCACATAGTTTTGGTTGGCGCCACCCACTGTGTCCGGGTGGTAAAGCGGAGCTTCAAACAAGGTGGAATCGACGTTGACCACCACTGACGTCACGCCCTGAGCCGTGAGCTCTGCGGCGGTGTCCCGCGCCAAATCACCCAATCCCGCTCTGCCAAGGGTCGCGTGTGGGTTTCCGGCGTCGGCAGCCATGAGAACGTCCCCGCCACCAACAAGAAAGAGTTCCGTTCCGGAGAGAGTCACAACGGTGTCAAAGGTGCGATCGGGACCGAGCACGTTGAGAGCGGCTACGGACGTCACGATCTTCATGTTCGATGCCGGAACGGATGGGCGATGCAAATTACGTTCGGCAAGAACTTCGCCGGTGATCGAATCTGCTACGAGGAATGAGACCTCGCCCGTCACCCGCGAATCTTCTACGAACGCAAGGATTTCCTGGCGAACAGCCCCGGGGTCCGGGGCCGCGCCTTCTGAGGCGGTCAGAATATCTGGTGCGGTGAGGGAAACTGACATCGCTTCCGGATAGGGCTGGGATTCTTCGAGCAGCGGTTTGTTCGTCAGCGGACCCGGCACAATATCCCAAGCGTCAGCAAAAGCGTAGCCTCCCAAGGCAATCGCGATGGCTGAAACTGCAGCTTTAACCGACCTTTTCACCCATCCAGTGTGACACATTTACATTTCGCCCGACCACAAGGCGGGAAAACTTGCAGCGGCAATACGGCTCAGATTCAACCCCCGTGAGTATTCGCGGCTACAATCGGATCAGAGCAATACATTCGCGTCAAAGGAGAGGCTCATGGAGTTCGATGTGACCATCGAGATCCCCAAGGGAAATCGCAACAAGTACGAACTTGATCACGTGACCGGCCGTATCCGTTTGGATCGAATGCTGTTCACGTCCACCCGCTACCCGGATGATTACGGCTTTATTGACGACACCCTGGGTGAAGACGGCGATCCGCTCGATGCACTCGTGCTCCTCGACGAGCCCACCTTCCCTGGCTGTGTCATCCGCTGCCGTGCACTTGGCATGTTCCGCATGTCTGATGAGGCTGGCGGTGACGACAAGGTTCTTTGCGTCCCCTCCGGTGATCAGCGCGCCTCGTGGCGAACGGAGATCGAGGACGTCTCGGAGTTCCATCGTCTGGAGATCCAGCACTTCTTCGAGGTCTACAAGGATCTCGAACCCGGTAAGTCCGTTGAAGGCGCACACTGGGTTGGCCGCAAGGAAGCCGAAGAAGAGATCGAGCGATCCTTCCAGCGCGCCAAGGACACCGGCTACTACGACCAGCACTGATTCCGGTCAGTATTGCAATCTAGGCCGCAGTGATTCGGTCAGTACTGAACTCGGGTCAGTATTGCACTCAGGTCAGTACTGCGTTCAGACCAGTATCGAGTTCAAAAGCACCCAAAGTTCTTTGGACGCCAGCGCCCTACCGACTTAGAGTGCCGCGTGCTGCCAACTGGAAAAGATAGATCGAGAAGGCAATTCCTATCA
>CAYOEJ010000044.1:0-12229 GCA_964403015.1 uncultured Arcanobacterium sp.
ATCAAGGAGTTCTTCGGAACCTCCCAGCTCTCGCAGTTCATGGATCAGAACAACCCGCTTGCGGGTCTGACCCACAAGCGTCGTCTTTCTGCGCTTGGCCCCGGTGGTCTGTCGCGTGATCGCGCATCGATGGAAGTTCGGGACGTCCACCCGTCCCACTACGGCCGTATGTGTCCGATTGAGACGCCGGAAGGCCCGAACATTGGTCTGATCGGCTCGCTCGCAACCTATGGTCGAGTGAATTCCTTCGGATTCATTGAAACTCCGTACCGCAAGGTTGAAAACGGTCGCGTGACCGAGCAGATCGATTACCTCGATGCTGCCGACGAAGATCGTTACACCGTTGCGCAGGCGGCTGCTCCGCTGGATGAGAATGGCAACTTCGTCGAAGATGAGGTTCTTGTTCGTCTGCCCGGCGGTGAGCCGGCATTGATTCCTGCCGACGAAGTTGGCTACATGGACGTCTCTGCACGCCAGATGGTGTCCGTTGGTACGGCAGCGATTCCGTTCCTTGAGCACGACGACGCCAACCGCGCACTCATGGGTGCCAACATGCAGCGTCAGGCTGTGCCGCTCATTCGTCCGGCCGCTCCGTTCGTGGGCACCGGTATTGAAACGCGCGCCGCAGTGGATGCCGGCGATGTCACGGTGGCTATCGCTCCCGGCGTCGTCACCGAGGTTTCCGCCGATATCGTTCACGTTGAGGAAGACGATGGCAACCACCGCGTCTACAAGCTCCAGAAGTTCGAGCGTTCGAACCCGGGTAACTGTACCAACCAGAAGGTTGTCGTTTCCGAGGGCGACCGAGTCGAAGCTGGATCTCTCATTGCTGACGGACCTGCAACCGAGGGTGGCGAGCTCGCACTCGGCCAGAACCTCCTCGTAGCGTTCATGGCCTGGAATGGCTACAACTTCGAGGACGCCATCATCGTCTCGCAGCGCTGCCAGTCCGAGGACCTTCTGACCTCGATTCACATCGAGGAGCACGAGGTTGATGCTCGTGACACCAAGCTTGGCCCGGAGGAAATCACCCGCGATATTCCGAACGTGTCCGAGGAAATGCTTGCTCACCTCGATGAGCGTGGCATCATCCGCATCGGCGCCGAGGTCTCGGCAGGCGACATCCTCGTCGGCAAGATCACCCCGAAGGGCGAAACCGAGCTGACCTCCGAAGAGCGTCTGCTGCGCGCTATCTTCGGTGAGAAGGCGAAGGAAGTTCGCGACACGTCGCTGCGCGTTCCGCACGGTGAGTCCGGCATCGTTATTGGCGTGAAGGAATTCTCTGCCGAGAACCATGACGAGCTTGCCGCAGACGTTCGCCAGACCGTCCGCGTTCACATCGCTCAGCGCCGCAAGATCACCATTGGTGACAAGATGGCTGGTCGCCACGGAAACAAGGGCGTTATCTCCCGTATCCTCCCCGTTGAGGACATGCCGTTCCTCGAGGATGGTACGCCGGTAGATATCGTTCTCAACCCGCTCGGTGTTCCTTCCCGTATGAACTTGGGCCAGGTCTTTGAGCTTCACCTCGGCTGGGTTGCCTCTCAGGGATGGGATGCCACCGAGGCTCGCGAGAACGGCGAGGAATGGGCAGTTCGACTCCCGGAAAACGCTGTGAAGGGCGAGAAGGGCCAGATCGTGGCTACCCCGGTATTCGACGGCGTTCAGTCCGACGAGCTTGAGGGTCTACTCGGCAATACGCTTCCGAACCGCGACGGCGATCGCATGATCGACGAGTCCGGTAAGGCACGTTTGTTTGATGGCCGTACTGGCGAGCCGTTCCCGGATCCCGTATCCGTTGGCTACATGTACATGCTCAAGCTGCACCACCTGGTTGACGACAAGATTCACGCTCGTTCAACGGGTCCGTACTCCATGGTTACCCAGCAGCCGCTCGGCGGTAAGGCCCAGTTCGGTGGTCAGCGCTTTGGTGAGATGGAGGTCTGGGCACTCGAGGCTTACGGCGCTTCCCACACGCTTCAGGAGATGTTGACGATCAAGTCTGACGATACCGTCGGCCGCGTCAAGGTCTACGAGGCGATCGTTAAGGGAGACAACGTACCCGAGCCGGGTCTTCCAGAGTCCTTCAAGGTTCTCGTACAGGAAATGCGTTCCCTGTGCCTGAACGTGGAAGCTCTGGATGCTGCTGGCAACCCGATCAATCTCCAAGATTCTGACGAAGACGCCTTCCGGGCCCCGCAGTCTGCGGGTATCACCACCGGTTTGGAAGATCTCCAGTCAGGTGCGGATTTCTAATACTTCAACAGTGAGGTGGGCGGCTATGCGCCCGCTGCCCACCCCACTACATTTGCCACGAAAACGGCGTACTCAATGAGGAAGTAGGAACCTTGCTCGACGTCAATCTTTTTGACCAGCTGCATATTTCGCTTGCAACGTCCGAGGATGTTCGCAAGTGGTCGCACGGTACCGTCACCAAGCCAGAGACCATCAACTACCGCACCCTGAAGCCGGAAAAGGACGGCCTGTTCGGCGAACAGATTTTCGGCCCCACCCGTGACTGGGAGTGTGCGTGCGGAAAGTACAAGCGCCCTCGTTACAAGGGCATCATCTGCGAGCGCTGTGGCGTTGAGGTCACACGCTCGAAGGTGCGTCGTGAGCGCATGGGCCACATCGAGCTCGCCGCTCCGGTCACCCACATCTGGTACTTCAAGGGCGTTCCATCGCGCCTTGGCTACCTTCTTGATATTGCCCCTAAGGACCTCGAAAAGGTTATCTACTTCGCTGCCTACATGGTGACCGAGGTCGATGAGCAGCGCCGCCATGATGATATGGCGACACTGACGGCCGAGTACGAGCTCGAGCGTTCCAACCTTGAAAAGGAACGCGACGTGGCCGTGGAGAAGAGCCTCAAGGCTGAGGAAACCGCTCTCGCTGCGGCGGAAGAGTCTGGCGACGACTCCGCGGCACGCGCCAAGATTAAGCGTTCCGTTGAAGCCGACACCCGCCGCGTTCGCCGCGAGTACGAGGACGACATCAAGCGCCTCGAAGAGGTCTGGGACAAGTTCACCAAGATGAAGGTGGGCGACCTGGAAGGCGACGAGGATGCCTACCGTGAAATGGCCATCCGCTGGGGTGACTACTTCAAGGCATACCGCGGTGCAGAAGCCATTCAGCGCCGTCTGCAGACCTTCGATCTTCAGGCCGAGCACGATTCGCTCATCGAGCAGATCGAGACCGGTACCGCTCAGCGCAAGACCCGTGCGCTCAAGCGCATCAAGGTCGTTAACGCCTTCCTTCACTCGGGCACGAAGCCCGAGGCCATGGTTCTGGACGCTCTCCCGGTTATTCCACCGGATCTGCGTCCGATGGTTCAGCTCGACGGTGGCCGCTTTGCGACCTCGGATCTTAACGATCTCTACCGCCGCGTTATCAACCGTAACAACCGTCTCCAGCGCATGATTGACCTCAACGCACCGGAGATCATGGTGAACAACGAAAAGCGTATGCTTCAGGAAGCTGTTGACGCGCTCTTCGACAATGGCCGTCGTGGCCGCCCGGTCCAGGGTGCAGGCAACCGTCCGCTGAAGTCGATCTCTGACATGCTCAAGGGCAAGCAGGGTCGTTTCCGTCAGAACCTTCTCGGTAAGCGCGTTGACTACTCGGGTCGTTCCGTTATCGTCGTCGGCCCAACGCTCAAGCTTCACCAGTGTGGTCTTCCTAAGACCATGGCACTCGAGCTCTTCAAGCCCTTCGTTCAGAAGCGTCTCGTGGATCTCGAACTCGCCAAGAACATCAAGGCAGCCAAGCGACTCATTGAGCGCCAGCGCGACGAAGTGTTCGATGTCCTCGAAGAGGTCATCACTGAGCACCCGGTTCTTTTGAACCGTGCACCAACGCTTCACCGTCTCGGCATTCAGGCGTTCGAGCCGCAGCTCATCGAAGGTAAGGCAATCCGCCTTCACCCGCTCGTGTGTGCCGCGTTCAACGCTGACTTCGACGGCGACCAGATGGCAGTCCACCTGCCGCTCTCGGTTGAAGCTCAGGCTGAGGCTCGTATCCTCATGCTGTCCGCTAACAACATCCTCAAGCCGTCCGACGGGCGTCCGGTCACCGTTCCTTCGCAGGACATGATTATCGGTCTGTACCACCTGACCATCGTTCGGGAAAAGGGCAAGGGCGAAGGACGTTACTTCACCTCCGTTGCAGAGGCCGAGATGGCCTTCGATCTTGGGGAACTCGATCTGAACGCTCTCGTTCACATTCGCTTCCCCGGTGACGAGCTCATTCCGCCGCGCGACTGGGAGGCTGGCGAAGACTACGAAGAGGGCACCTCGATTACTCTCGAGACCACCCTTGGTCGTGCGATCTTCAACGACGCTCTGCCCACCACGTTCCCGTACATCAACAAGATCGTGGACAAGAAGGTTCTTGGATCCATCGTCAACGAGCTTGCTGAGCGCTACCCGAAGGTCGACGTCGGCGCATCGCTTGACGCACTCAAGGAGACCGGTTTCTACTGGGGCGGACGCTCCGGTGTGACCATCGCCGTCTCAGACGTCATTACGCCCGACAACAAGGCTGAAATCCTTGAGAAGGCCGAGGAACGCGCCGCTAAGATCGAGCAGGACTTCCAGGAAGGTAACATCCGCGACGAGGATCGCCGTAAGGACCTCGTGGCACTGTGGACCGAGGTTACCGACCAGGTTGCCGACGAAATGCGTGACAACTTCGACGTCTGGAACAACATCAACCAGATGGTGTCCTCCGGCGCTCGTGGTAACTGGATGCAGATTCGCCAGGTTGCCGGTATGCGTGGTCTCGTGGCCGACCCGAAGGGTGAGATTATTCCTCGCCCGATCAAGTCGAACTACCACGAGGGCCTGTCCGCTCTCGAGTACTTCACGGCTACCCACGGTGCTCGTAAGGGTCTTGCAGATACTGCGCTTCGTACCGCAGAGTCGGGCTACCTGACGCGTCGTCTCGTGGACGTCGCCCAGGACGTCATTGTTCGTGAGTCTGACTGTGGAACCTCGCGTGGTTTGGCGAAGCCGCTCGTCGTCGTCGACGAAAACGGCAACGAGCTTCGCGAGATCGAGGTCGATGGCCTGCCCACCCGCATGACGGAGAAGGAAGCCACGAAAGCGCAGTGGGAGTCCGCTCCAATCCTGCGCTCCGAAGATATCGACACCTCGGTTTACGCTCGTACGCTCGCCAAGGATGCTGTCGACGCCGATGGAAACGTCGTCGTTGAAGCCGGCACCGACATTGGTGACGTCGCACTCGAGAAGATTCTCGATGCGCAGATCAAGGAGATCTCGGTTCGTTCCGTGCTCACCTGTGATTCGCGCGTTGGAACCTGTGCGATGTGCTACGGCCGCTCGCTCGCAACGGGCAAGCTCGTGGATATTGGCGAGGCCGTGGGTATTGTTTCGGCTCAGTCGATTGGCGAGCCCGGCACCCAGCTCACCATGCGTACCTTCCACACCGGCGGTGCTGCATCGGCAGAGGATATTACGCAGGGTCTTCCGCGTGTTCAGGAACTCTTCGAGGCTCGTACGCCCAAGGGTGAGGCTCCGATCGCAGAGGCGGCTGGCCGTCTCGAGATCGAAGAGCTTGAGCGTTCGCGTCGCCTGATCATCAAGCGCGACGACGGCGATGAGGATCTGGTCTACCTTGTGG
Source organism: uncultured Arcanobacterium sp. (assembly GCA_964403015.1). Classification (GTDB taxonomy): domain Bacteria; phylum Actinomycetota; class Actinomycetes; order Actinomycetales; family Actinomycetaceae; genus CAYOEJ01. The sequence continues at coordinate 5,641 of CAYOEJ010000044.1, forward strand.
GCAAGCGCGCCAAGCTGCTTGTTCCCGAAGGCAGCCACGTTCTCGTTGGCCAGCAGCTCGTTGACGGCTGGATCGATCCGAAGAAGGTCCTTCGAATCTCGGGTCGTCGTACCGCTCAGCTGCATCTCGTATCCGAGGTCCAGAACGTGTACCGCTCGCAGGGCGTGGAGATCCACGATAAGCACATCGAGGTTATTGTCCGCCAGATGCTACGTCGCGTCACCGTGCTTGACTCGGGCGATACCCGACTCCTGCCGGGCGAGCTCGTTGATGTAGCAATCTTCGAGACCGCCAACCGCGGCGCTCTCGCGGAGGGGGGCAAGCCAGCATCGGGCCGTCCGGAGCTCATGGGTATCACCAAGGCTTCGCTCGCCACCGATTCGTGGTTGTCCGCCGCGTCCTTCCAGGAGACCACCAAGGTTCTCACGGAGGCAGCTCTTAACTCGAAGTCCGATCCGCTCTCCGGCCTCAAGGAGAACGTCATCCTCGGTAAGCTCATTCCGGCCGGTACCGGCCTTGAGCAGCTGCGGAACGTTACTGTTGAGCCGACTGCTGCGGCTCGCTCCGAGTACGAGCAGCTCAACTCCTTCATGGGAAGCGGTCTGGAGTCCTTCGACGACCTGTACGGTTACGGTTCGCTCGATGACTACGACACGTCCATGGGATACGGCTACGGCACGAACTTCTAGGTTCAGTACTGCTTACGTTTAAGAGGCGGGTCCGTTCGGGCCCGCCTCTTAATTTATGGTCCTGGGGCGCGGTACCAACTAGCTCGCTGAGGTTTTGCCTTCGTGGTTGCCCGCGAAGGTTTCGCTAGTTGCAGCGAAAGCCTGCTAGTCTGCTAAGGCCTCGCGGCGAATGGCGTCGATACCACCCTGGACCTCGGTGCACAGCGTGACGGGCAGGGGACCTCCGTAGATATGCGGGAAAGTTTCAGATTGGGGATCGGATGGATCGCCCGGTTCCCAGCGAATCGAAAGCCCGGCGCCCTCCAGATCCTCTTCCTGCATTGACAGGACGACGACGTCGGGGCGATCGGCATAGACGAACCCCCAGACGCCAAGAGCCTGAGCAGCGCTTCCACTGCCGTGGATGAATGCGGCTGAATCAAGGTCTACGCAGCGGGTGGAGATCGCATACGTCCCCGATTCTTTTGCCACAGCCCAATCTTCCGGTAAAGCCAAGTGATAGATCATGGGTTTAGCTTAGAGCGACGATGTCACCGGCGAATACCGGTGGCGAGTTGCGCATCACTGTATTTGAAAATACGTCGGACGAAGAGGGGGCGTAAAATGGTGATCAGACCGCCCGGCGTCGCCGCGAGGCAGAATACACAAGCCGTCAAGCTGGTGTGAGAACCGCTCCGATCACACGTGAATGTGGGTAGTACCACTGAAGCAAAAGAGCCTCTTTCTTTGACTGGCCGAGCGCGCGACCGTTAATCTAGAGGGCGGTGCCCGTTCCGGGAGTCTCACGTTGCCCTTCCAAGGAAATGTGTCTCAGTAGAGAAAATCCACCTCCACGTGGATGCGTTTCATTGGTTTTGAAGACGCCCGGACGTTAGGGAGGAACGGTGTCCTTCCGACCGCAGGTTCATAGAGCAGGCGGGCAGTTCGACTAATTGACATATCAAACAGGAGAAATAGTGCCAACTATTCAGCAGCTGGTCCGCAAGGGCCGCAGCAGCAAGGCGAGTTCATCCAACACGCCCGCGCTGAAGGCTAGCCCGCAGCGACGTGGCGTATGCACCCGCGTCTACACCACCACACCGAAGAAGCCGAACTCGGCTCTTCGCAAGGTTGCCCGTGTTCGTTTGTCCTCAGGCATCGAGGTCACGGCATACATCCCCGGCGAAGGCCACAACCTCCAGGAGCACTCGATCGTGCTCGTTCGTGGCGGTCGTGTGAAGGACCTTCCCGGCGTTCGCTACCACATCGTTCGTGGCGCTCTTGACACCCAGGGTGTGAAGAGCCGCGCACAGGGACGTTCCAAGTACGGTGCGAAGAAGGAGAAGAAGTAATGCCACGTAAGGGCCCCGCGCGCAAGCGCCCACTCGTCGCCGATCCGGTTCACGGTTCCCAGCTGGTTACCCAGCTCATCAACCGCGTTCTCGTTGATGGCAAGAAGTCCACTGCAGAGCGTATCGTGTACGGCGCACTCGACGCCGTCGGTGAGAAGACCGGTCAGGACGCCCTCACCGTTCTCAAGCGCGCTCTGGACAACATCCGTCCGCAGCTCGAGGTTCGTTCACGCCGCGTTGGTGGCGCAACCTACCAGGTGCCGGTTGAGGTCAAGCCCGGCCGCGCCAACACCCTCGCGCTTCGCTGGCTCGTTGACTATTCTCGTCAGCGCCGTGAGCACACCATGCTCGAGCGTCTCCAGAACGAGATCATGGACGCCGCTAACGGCCTTGGTGCCGCAGTGAAGCGTCGCGAGGACATGCACCGCATGGCCGAAGCCAACCGAGCATTCGCGCACTACCGCTGGTAAAACCAAGGTGGATTTAGTTATCTGCCTGTAAACGAAAAGAGAGCCTAGAGTGGCACACGAAGTGCTTACAGACCTTACAAAGGTCCGCAACATTGGAATCATGGCGCACATCGATGCGGGTAAGACCACCTGCACCGAGCGCATTCTGTTCTACACCGGCATTAACTACAAGCTTGGCGAGACCCACGACGGCGCATCGACGACCGACTGGATGGAGCAGGAGAAGGAACGCGGCATCACGATTACGTCCGCCGCTGTGACCTCCTTCTGGAAGGGCCACCAGATCAACATCATCGATACCCCGGGCCACGTTGACTTCACCGTTGAGGTGGAGCGTTCGCTCCGCGTCCTCGACGGCGCTGTCGCAGTGTTCGACGGTAAGGAAGGCGTTGAGCCGCAGTCTGAGACCGTTTGGCGTCAGGCTGACAAGTACAACGTTCCGCGTATCTGCTTCATCAACAAGATGGACAAGATGGGCGCTGACTTCTACTTCTCGATTAAGACCATCGAAGATCGCCTCCACGCGACTCCGCTGGTGATGGCGCTCCCGATCGGCTCTGAGGCCGAGCTGTCCGGCGTCATCGATCTTCTCGAGATGAAGGCAATTCGCTTCCCGGCAAAGGACGACCAGGGCAACCCGACATACGGTGCTCTCGTCGTTGAGGAAGAGATTCCTGCCGACATGGTTGAGAAGGCCGAAGAGTTCCGCGCGCAGCTCGTTGAGCGCGTTGCTGAGAACGACGACGACCTGCTCGACAAGTACCTCGGTGGCGAGGATATCTCCATCGATGAGCTCAAGAAGGTTATTCGCCGTCTCACTATCAATGGCGACGCATTCCCGGTCTACTGTGGCTCGGCATACAAGAACATCGGCATTCAGCCGATGCTCGACGCCGTCGTCGCATTCCTCCCGAACCCGATGGACATCGGCTCGGTCAAGGGCCACAGCCCCAACGATGAAGAGGAAGAGCTGACCCGTCAGCCATCCAAGGATGAGCCGTTCTCGGCACTTGCCTTCAAGATTGCCGTTCACCCTTTCTTCGGTCGTCTGACCTACGTCCGCGTTTACTCGGGCAACGTCGACTCCGGCGCTCAGGTCCTGAACGCGACCAAGGGCAAGAAGGAGCGCGTCGGTAAGATCTTCCAGATGCACTCGAACAAGGAGAACCCGGTTGAGAATGCGTCCGCGGGACACATCTACGCCGTCGTCGGTCTGAAGGACACCACCACTGGTGACACTCTTTGTGATCAGGCAGCTCCGATTTCGCTCGAGTCTATGACCTTCCCGGATCCCGTTATCCACGTGGCAATTGAGCCCAAGTCGAAGGCAGACCAGGAGAAGCTGGGTACCGCTATTCAGAAGCTTGCTGAAGAGGACCCGACCTTCTCCGTTCGTCTCGACGACGAGTCCGGCCAGACCGTCATTGGCGGTATGGGCGAGCTCCACCTCGACATTCTCGTTGACCGTATGCGTCGCGAGTTCAAGGTTGAGGCTAACGTTGGTGCACCGATGGTTGCCTACCGCGAGACCATTCGCGGTACCGCCAAGTCCATCGATTACACCCACAAGAAGCAGACTGGTGGTTCCGGTCAGTTTGCAAAGGTTATCGTCACCTTCGAACCTCTTGAGGAAAACGAAGAGGGCAAGACCTACGAGTTCGTCGACGCCGTCACCGGCGGTCGTGTTCCGCGCGAGTACATTCCTTCGGTTGACCAGGGTATCCAGGCAGCCATGGAAAACGGTGTTCTCGCCGGCTACCCCATGGTGAACGTGAAGGCCACCCTTGAGGATGGCGCTTACCACGACGTCGACTCCTCCGAAATGGCGTTCAAGATCGCCGGTCAGATGGTGTTCCGCGAGGGCGTTAAGCGCGCTCAGCCGGTCATCCTCGAGCCGGTTATGGACGTGGAGGTCCGTACTCCTGAGGAGTACATGGGAGATGTTATCGGCGATCTTAACTCTCGCCGCGGACAGATCTCGTCGATGGAAGACGCGACCGGTGTGAAAATCGTTCGCGCTAACGTTCCGCTTTCCGAAATGTTCGGATACGTTGGCGACCTGCGTTCAAAGACGCAGGGCCGCGCAGTGTACTCGATGCAGTTCGCGAAGTACCAGGAGGTTCCGAAGGCTGTAGCCGACGAAATCATCCAAAAGACCCGTGGCGAGTGAGCCAACAGGTTCGATTTACAACCAAGTCAATAGAACAGTAGGATCTCTTTAGCCATGGATGGGGTGCTTTGCGCACCATCAAACAAGCTGAAAGACCAGTCAATCTAGTCCCAGGAGGGCACAAGTGGCCAAGGCCAAGTACGACAAGTCCAAGCCGCATATGAACATCGGCACGATCGGTCACGTCGACCACGGTAAGACGACGACGACCGCTGCCATCACCAAGGTTCTCGCGGACAAGTACCCAGATCTCAACGAGTTCACCCCGTTCGACCAGGTCGACAACGCTCCAGAAGAGCGTCAGCGCGGAATTACCATCAACGTTTCCCACGTTGAGTACCAGACCGAGAAGCGTCACTACGCTCACGTTGACGCCCCGGGCCACGCCGACTACATCAAGAACATGATTACCGGTGCTGCTCAGATGGACGGCGCAATTCTCGTTGTTGCCGCCACCGACGGCCCGATGGCTCAGACCCGTGAGCACGTTCTCCTCGCCCGCCAGGTTGGCGTGCCGGACATCATCGTTGCACTCAACAAGTGCGACATGGTTGACGATGAGGAAATCATCGAGCTCGTGGAGATGGAAGTTCGTGAACTTCTTTCCTCGCAGGGCTACGACGGCGACGAAGCTCCCGTTGTTCAGATCTCCTCGCTCAAGGCTCTTGAGGGCGACGAGAAGTGGGTTGGCGCAATCGAAGAGCTCATGGAGCAGGTTGATAACTACTTCCCGGATCCCGAGCGCGACCTCGACAAGCCATTCCTCATGCCGATTGAGGACGTCTTCACCATCACCGGCCGCGGTACCGTTGTTACCGGCCGTGTTGAGCGTGGCATGCTGAACCTGAACGAGGAAGTTGACATCCTCGGCATCCGTGCACCGCAGAAGACCATCGTCACCGGTATCGAGATGTTCCACAAGCAGATGGATCACGCCGATGCAGGCGAGAACTGTGGTCTGCTTCTTCGTGGCACCAAGCGCGAGGACGTTGAGCGCGGCCAGGTTATCGCCAAGCCGGGTTCGATTACCCCGCACACCAACTTTGAGGCTCAGGTTTACGTCCTGAAGAAGGAAGAAGGCGGCCGTCACAACCCGTTCTTCTCCAACTACCGCCCGCAGTTCTACTTCCGTACCACGGACGTTACCGGCGTCATCACCCTCCCCGAGGGCACCGAGATGGTTATGCCCGGTGACAACACCGAGATGACCGTTGAGCTGATCCAGCCCATCGCCATGGAAGAGGGCCTCGGCTTCGCTATCCGCGAGGGTGGCCACACCGTTGGTTCAGGTAAGGTCACCAAGATCCTCGGCTAATTCAAACGCCTAGATCTATCGATCTCATGAGTACGCCCCGGCTTTCGCCGGGGCGTACTTGTCTCAACGGGGAGCATGTCCCGAGAGGGGAGTGATTTCAAACAGGGGAGCATTGTCGGGCGCGACGGGCCGACATCGAAAGGAGGAATCTCGGGAAGTGCTGTGTCTGGGATTCCCCTGCGGCGCTGACGTACTGAAGAGGTACCCGAGGATGCTCGTCCGATCGGAACCGGGACTGCTTCGACAGCGAAGGAGCGATTGTGCTCTCGTGCAACGCGGAGGTGATGCCGGTGCGGCTAGTGCGGACCATCTACCGCGACTGGGACTATGGGTCGGGCATAACCCCAAGGCTCCTCAGTTCATGGAACGTAAGCGGTGGGTTAGTGGCAGGTAGCCGAGTACGGTCCAGTTAATCCACCGGCCCGCAGACAACTAGCGGTAATCTTCGAGGGAGCGTTTGGCGAGGATGGGGAGAGCTGCAAGGCCCGCCAGCCCCGCCCATACCACCAGCATCGGTACCGAACCCGTCGCTGTTCCTAGGGCGCCACCGATAAGGGCTGAGATCGGCATGATCCCTAGCGTGATGGTGCGCTGTGAAGCTGCGACCGATGCGA
>CAYOEJ010000045.1:0-10829 GCA_964403015.1 uncultured Arcanobacterium sp.
ACGTGACGCCGCCCGTCGCAACGGGCGTGATCGCCGTCGTGCCTAAGCGAAGAGGTTCAGGATGAAGTAGGTGATGGCTGCGAACAGAGCCGCTGCGGGGATGGTCAAGAACCACGCGCCCACGATGTTTCCGGTGACCGACCAGCGCACGGCCGAGCGACGCTTCGTAGCGCCAACGCCCATGATGGCAGAGGTGATGGTCTGAGTGGTGGAAATGGGTGCGTGCCAGATGAACGCCGTGGAGTACAGAACCGATGCCGCAACGCTTTCTGCTACGAAGCCGCGTGCAGGGTCAAGATCGATGATCTTCGAGCCGAGCGTCTTCATAATGCGCCAGCCACCCGAGTAAGTACCGAGTGAGATGGCGGCAGCTGCCGCGAGCTTCACCCAGGTTGGAATGCCCGATCCCTCGTGGTAGCCACCGGCGACGAGAGCCAGAGCAATCACGCCCATGGTCTTCTGTGCGTCTTGCAGGCCGTGACCGAGCGCCATGGCGGCGGCCGAGATGGTCTGGGCATAGCGGAACTTGCGCATCGTTGAGCGATAGGCGAAGTTCTGGAAGATCCGCAACGTAATCTTCATCAAGATATAAGCCAAGATGAAGCCCACGAAGGGGGAGAGGAACATCGGGATGACAACCTTGGTTCCAATGACTCCCCAGTGCACGCTCACCGACGCCGCAAGGCCAGCACCGGTAAGACCACCGATGAGGGCGTGGGACGACGACGATGGGAGACCGAGCCACCAAGTGGTGAGGTTCCAAGCGATTGCGCCGACGAGACCCGCGAGCACGACTATCAAGCCGTTAAACCCTTCGGGTGGATCGACGATACCCGAGCCGATTGTTTCGGCCACGCCCGTTCCGAGCATGGCTCCGATAAAGTTCATAACCGCTGCCATGAGCAGCGCGGTGCGTGGTGTCAGTGCGCGCGTGGCGACCGAGGTCGCGATAGCGTTTGCCGCGTCGTGGAAACCGTTAGTGAAGTCAAAAACTAACGCGATAGCAACAACGATGACGACCAGAAAGAGTACGCCATCCACTGTCAGGACTCCTTGATCGCGATGCTCTCGACGACGTTTGCGAGATTCTCGAAGCTGTCGATGGCGGCCTCAAGGGCATCCACAACAAACTTGATCTTCAAAACTTCCATGGCGTCAACGTTGTCGCCGTTGAAGAGGTCAGCAATGAGTGAGCGGTAGGTTGTATCGCCCCGGTTCTCGAGCTGGTTGATCGCAACCCAGTATTCGCGGGTGGACTCATCGATGGAGGAAAGGTCAGCCATGGCATCGCGGGTAAGCTCTGCACACTGGCGGATGATCTCGATGAGTTCGATGGCCTTCTCTGGAAGATGACCAATGCGGTAAAGAACCGTGTTGTCACCTGCCTCATCGATGAGGTCGATGACGTCGTCGATGAGCGAGATCAGCTCGTGCATGTCCTCACGGTCGTAAGGAAGAACGAAGCTCTTGCCAACCTTCCGCAGGACGTCGTGGTTGGCGTCGTCGGCAAGGTTCTCGATTTCGTGAAGCTTTTGGTTGAGCTCCACTCGGGTGTTGCGGTCGGCTGCGCCAATCTGTGAAAGAATCTCGGCTGCTTGGACTATGTACTCGGCCTGAAGCGAAATTGAATGTAGTACCGCTTTGCCGGGTGCGAATTTACGTAGACCCACAATGTCCTCTGAACACTAGGTAAACAATTGTCAAACAAAGACTATGCCCTAATTTTTTGGAAAGGGTGCCATTAGACCTAATTCACGAATGGCAGTTGGATACTTCACAATGGGCGACACCCCGTTTAGTGCGTCTGAGCAGCCAAAATGCTCGATATTGTACGTGTGTTCGGAAGTGGGTATCGCAAGAAAATTCCACGCGAATTAGTGCTGTTTTGGGGTCACATGGTGACCCGCCGGTGCCGATCTTCCTGGGCATGTGAAAAGATGCTGGGCGTAACTGGAGAAGGAGAGACATTGGACAAGCTCCAAGACGTGATTGCGAATGTCACTGCACCCGCAGCCCAATGGCTGACCAGCATCAATGACTGGCTCTACACGTTCATCATGATTGCCGCCTTGGTAGGCACCGGCATCTGGATGACGATTCGTACCCGCGGAGTGCAGCTTCGTCATTTCGCCGACATGGCTCGTTATGTCCTTCAGTCGCGTCAAGGCGCACACGGCGGGATTTCGTCATTCCAAGCATTCGCCATGGGTATGGCCACGCGCATTGGTATCGGTAACATTACTGGCATTGCGCTCGCGATTATCCTGGGTGGTCCGGGCGCACTGTTTTGGATGTGGCTGGTGGCGTTCGTAGGTATGGCGACGGCGTTCGCGGAAGCGACTCTGGCGCAGATCTTCAAGCGGCGTCATCCGGATGGGACCTTCCGTGGTGGGCCAGCTGTGTATATTTTGCGCGGCCTGAAGTCACGTGGTTTGGCGGCTACATTCGCGGTGTCCATGGTGTTCGCCATGGTTATTGCGATGCCCATGGTTCAGTCAAACACCATTGCCGGAGTTCTTTCCTCCTCGCACGGAACGGAAAGCTGGATCACCGGGCTTGTGGTGGCGAGCCTGACCGCACTCGTTCTGTTCGGTGGGGTGCGCGGCATCGCGCGAGCCACCGAGATCATTTCTCCAGTGATGGCGGTCTTCTACCTTCTTGTGGCCCTTACTGTGCTCCTTCTGAACTTCGGAGCGTTGCCGCAGTTCTTCGCGGACGTGTTCGCCTCCGCGTTCGGGCTGAAAGAAGCACTGTTCGGTACTGCCGGCGGTTTTGTGGCGGCGCTTCTCAACGGCGTACGACGCGGTCTCTTCTCCAACGAGGCCGGCATGGGAACAAACCCCAATGCGGCGGCTACCGCGACTGTCGACCATCCCGTACATCAGGGCCTGATTCAGTCATTCGGGGTCTTCTTTGACACCATGTTTATCTGTTCGGCTACGGGTTTCATTGTGATGACGACGGGCGTGCTCGACCTCGCGAACGTGTCCGTTGACGACTCCGCCCACCTCACCACCACCGGCATCACCGAAACCCTTGGTGACTGGATGGCCTGGCCCGTCTCGATCATGATTTTCTTCTTTGGCTTTTCTTCGATTCTGGGAGCGTATGCCTACGGCGAAGCAAACCTCGTTTTCCTCAAGGCCGGTCACAGGGCGGAAGTAGCCATGCGCGGTGTTGTGGTTCTTTCCTGTTTCCTCGGTGCAATCCTCGCCCTCCACTTCGTGTGGACGCTGATGGACACAGCGATGTTCGTGGTGACGATCCTCAATCTCATTGCACTGGTCTCGCTGACCAAATGGACCGTGGCAGCTCTCAAGGACTATGAGCGCCAGCGTGCCCAAGGACGCGAGGTCCCCGTGTTTATTCCTGCCGAGGCGAACCTGCCCGCCGAGCTCGGGGGAGATGCGTGGTTCTTTGCCAGTGACAGCAACAGGGGCCGCAGCTCTTAGAACCGCGACCCCCGCTGAAGTCTAGGACACCGAACCCGAGAGCGCCTGTCGGCGCGAAGGCCGCTCGTAGCGGCAAATATTTGGAGCCCGGGGCTTTCGCGATCCGGTGTCTTGATAAGAACTCTAGCCCACCTAGCCTGCGATGTCACCCCTCGGGAAGCGAAATATATCGCACGTATTCCGTGACACGATGACCTAATTGAACATTCGTGCGCGGTGTTTGACCCGCATTTCAGCGCGGAAAGCGGTAGATTTTTGACGTCGGTATGGGCAAAATTCCGTACCAGTCTTAGCGCCAAATTTGCCTCCGATGCGGTGTCTGCCACGCAGGGCACTGATTTGCACCAAATATGGAACAATTGCACCGTGACCACGAACCCAGAACCGGCTCTGCGAGCGCAATCTGCGCTCAGGCCTACGATTCTCAAGAACCGCGACTTCTCTCGCACAATTCTTGGTATCTGCATGTCCACAGTCCTCGCGGTAGGCGTGGGCTTTGGCGTTCCCGGCACGGTCATCGCCTACCTGATTCTTGCCATCTTTTTCATTCCTGGTTGGCCACACCTTCTTGACCTCACCAATCGGCATGCGCCTCGATTGATCCTCGGGCTCACCACGGTCGCGTGTGCTGCTGCGGCTGCTTTTGGTTCGGTTGAGCAATCTGCGCTCGTCGCGGTGGGAGCCGTCATGGCGAGTTTTGTGGGTGAAATGCTCCGCAAGGACGGCCGTATACGGCTGGTCGAACAAATCTCGGGCACCATCGCGGGTGTCATGGTTCTTGTGGCTGGATCAATGTGGATCCACCTTGCTAAAATTGATGTTGGCACGCAGATCACCATCTGCATCGCTATCTCCATTGCTGTAGCTGCACTCATTCTCTCCTTCAAGACTCCAAACGCCAGACCCGTTGCCGTCTTCAACTCGATCGTCTTTGCGGCGGGAACGTCGCTGATTCTTGGCTTCAATGTCTTTGCCGGGATCTTTGCTGGTGCGGGCGTGGGGATGTCGTATCTGCTGGTGCGCAGGTCGTTGGCAAATGAGCCTGCCGATACGCGGCTACGTGCTGGAATCAGTCGTACTCTGCTGCCACACCTCGTGCTCGGCATCATTGGCTACGTCACTATGCTCATGCTCGGTTCCTAGGTTTAGCGCTAGGCATGATGTCTCGAACTAGTCGGGGTTCTCGTTTAGCCTAGAGGTATGGCAATCAGACTTCCCGAGAATCTTGCACCAGAGAATTACCCGATGGGTTGGCTCGTCGACTCTTGGCATGGCGGCGGCATCCTAGAATACGAAGGTATCGAGCCGGCAGCCTATATTCACGAACTCACCATCGATGCACGCGATGGAGGTCCCTATCTCCAGATCTCGTCGCGAGTCTGGTTGGCACATGAGCCCGCCGGCGTCGTCGACAAGGAAGCGCCCGGCCAAGTGACCTACGATCAACTCACCAAAGAGCGCCTCTGGTCCTCACACACCGGATACATTCGCGTGAACCCCGAGGCTCAACAACGCGCTGACGGCGCGTCCGAGATCGAGGCCATGATCGCATCGCCAGCCGGTGTGGCTCAGGCGTGGGTCGGGCTTATTTCGGGTCCGCGCGTTCAGCTACTCACCGATGGCATCATGCGCTCGGCCTCCGGCGCCCAGATTGAGGGTGCCAAACTCATGGCCGGCAACGTCGCCTCGGACCTGTTCTACGCCATCGACATGGAAGCGTTCGGCTCCGAGATGCGCAGCTACATGGCCGGACGGCTTTCGCGTCAGTTTAACGACCACGTCGATGCCCCCGAGCCTTCCGGAGCTGACGCCGCTGGGACCAGCGATACTGATACCGCAGCAAGTGGCACCGCCACCGAGTCCGACAATTCATAGAGCACCATCCCCGACTGCAGATTGTAGATAATGACTAACGTTTCACCGCTTGGCTCACTTCCCGGTTCTGTGATTCCCGAAGGTGAAGTGGTGGCTGCCCATTACGGGCGCCCCTTCGCTGAAGAGCATCAGTTGCGCGCCGGTAGAGGTTTCACAGATCTGTCGTTCATTGAGATCGTGACCGTGAGTGGAGTGGATCGTCTGTCTTGGCTCCACAATCTCACTACGCGCGACTTCAACAGCCTGAAATCCGGCATCAGCACGGAGATGATGATCCTCGATCCGAACGGACATATTCAATCTGTTGCGGGTGTGGTCGACGACGGTGAGACGACGTGGCTTCTCACCGACGCGGGTGGCGCCGAGCCACTTGCCTTCTTCCTTGACTCGATGAAGTTTATGCTTCGCGTAGAGGTCGTGATTCGCCCCGGACTTGGCGCTATCGGAGTCATGGCAGTTCCAGACGCGATTCCAGCCGCGGCAGCAGAACTCGCTCAGGTCGTGTGGCACGATCCTTGGCCAACCACCACGCCCGGCGGAACCAACTACGGTATATCCGATGACGAGCATCCAGCTCGCCTTTCGAACCGATCGATCATGATCGTGCCCGAAGAGCAGTTGGGTGCATGCGCCGAGGCGCTGATTGCCGGCGGAATGACCCCGGTCGGTCTACTTGGCTGGGAAGCTGCTCGGATTGCCGATCGGCGTCCGCGTGCTTCTCACGAGGTTGTTGAGCGCGCGCTTCCGCACGAACTCGACTGGCTCCGCACCGCCGTCCATTTGGAGAAGGGGTGCTACCGCGGGCAAGAAACTGTCGCTAAGTTGATCAACCTGGGTAAGCCACCACGCCGACTCACCTATCTCTATCTCGAAGGACCCGAGGGTGAGCTACCCGATCCGGGTACTGAGGTCATGCTGAATGGCAAGAAGGTTGGACAGCTAACCTCGATTGCCCGCGACGCCGACGAAGGGCCAATAGCCCTCGCATTACTCAAGCGTTCGGTCGCCGTGGATGCCACCTTGGAGATCGGCGAGTTCGTCGCATCGCAAGAGGAAATCGTGAGCGCTAGCGGTAAGTCCGCAGCGTCGCCCGCGGAACGTCCGGGAGCAGGGCTTGGGCGCAGGGCTCGCGGCACGCAGCCAACGCCTCCGGTCAAGCCGGTGAATGAAGCGAACGCACTCCAAGACCAGAGTGCCACATCGCAGGATCAGAGCGAGGGCCGCCCGTCGTGAATCAGGTATTCGCGTTCATCTTCGGAACCGTTATCCCAGTAATTTTTCTGGGGCTGTTCGCCTTCGGACTGCTCGACGTATTACGGCGCCCAACAAGCGACTTCGCCAGCGCAGCCCAGAGCAAGGCCTTCTGGGTGGTCATCCTCGGACTTGGCGCTCTGCTGCACTTCTCACGACTCATGCGCCTGTGGATACCCTTCGGCGGCTTCATCGGCCTCGCCCTTCTGATCGGACTCATTTACTACCTCGGCCCCGAGCGTCAGCGCATGGGCCCACCGCGAGGTGGAGGCGGATTCCGCCGCGGCGGCAACTCAGGTGGTCCGTTCGGGCGCGGCCCCAGCAATCGAGGCGGCTGGTAATGCGCGCGGTCGTTCAACGCGTCAAACGAGCGTCGGTCACGGCATTCCCCACCGATCCCGACGCTGAGGGCACCGTCGTCGGCAAAATTGGCCCGGGGCTGTGCGTGCTAGTCGGAGTGACTCACGACGACGGGCCCGCCCAAGTCGAGAAAGTCGCCCGCAAGATTGCGCAGCTGAAACTTCTGCGGGCTCCGGATGGGTCCGACGACGTCGGGGCTCGAGTCTCTGCCGAAGAATCCGGCGCGCCCATCCTGCTGGTTTCCCAGTTCACGCTCTATGCAGATGTCCGCAAGGGTCGTAAACCCAGTTGGTCTCATGCGGCTGCGGGCGAGGTGGCTGAACCGGTGTTTGACCAGCTCGTCGAAGCGGTACGGGGACATGGCCTTGAGGTCCAGACGGGGTCATTCGGAGCGATGATGGACGTGGAGCTGGTCAACGACGGTCCATTCACCATCCTCATCGACGTCTAAGACTCAACCACAAGGCTCGGTCGGATTGGGCGTGAGCCTGCGCAGACTCAACCACGAGACTCCGGTCGGATTGGGCGTCAGCCTGCAACCGGCGTCGTCGAACTCTCTCCCATGTCACGCCAGCGGCGAAATAGGGAAGGGGATACGTTTACGGGTCGTTAAGGTTGCAGATAGTTACTGCAATACGCACGCACACGAATTGCGTACGCGAATCAGAGGAGACACATTGTTTGAACGGTTTACAGACCGCGCGCGTCGAGTTATTGTGCTCGCACAGGAGGAGGCGCGCAATCTCAAGCACAACTACCTTGGCACCGAGCACATTCTGCTTGGCTTGATCAAGGAGGGCGAGGGCGTTGCGGCAAAGGCTCTTGAGTCGCTCGGCGTCACGTTCGATGCTGTGCGTGAGCAAGTCGTAGAGATTATTGGTGAGGGTCAGGAACAGCCGTCTGGTCACATTCCTTTCACGCCGCGTGCGAAGAAGGTCCTCGAGTATGCGATGCGTGAGGGCCTCCAGCTCGGGCACTCCTACATTGGTACAGAACACCTGCTGCTTGGGCTATGCCGTGAGCAGGACGGCGTTGCCGCCCAGGTGCTGGTCAAGCTCGGAGCCGATCTACCCAAGGTTCGCGATCAGGTGACCCGTCTGCTTTCGGGATACCAGGGTAAGGAAGCTGTCGGCGTCGGTACGGGTACTCAGCGTGAGGGAACGAAGGCTGGCTCGACTGTTCTTGACCAGTACGGACGCAACCTCACCCAGTCAGCGCGCGAGAACAAGCTTGACCCGGTCATTGGCCGTCACACTGAGACTCAGCGCGTAATGCAGGTGCTTTCGCGCCGCACGAAGAACAACCCCGTGCTGATTGGTGAGCCGGGTGTTGGTAAGACAGCCGTCGTGGAAGGTCTCGCGCAGGCGATTGCAGCTGGTGACGTTCCAGAGACCCTCAAGGACAAGCAGCTCTATTCCCTCGATATGGGTTCGCTCGTGGCTGGCTCGCGCTACCGCGGGGACTTCGAGGAGCGTATGAAGAAGATCCTCAAGGAGATCAATACTCGCGGGGACATCATTCTGTTCATCGACGAGATTCACACCCTAGTGGGTGCCGGTGCGGCCGAGGGCGCGCTTGACGCCGCCTCGCTGCTCAAGCCGATGATGGCTCGTGGAGAGCTTCAGGTCATTGGTGCAACCACACTCGATGAGTACCGCAAGTACATCGAGAAGGACGCCGCCCTCGAGCGTCGTTTCCAGCCAATTCAGGTGGATCAGCCGTCCGTCAAGGAAACCATTGCGATTCTTGAAGGTCTGCGTGACCGCTACGAGGCATTCCACCGCGTCACCATTACGGACGAGGCGCTTGAGTCTGCGGCTACGCTTTCCGACCGCTACATCAACGACCGTTTCCTGCCGGATAAGGCGATCGACCTTATCGACGAAGCGGGTGCGCGCCTTGCAATTCGCAAGATGACCGCTCCGCCGGAGCTGCGCGAGCTTGAAGAGCAGATCGCCGATGTGCGACGCGAGAAGGAAGCTGCCATTGACGGGCAGGACTTCGAGAAGGCCGCATCCTTGCGCGACAAGGAGCAGCAGCTTTCCACCAAGCACAGCGAACGTGAGCAGGCGTGGAAGGAAGGCGACCTTGATGTGGTTGCCGTCGTGGATGAAGACCTCATCACCGAGGTACTTTCCATGTCCACCGGAATTCCAGTCTTCAAGCTCACCGAGGCCGAGTCCTCGAAGCTGCTTCGTATGGAGGACGAGCTTCACAAGCGCGTCATTGGCCAAGACGAAGCCGTCAAGGCGCTTTCACAGGCAATTCGCCGTACGCGTGCGGGTTTGAAGGACCCGAACCGACCCGGTGGCTCGTTCATCTTCGCTGGTCCAACCGGTGTTGGTAAGACTGAGCTTGCCAAGGCGCTCGCGGAATTCCTGTTCGGCGACGAAGATGCTCTCATCACCTTGGACATGTCTGAGTTCTCTGAGAAGCACACTGTCTCGCGACTCTTCGGTGCTCCTCCGGGATATGTGGGCTACGACGAGGGTGGCCAGCTGACCGAGAAGGTTCGCCGCAAGCCGTTCTCCGTTGTCCTCTTCGATGAGGTTGAGAAGGCCCATCAGGACATGTTCAACTCGCTGTTGCAGATTCTGGAAGAGGGACGTCTGACCGACTCGCAGGGCCGTGTGGTGGACTTCAAGAACACCGTGATCATCATGACCACGAACCTTGGTACGAAGGACATCGCCAAGGGTGTGCAGACCGGTTTCCAGTTCGACCAAGACACCGTCACCTCCTACGAGCGCATGAAGAACCGCGTGAACGAGGAACTGAAGAATCACTTCCGTCCCGAGTTCCTCAACCGTGTTGATGACATCGTGGTGTTCCCGCAGCTCGACCGCAGCGAGATCCTCAAGATTGTGGACCTCATGATCGCTAAGCTCGGACTGCGTCTTGCAGATCAGGGCATGTCGATTGTTCTTTCCGACGACGCCAAGCAGCTTCTTGCCGATCGCGGCTACGATCCGGTACTGGGTGCTCGTCCGCTACGCCGCGCAATTCAGCGCGACATCGAGGACGAACTGTCAGAGAAGCTTCTCTTCGGCGAGTTCTCGAAGGGGCAGACGATCGTGGTTGACGTGGATAAGGACAACATTCCACAGTCGTTTACCTTCACCGGGCACGATTCGGACTATCGCCTGCCTGATGGTGTCAAGCCTGCTGCAGACGCTGAGCCCATCGATGGACTAGCCCAGCCAGTGAGCCTCACTCATGAAAGTGAAGAGGAAGCGGCTGAGCGTGAAGCTGGCGAGTCCGGTACTGGTGAAGCCGGTGAAGCTGGCGCTGGTGCTGGCGCCGAGAGTGGTGCTGGTTCTGAGGGCGGGCAAGAACCGCCGCGAACTGATCAGCTGTAGTAGCCGCGCACGAACCAGCTGCAACAGCCGCGAACTGATCAGCTGGAGCAGCCGCGCACGAACCAGCTGGAACAGCCGCGAACTGATCAGCTGGAGCAGCCGCGCACGAACCAGCTGGAGCAGTTGAATTATGAGGCCCGACCGGGAAGGTCGGGCCTCAGTTTTTGATCTCTACCCCTATTTACCCCGAGTTCTTGGGGCTTGCCCCCATTTTTCGTCAGGTCCTAGGGTTTAACCCTCTTTTTGTCTTCAGTTTTACCTTCAATTTTGGGGTTAATCCCTTTTACCGCAGTTTTCGGGCTTACAGGGTGGAGGTCGTGCTGGTCCGTGGCTCTTTGACGCGGTCTTACGCCATAACTGCGCTGATTTTGACCTTTTGGCGCGATTTTTGGCATTTCATGTCACGATCAGCGCAGTTGTGGCTTTTTAAGAGCGGCTATGGCTTCTCGGGAGCAGCTAACCAATCTTTGAAAGGTCCCTGGGGTGATGAGGTTGAGGTTACGAGCAGCTAACCAATCTTTGTAAGGTTGCT
>CAYOEJ010000045.1:10929-12014 GCA_964403015.1 uncultured Arcanobacterium sp.
CCTGGGGTGATGAGGTTGAGGTTACGAGCAGCTAACCAATCTTTGTAAGGTTGCTAAGGAGATGCTGCTGCAGTGGTTGTCCAACTGCGGACATGTTGAACTCGCTGATCATCTCGGTTCTGTCTGCGTTGAACGCATATGAACGGGACGTGCTATCAACCTGCTTGGCCGAACTGGAGTTCACCACGCGTGAGGAATCGAAGTCAAGAATCAGGATTCCTTCCGCCTCTTCGGTCACTTGGCCTTCGAGGAGCTCGGTTTGGCCGGTCGGTTGTGCCAACGTGAACTCAACGCGGCCGCCATCTTGTGGGCGTAGGTAACCACACTCCGTGTGCATTGGCTGATCTTCCAAGCCGAACGTCTTTTGAATGTAATGCAGAAATGGTTTGCCAGGAGTGGCCGTAAAGACGAGTACTTCTCGGTACTTGAAGGACCGGATCGTAGGGTAGTGGCCCTCTCCGTGGCCTTCCCAACTACCAATGAGGAACTCAAAATCTGCGATGGCTGGATGGAGGTTCATGACCAGAGTCTACTCGCGTTGTTATCAGGAAGGGCTCGATTGCTCCAAGGTGCGGATATGTCGATTGCTTGACTGGCGGGAGTATCTCGATTGCTCGAAGGGCGCAGATATGCGGACCCTTAAGCCATATCTGCGCTGATTTTGACATGTAGACGCGGTTTTCGGCATTTGATGTCGAGATCAGCGCAGTTATGGTTTGAAAAGTGGGTTATGCGGCAGAAAAGTGGGTTAAGCGGCAGAAAGTGGGTTGCCCGACTCCTCAAGGCATGCAAAAGGGCGGGGAGAGATCGGACCAGATCTCTCCCCGCCCCAACTTAGCCCTTGGAGGAGACTAATCGGCTAAGACTAATCGGCTAAGACTAATCAGCTAAGACAAATCGACTAAGACAAATCGACTAAGAACTAGAGAAGTTCGCGTGCCTTCTCGATGATGCCCTCCACGGTGATTCCCACTCATCGAGAGTGGTATTGAGGAAACCGACCGGCGATGCAACACCGGCAACGTTGGCGAGTGCGCCTACTGCTGGAAGGTCCGAGTTCTTGACGGTTTCGGCAACTTCGCGTA